>CAZDHC010000068.1:0-18399 GCA_964505225.1 uncultured Bdellovibrio sp. | reverse complement strand
ACTGCTTTACGTGAAACCATTTGAAGGTCATTTTTTTCGCCGCTGCCCAGGTGCGAGCCAAAAAAAGACTTTAAATTGTTGCAACTACTACGTCTTAAATCTTGGCAGTCAGTGCAATATGAATTGTTCTTATTGCTACCTTCAAAGCTATCTGACCGCGCCTTTGATGATGATGTACTCGAACATCGATCAAGCACTTTCAGAGCTAAAACAGATGGCGGATGAGCATCCGAATTTACCTTATCGAGTCGGCACTGGCGAAGTGATTGATTCATTGAGTATGGATCCTTTGTCTTTGTACTCTAGAAAACTCATCGAATTTTTTAAGCAATATCCTAAATGGACTTTGGAATTTAAAACCAAGTCCGCTCAAGTGGATCAATTTTTGGACTGCGATCATGCGGGAAATGTTGTGGCGAGCTGGTCGATCAATGCTCCCGAAATCATTAGGTCTGAAGAGCATGGCACTGCTAGTTTTCAAGATCGTCTAATGGCTGCGCGAAAATGCGCTGACAAAAAATTTCCAATCGCCTTTCACATCGATCCACTGATCTATCATCCCAATTGGAAAACTGGGTATCAACAGGTTGTGGATTCAATCACTGAAATGTTTAGCCCCAAGGAAATTCAAGTGATGTCAGTTGGAGCACTGAGATTTCAACCGGAACAGCGTCACATGATGCGAGAACGTTTTGGCATGAAGTCACATGTGACATCGGCGGAAATGTTTCCCGGCGAAGGCGCAAAACTTCGCTATGACTTTAAACTTCGCAATGAAATGCTCGAATTTGTGATCAAAGCCTTTAAATCAAAGAGCTTGGATTGGAAAATCTTTATGTGCATGGAGACTCCGGAAACTTGGATTTCCAGTTATGAATCTTCGCCACTTCAAGATTCTGGATTGAAAAACTTTTTTAGACCATTGCCAAAAATAAAATCCGAAGATCATATCGGTGGATATTAGATCAATATTAAAATGCGAGCAAAATAAAGCCAGCTAAATTGGCAATCCAAAGCAAAGTGGAAGAAGTGGAACTGTGGTCTTTGTTGAATTCACTGGCACCCTTGAGCTCACTGGACAAATACTCGGACGATAAGCTTGAAGTCTTTTCGCCCGAAGAAAATTGTTCTTTCAATCGATTGATCTCCTTGGGAAATCGAATCAATGAGTTCTCTTTTAAGTCCTGCAAATCTGTCAGCTTTGCCAATTGGATCACGGCTCTTTCGCCTTTAATTGATTTTACTTTTCCTTCGGCAAAAATAGTGACCCGCGCGGAATCAGTAAATAGTCCTTGACCAACTTCACCATGGATCTCGACCCACTGAGCGATGTCACCGACTTGAATGGAAGAATTTTGTCCAATATAGACTTGAGCATATTTACCGGCTTCGTCTTCGTACACAGCTCGGCCAATTGATTCATCAATGACCTGAAATCCTTGATAGGGAATCGACGCCATAAAGGTTTGGATCAACTGGGTGCTAACGCGAACCATTTGATCTTTGATCGGAATTGCTGGATGTAGTTCGATATCCCCATGCCACAATAAATATCCGTTTTCACCTTCATACACGTTCATGTGCAAAGTGCGCTCTTCTAAATTGGTGGTGATCAAAGCCTCGGCATCCAAAATCTTAGACAGAATTATGACGTCCGCGGGTTTCAAAGTTTTTCTGGGTTGAAATACGCCTCGGTTGATTAAAAAGCGACGGCTGGCGACGAAAAATCTTTGATCCTTGGTCAGCACTTCTCGCATTTGCCACCAAGCATCTTCGTTGGTTGATACATTGGCATCCGCAATTGGAAAAACAGCCAAACGCCGCACCAATTTGTGCTCCAGCCTGTATTCTTGCTCGGCTTGCACAAATTGAAAAGTCAGCATTGTGATTAGGAATAAAATCCACTTTTTCATTATGTTCATCAGTCCTTATTGTGAGTTCGAATCGCTCACAGACAAAGTCTAGAATCGCAATGGCAGCCCTCGGTCGAGTTCCCTACTTCTGTCGAGGTGTTCTTAAAGTGAAATAGTGATAGCCTAAAAGAGATGAAAAAATTGATCGAAAAAGTTTTAGGCACAGAAGTTGTCTTTCAAGGCAATTTTCTGAAGGTTTGGCGTGACCAAGTGGAGCTTTCCAATGGCCACCGTTCTGTCCGCGAATATATTAAGCATCCGGGTGCCGCCCTGATTATTCCCATGCTCAATGAAAACGAAGTTTTGATGATTCACCAGTACCGGCATGCGGTGGGAAAAGTTTTTTTAGAATTTCCTGCCGGCAAGTGCGACCCCGGCGAATCCACCGCAAAGACTGCGGCCCGGGAACTTCAAGAAGAAGTGGGCTATCGCTCGGACCAACTGACTTTTTTAACCAGGATCCACCCTGTCATTGGCTATTCGAACGAACATATTGATCTTTATTTGGCTCAAAATCTAGAGCCGGCTCCTATGGAACGGGATATTGACGAGATCCTTGAGCTGGAAACGGTTACCTTAGAGCAGCTGCAAAAGAAAATTTGGAATCAAGAAATCTCGGACGTTAAGACGCAAATCGCGGCATTTTGGCTATTTCGACACCTTTCAACACGCGGCGAATAGTTTACTCTTGCTTGGCGCAACGCTCAAAACCTAGAATCTTCTCTTTTATCAAGCTGAGGATTTATGAACGTAGCACTGCCTAAAGAGAAAATTGTTTGCCAGAACTTTATCAACAATCAATTTGTGACCGGTTCTGGAGCAAAACAAAATGTCATTTCTCCCTACTCTGGTAACGTCATTGGCGAATATCACAACTCAATCTCTGATGATGTGAAAGTGGCCTGTGAAAAAGCAGCCATCGCTCAAAAGGATTGGGGACTGACTCCAATGAAAGAGCGAGCCAAAGTTCTTTATCAGTTTCGCCAAATCCTGATGCGCGACATGGATCAGATGAGCCATATCATTGCCTCGGAAAGTGGAAAAACTTGGAGTGAGGCTAAGGCTGGTCTTGCAAAAGGTGTCGAGGTTTTAGAGTTTGCCTTGAGCATTCAAAATTTAGATTTGGGCGGAAAAATCGAAGTCTCTCGAGGCGTGTTTTGCGAATACCGCCGCGAAGCTTTGGGCGTAATTGCCAACATCACGCCATTTAATTTTCCAGCAATGGTTCCGATGTGGACAATCCCGATTGCACTGGCTTTGGGTAATGCCTACATCTGGAAACCTTCTGATAAAACTCCGCTGACTTCAAATTTGTTGGCCAAAGCCTTAATGGAAGCGGGCCTTCCTGCTGGTTTATTTCAAATCCTTCAAGGTGATCGCGAGACCGTGAACGCCATCATCGATCACCCGGCAGTCAAAGCCATAGGCTTTGTTGGTTCTTCGAAAGTTGCCAAAGCCGTTTACGATCGCGGTACGGCCTTGGGAAAAAGAGTGTTAGCACTTGGAGGCGCTAAAAATCACATCGTCTTACTTCCGGATGCAAATTTAGATTTAACCGGTGTTGGAATTTCAGATTCGTTCACTGGCTGCGCCGGCCAAAGATGTATGGCTGCCTCGGTTCTTTTGGCCGTTGGCAATGTTGATCAACATATTCAAAAAATCGTGGAACGAGCTTCTAGTTTAAAATTGGGAACTGACATGGGAGCCATCATCACAAAATCTCAAGTCGAGTTTTTACGGTCGGCTATCGATCGCGCCGAGAAAAAAGGCGTGAAGATATTGCTTGATGGTCGAAAAGCCAAAGCACCCGCTGGATTTGAAAATGGAAATTGGATTGGTCCTACCATTTTAGACAATGTCGATCGAAACAGCGAGGCTGGCTGTGATGAACTTTTCGGTCCCATCATTTCCATCGTTCGTTGCGAATCCATCGGCGAAGCTCTTGAAATTGAAAATGCAAACCCATACGGCAATGCTTGCTCGGTGTTCACTTCTTCTGGAGCACTTGCTGAAAAAGTCATTCAAAGTGCCAATGCGGGCATGGTGGGCGTGAACATTGGAGTTCCAGTGCCGCGCGAGCCTTTTTCATTTGGCGGAATCAATATTTCAAAATACGGGCACGGTGATATCACTGGCCATCATTCATTGGATTTTTGGAGTCAGGTTAAAAAAGTGACGACCAAATGGGAAAAACAATCTGATCAAACTTGGATGTCTTAAAGGAGTCTTATATGGATATGCAAAAATCTTCTCACGTGGTTCTGACCACGCACGCACCGCAAGTTTACAAAGAAGCTTTACCAATTCGTTGGGGAGCTGCTACCCCTGCTGAACGCGGACCAGTGGTCGCTTCGGTAACTGACACTAAAAAAAGAAATGCCATTGGTACTCACTCGGGTTCCTACACTGTTTACCGTGCTTTATCGATTGCCTCAGGCCAATTCCCGTCGACCTTTAAGCCGGATTTAAATTTAACAGATAGCACAACTAAAATTGGACCTTATCCTTCATGGAGTGATCCAGAAAAAATCGTTTCCATTGATCCTTGGGGCGCGGATTCGATGATCAACTTCAAAGACTACTATCAAAAAGGTTATGATATCCGACCAACGATTGCCGTGACTCAAGCACGATTGATGATCCCAGAAATCCATGATGCCATCGCCAAGGGTCGTCTGAAAATCGACGGTAAAATCGTAACTGCAAATAAAGACATTAAAATCACCAAAGTGGCGATCGAGCCCGTTTGGTATTTGCCAGGAATTGCAAAACGAATTGGCGTTGAAGAAGGCGTTTTGCGAAAAATATTCTTCCAAGAAACTGGTGGCATGTTTCCAGAATTGGTCACTCGACCTGATTTAAAAGTTTTTCTTCCACCTATTGGCTCAACAACCGTTTATATTTTTGGCGATCCCGCTGATCTGGCAAAACCAGAAGTGGAATTAACTTGCCGAGTTCATGACGAATGCAACGGTTCAGACGTATTTGGATCTGACATTTGCACTTGCCGCCCCTACTTGATGTACGGAATTGAAGATGCCGCTAGAACAGCTCAGCGTGGCGGAGTCGGAATTATAGCTTACTATCGCAAAGAGGGCCGTGCGCTTGGCGAAGTGACAAAATTTTTAGTGTACAATGCTCGAAAACGACAAGAAGGCGGCGACACAGCAGCCAACTACTTCCATCGCACTGAGTGTGTGGCCGGAGTCGAAGATGCGCGTTTTCAAGAACTAATGCCCGACGTCCTTCAATATTTTGGAATTAAAGTCATCCACAATATGCACTCGATGAGTAACATGAAATATGATGCCATCGTCAAAAGTGGAATCAAAGTCATCAATCGAATTTCGATTCCGATGGACCTGATTCCACAAGATGCCCAAGTTGAGATGGAGGCAAAAAAAGCCGCAGGATATTTCACCGAAGGCGAAGTAAAAAAAGGCGAAGAGCTGAATAAAGTTGTTGGCAGAAAGATTGAAGAATCATGACCCAACAAGTGGATTTCCTACTTTCACCAAAAGCCATCCGGGAAAGATGCAATAGGCTTTTCAATTTGACCAAAAGCGGTCAAGGTGAGCTCGAATTTCATCCTGAAAAATGGGATGAAGTGGTCGACTTCGTTTACCAAACCATTTTAGAAAAATACCCGACCTTAGATATTCCCTTTCATTCTCGCCTTGGACATTTTCGTCCTGGCGGAGTGGATCGAATTCAATGGCCAGAATTGGCTTTGAATCAAAAAAATCCAACTGAAAAGGTTCGAACTTTGATCGACCTGATCATTCCGTCTGTGTTGCTCGACGCCGGAGCTGGAGATTTGTGGAAGTTTTCTGAAACAAAAACGGGCCAAACATTGAATCGATCCGAAGGGCTTGGAGTCGCAAGCTTTCATATGTTCTTAAGTGGTCAGTTTTCTGCAGGTCAGGGCGCGCAAACCACGGCACAAACGACTTCCGAAGGACTTTTGAAATTAACCAAAGCTCAACTCGAATCAGCTTTTCAAGTTTCAGAAAAAAATCCCCTGATTGGCGTCGAAGGAAGATTGGGACTTTTGCAAAAACTTGGCGAGACCATGCAAAGCAATCCCAATGTTTTTAAAAATGGCAGACCTTCAGATCTCTTGGAAACTTTTTATGTCGATCAAAACATTGATGCGCTTCAGGTCCTAAAATCCATTTTGACTTATCTTGGACCGATTTGGCCTTCCCGACTGAAATGGGAAAATACTCCGCTGGGTGACACTTGGTCTCATCCAAAACTTGGAGCACCAAATAGCTTTGAGGCCTTAATTCCATTTCACAAATTGTCTCAGTGGCTCAGTTATTCACTTTTGGATGCCTGCCAATTGGGTGGACTACCTTTGAAAAATGTCGATCAGCTCACAGGACTTCCCGAGTATCGAAACGGCGGATTGTTTGTGGATCTTGGAATGCTCACCTTCAAAGATCCGGCAAATTTGACCAAAGGAATTTCAGCAGAAATGCCTGTGACCATCGAATGGCGAGCCGCCACTGTCATCTTACTAGACGAAGTGGCCCAAAGAATCCAAAAAAAGTTGGGAAAGAATTCCAATGATTTTCCATTAGCGAAAGTTTTAGAAGGTGGAACTTGGTGGGCCGGAAGACGAATCGCGGCCTTGAAAAGACCTGGATCTCCTCCTCCGATAAAAATTATTTTGGATGGAACAGTATTTTAACTGAATTTCGATTTTTAGAATATTTTAAGGAATGAAAATGACTGCAAAAAAGAACTCAATAAAAAATTTAACTCTGATCGATCACCCGTTGATGCAACACAAAGTGGGCATTTTACGAGACAAGAAAACATCGACACAAGACTTTCGAGAAATCACCAAAGAAATTTCTCGGGTTCTAGCCTACGAAGCGATGGCCGACTGGAAACTTTTTGATGAAGTGGAAATTGAAACTCCGATCACTAAAACCAAAGTGAAAAGAATCAAAAACCCGCCCATTATCGTGGCCATTATGCGAGCGGGAAATCCGATCTTGGATGCCGTCATGTCCATGCTTCCTTTTTCTTCGGCCGGTCACATCGGAATCTACCGAGATAAATTTATTAAAAACACGGTCGAGTACTATTTCAAAATTCCCGAGAATCATGTTGGCATCCCCGTATTTGTTTGCGAGCCGCTGATTGCGACAGGTGACACGGTTATCGCCGCTATCGATCGCTTAAAAAGCTACGAAGTCGGCCCGATCAAAGTTTTAAGTATTTTGGTCAGCGACACTGGGTTAGAAAAGTTAAAACACTTTCACCCGGATGTTGAAGTGATTGCATTGTCAGTGGAGCATGAACTGACACCAAATGGTTACTTGGTTCCAGGACTTGGTGACGCCGGAGATCGGTTGTATCAAACAAGATGACCAACAATTCAGGTGGGAACTCAATAAATAGAAGAAATCACAGTTTGATATTGGGAATTGCCGGCGGCTCAGGCTCTGGTAAAACCTATTTCGCCAATTCCTTGCGGAAATTAATTGGCGATGATCATTGTGTGGTGATCTCTCAGGATAACTATTATATCGATCAATCTAAAAACTTTGATTTCGATGGAGGCTCGGTCAACTTTGATCATCCAGACGCCATCGACTTTCAACTGTTGAGCCAGCATATTTCGGAAATTAAGAATGGCCACCGAATTGAAGTTCCTATTTATGATTTCAAAACTCACAAACGAGTTTCCAACACCATTTCCGTCGCTCCTAGAAAGTACATCTTAGTGGATGGGATTTTAATTTTGACTCATGAAAAATTGCGCTCGCTATTTGACGAGTCCGTTTTCGTCGACACTTCCGAAGATTTAAGATATTCACGTCGGCTAAGAAGAGATGTTGAAGAACGCGGTCGCACCGAAGAAGGTGTCCGCAATCAATTTACCAAGCAAGTCAAACCGATGCATGATCAGTTTGTGGAGCCTTCAAAGCAACACGCTACTTTTTTAATAAAAGAAGAAGAGGACTTTAAAACTCGCCTAGAGCGATTTTATAAGTCTTTGACCGATAGAGAATAAAACTCTATTTTTCCGCTTTATTTCGCTTTCGGAAAATGAATCCAAGATTCTGACTTGGGAAATCCCGCAGGACGAGGTTCTGTTTCCCCGATCGATTTTAAATAGGCCGTATAGGCTGCAATAAATGCCTCAAACGCATGATTGTTTTCCACCATAATTTTCAAATCTTGCTGATAGAAAAAAACCTGACGCCTTTCTGCTAATTGATGCAAAAACACCGAACGACTTTCATCCCCGCCCACCACGTGGCGGTGAAAGCGCAAATGACTTTTGGCGACCTTGAGCTCTAAACCCAATCGCCAGACTGTGAGCTTCGGATATGTTTCAATACTGGGAACATGAAGTCGTCGCTGAATAAAAAGTGCCCGTGCCGCGAGTGGAGCCATGTTTGAACCCAATGCGTGTTGAATATCAAAACTTTCTTCCAGAGAGTGTCCAATGTAACCTTCAACACATCGTTGCGTGTAAGGTGTGAACATTCTTTTTGGTTTTTTGTGTTTATTGATTTCAGCGTAAAAATTTCGAAACCATTCAATTTCGGGTTCAGCACAGGATTCAAATCCCGGGCACTTCAATTTGCACGTGATACACTTCGGAAGACTGAGTGGAACGTCATAGGCAAGCAAATCAATATCACTGTGATACTGAGATATAATTTCATGAATTTTATGATCAGCCGAAATGAAATCTTCGGATTTAATTTTCTCATACATCCGGGCCAGAAAAATCTTTTTATGCTCAGGAAAATACTCGATGACCGCGACACAGGCTTTATCCGCCTTGCCGCCTGACAAAGAAATACCAATAAAGCGATGTAAATTTTTAGACTGTGGAATTGTCGTGGATGATTTTGTTTTGTTCTTGCTAGAACTTAACTTTTTCCGACCGGTTTTGCGGCGAGAACTTGGAACCCTGCTTTTAGACATGCGGCACTCACCCTCTCTCGGCTGATTGGTGGTGCCCAAACTAGAACACAACCGCCTCCACCCGCTCCACAAATCTTAACAGCACTGGCGCCTGCCTGCAAAGCAACTTCGGCCAATTTTTCAATTTCCGGGCTTGAAAAAGCCGGGGCCAAGGCCACCCGAGCCTTAAATTCCCTCTGAAACAATGCCGGCAACTCGGACCATTTCGAGTTTTCAACAGCCGTCACAGTTTCATCTGAAATTTTCTTCAAATCATGAAGAGCGGCTGTCGTTTGTGGGTCCTTTTGAATCGCTTTAGTTAAAACTTCAAAATTATTCAAACCCGAGTGATGAGCCTTGCCTGTGTAGATCAGCAAAAAGTTTTTGGCCAATTCGTCAGTTTCTCGAACCAGAACTCGCTGTTGAATCCCCGTTTGACTGTACTCTAAGACATTGATGGCACCACTAAAAGCCGGATAATAATCTTGAGTTCCCGTTGGAGTGTTTAAGACTTCGGCTTCGATATTGTGCGCGATGTGAACCATTTGGTGAACATCCAGAATCTCTTTATTTAAAAACTGTCCAAAAGCCTTCAACAAGGTGATGGTCAAGCTAGAGCTTCCACCAAGACCGCCGCCAACAGGACTTTCCGATCTGGTCGTCAAACGAAAACCCTTTTGTGGTTGCCAAAATTTCAACTGCGCCTTTAGCAGACCTAAAATTTTGTCCGAATCATTTAAGCATTCTTGTAAATTTTTAAACTTTTTTTGAAATTTAAGATCTTCTGAAATCAATTCAATTTCAGTGCCGGGCAATTCCATGATTTCAGCAGTCGTGAATATATCAATGGCCACATTGATGGTTTTGGCGCCGCCAACGAAATTGTATAAAGGCCACAAATCCAATGTTCCACCAGCTAAATCGACTCGAGTCGGAGACTTTACAATGACTGATTTCATTTCTGATTTTCTTCTTTCTTGCCGGAAGCCGAATCCAACTTCGGGTTTTCCATTAACTCATCTAATTTAAAAGAATTGATATCGCCTTCTAACACCGTAAATGCCTTTGGAAACATCGAAGATTTCGCTATAAATACAGAGGTCTCGGCCCCATTGATTTTAGCTTTTTCTAACTTTCCCCATTGCAATTTATAGAACTCTTGACCTTGTTCATCTGTAAAACTGATATATTTATCAAACACAGCATCCTTAGCTTCAAATTGAGCTAACTTTAGAGACGAAAATTTCGTAATCAAAGAGCGAACTCTATCTGAATCCACTTTCCCATTTGCTGATTTCCAAATTTCGCCTTCCAGACTTAGTTCATTCACTTTGCCACCAAAGGAAACTTCAATTTTTTTGATTTTTGTTTTGTCGACCGAAAAAGGCTCTGTTCGGTCGCGAAAACTATCTAAATTTGCGCCCCAAAATTTATCGGAAT
The DNA here is from genome assembly GCA_964505225.1 of uncultured Bdellovibrio sp. Taxonomy (GTDB): domain Bacteria; phylum Bdellovibrionota; class Bdellovibrionia; order Bdellovibrionales; family Bdellovibrionaceae; genus 21-14-0-10-47-8. The sequence goes on along the minus strand of CAZDHC010000068.1, from coordinate 8,110 downwards.
CTGTCGGTGCAATTTTAAAAACAAAATAAGGGTCACTGACCAACAACCGAGAAACTTTTTCTTTGTCCTGAGCAGAAGAGAATTTCCCAAGCCAAGTCTTTTTATTGCCATCAGAGCCCTGCAAATGAACTTGAACGTGCAATCTTGGTTCTGCCAATCCCCAAGCTTTTAGCTCTTTAGGACTAGCCTGGCGACTTTTGTCCGCAACAATTTCAAGACCCTCGGTTGAATTGAGCATTCCCAAAATTTCGCGCACTTTATTTTGATCCAAATGATAGTCCAAATGACCTTCTGCCACCCATTTGTCATCTTTTTTGATCAATTTAAATTTCTCGGTGTGCTTGTTTTCAACTCTCGTGAATTCAATTTCTTTTGCCCCTTGTGCAGAGGTCCTCATCCATCGGCGATCGCGAAATTGATCCATCGACTTATCCACTTTTGCAAACCAAGTCGAGTTGGCCACAAAAACTTTTTTACCTTCGCCTTTTTCATCGAGTTTTTGAATGAAGGCATCACCTTGAAAACTTTTGATTGAACCAACCACGAACTGCTCTTTTTTGCCCGAATTGTCTTCGATCGAAACAATTCCTTTAGGTGAAACCAAACCGTAGGTCTCTTTGGTCCAAGCCTCGCCCTCAGCCGCCACATCATTGGACTTTTCAGTCACAATTCCATCGATCAATTCTTGAACTGCCGAATCATTGGCCGCGTCCTCGATTGGCGAAAGGATGCTCCAACCTTGCGAAGATTTCCCCAAACTAAATTCACCCTTTTCATTTTTTAAAGTCACTTTAGAAATCTGATCAACAGATAAAGTCGCCAGCATTGAAGCCGTTTGCTTTTTCTCTTCAGTTTTCTGCTCGGATTTATAGTCATAAATGGCATATCCAACAACCAAGGCTACAAATCCCGTAAAAGCCATAGTTTGTTTTTTCATTATGCAAATCTCCGACGGTACCAAAGAACTCCACTGGTAATAACCAATAGCAATGGAAGCGGGATAATAAAGCCAAAGATAAACAGATAGAACTGAGTCTCGGTGATCTGCAACTGAGTCACATCCACTTCTTTTGGCGTGATTGAGATTATATTTTCTTCTTTCACCAAATAGGCCACCGTGTTTAATGCCAAATCTCGGTTCAGATTTTTATATAGAAATTGATTTGATAAAAAGTCGACGTCTGCAATGACTACCAAATTAAAGTCAGTCGCTTTTGCATCTTTATCATTTGTGACCGTAATTCCACCTGGATATTTTCCGCTGACAAGTCCACCCATTAAAAATGGACCCGGAACTCCGGCTCCTTTAAATCCCACATCCGGAAATGCCATCGAGTTTTTATCGGTCTTGAGTAGATCTTGAAAAGTCACGCCTGCTGGCATCGTTCCATGCTCGATCGAATTTGGAAGTCGCATGACGACAAATTCTCCGCGACCAAATGGCTTGGTGATTGCAACAGCACTGTTGAAATCACTGACTGGCGTCGCCTGAGGATTGACCGCCTTACCCAGTGGCGTGTCCATGACTTGCACGACAAATTGTTTTTTTAATTGAACCGAGATCGGTTCCAGCAAACTCTTTAGACCCGTTTCACTAGTGGCCTTGGCTGCGATGAGCGCACTTCCACCGGCCTGTAAATATTCTTTCAATGCCTTAATCTCATGATCCAGAAATGCTTGCTCCGGACCCGCGATGACAACTAAATCCGCATCATTGGGAACAGTTGCGACTTGATTTAAATTTAACGGACTAACGACATAGCGATTGCCCTCGAGCAATTTTTTGAAGGCATTTAAACCCATTGCATCTTTGGCTTCTTCAAAATCTCGCTCTCGGTGACCCACAAGGTAATAAACCTTCTTATCTTTTTCCCTTGTGACCTTAACCAAAGCTCCGGTCAGCTCTTGTTCATCGATCTTTTCAATTTTACTTCTGCGCCCTTTGTAATCGATAAAAACCAAACCAGAACCCTTGTTGACGCCGTAGTCTTCTGCCATCTTCGGATTTTCGTTTACCTCAATAAAACTCAGCTTCACTCGGTCAGATTGATCTTGGTATTTTTTAATCAAATCAATAAAGGCTCTGCGATTTTCTTCGACACCTTCGGTTCCCCTTTTATAGAAATAAAGAACTTTCAAATCATCGCCCAGATTGGCAAGCAAGGTTTTACTTTGAGCGGAAAGGGTATTCACCTGAGCTGATGAAAAATCGAAAGTTTTATATTTTCGGGCTCCGATAAAATTAACCGCCACAAGCAAAGTAAACACGAGCAAGATCATACCGCCCATACTGAAACCTTGCTTAGTCGTCTTCAAACTAAAGAATTCGCGATAAAGCTTTCGATAAGTCCAAAGACCCGCAATCAATGCGCCAACAAAAAGAACCAGTGGCACCCATAAATAGTCGACCCAGCCGCCCAATAGAAATCGCAATACAAAAAGACAAACTAAAGAAATGCCTGAAATTAAAAAAAATACGATGCCTTGCTTTTTCATGACTATCTCCAACGTGAGCTTTCAACGACTCGTTCACACAAAAAACAAAAAAGAAAAATCAAACTTCCCAAAAACACCACACTGCTCGTCCTAATCGTGCCTTCAACCATTCCAATCAAGTGTTGATTGAGCGAAATATGCTCAAAGATCTGTCGCGCCAAAGGACTGTCGACCACATCAACCCCAATGCCGATGAACCAAACTGACATATTAAAAATAACCGCCAGCACATAAGCCACCACCGCTGACTCGGTCAAACTTGATGCAAACAAATCCATGGCTGCATAGACTCCACCCACCACAAATATTCCGATAAATGCGATGCTTAAGGTCGCCCAATTCAGCTTGGTAAACACTGCGGTTGCCATTGGATACATGAAAGACAGAAAACAGATTCCAAAGATGGCCGCCAAAGCCGCCAAATATTTACCCGCGACAATTTCCGCTGAAGTCACTGGTGAGGTTAAAAGCAAATCAAAAGTTCGAAGTTTCTTTTCTTCAGCAAATAGTCGCATGGTCAATGCGGGAACCACGAAGATCAAAATTAGATTCAAAATATTTAACTGCGGCAAAAAAACTTGATAATGAATGTTCAATTGTTGCTTAGGAATTTCTGGCTGGTAGACATATGTTTGAATCGCCATGGCGAACTTATTCAGAACATTTGGATAAACCCAGCTAAAAATCCCTGAACATAAAAAACAAACGATGTAGAAATTTGGATTTAGAAAAAATCCTTTTATTTCCTTTTTCCCAATCACTAGAGCTTTTGTCATATCGAAGCCTCCGTCTGATTTCCATAAGTTAACTTCAAAAAGATATCCTCAAGATCGGCCTTGGCTGAACTGATCTCAAGTAGCCCCAATCCCGACTGAATCACTTCAGCGGCGATTCTCTCGATCACTTCTTCGTTTTCTTGAGCATCAATCACATAATCTTTTTCACTGACACCTTGAGCTACTTTCAAAACACCACTGACCCCACTTAGTGCCGCCATCGCTTCAGCCTTGTGCTTACGCACTTTCAGATTCACTTTTCGACTTCCTGATTTTAAGTTCGCCAAATTTGCCAAAGTATCTTGAGCCACAATATGACCCTTGTTGATGATAATGATTCTTTCGCAGGTCGCTTGAACCTCGGGCAAAATGTGAGTCGATAGCACAATTGTATGCTGGCCCTTCAGCTGCTGGATCAAATCTCGAATTTCAGAAACCTGTTTTGGATCAAGGCCCACAGTTGGCTCATCTAAAATCAAAACATCTGGATCTGAAACTAAGGCCTGGGCGATGCCCACCCTTTGCTTAAAACCTTTAGATAGATTTTGAATCAGTCTTTTTTCAACCGATCCCAAATTTGTTTTTTCAATGGCAGTCGCCACCGCAGAATTTTTTTTAGATTTATCCACACCCTTCAAGTCTGCCACATAGGCCAAATAGTCTTTAACCGTCATGTCTCCATAAACGGGCGGCGTTTCAGGAAGGTAACCAATTTTCTTTTTCACTTCGATTGGATTTTCAAACACATCAAATCCACCGACGATGGCTTTGCCTAAAGTGGGAGCCATAAATCCTGTGATGATTTTCATCGTAGTCGATTTACCTGCACCATTGGGGCCCAAAAAACCGACCACTTCACCTTTTTTGATTTCAAAATTTAATGATTGGATAGCGGTGATTCCGCCATAGCTTTTAGAAAGATCTTGAACCTTAATCATAAAACCTCGTCAGTGAAATCGCACTTCTATTTTTACGTTGTATTGACTTTCAGAAGCTTATCAAAATTGTTCTGCTAGGCAAGATCAATGCCTTATGTCTTTGATGCAAAGCTGAAAACTTTAGGGTAGTGATAGGTCACCCGCCCTAGTTTATCACCTTTAATTGGACGCACATGGCGAACTTCCGCCACTACGACTTCATAGCGCCCGCCCATTTTAGCCTCTTCTTTACTTAAAGATTCATCAATCAACCATTGGGAAACTTTTTGGATATGCTCTGGACCGATTTCTTTATGACGTGGGCGTAAAATTATGGCATGAGCACCTGGATAATCTTTTAAATGAAGCCAATAATCCCAAGCTTGAGCCCGGCGTAGCAGGGCCAAGTTATCCCTGGCCGACTTGCCAATGAAAGCTTCAACCCCTTCATCTAAAGGAAGACGCCGAACTTTTACATCCAAATTTTTTAGAGCTCTTTGCGATGCGGTCGGCTGGCCACTTGAATTTTTCGATTGAATTTCCTGAGGTTGATAGGGGGTCAATAGCTTTTCTTCAAGAATCGCAATCTCGCTTTTCAAAATTTCCAAACGCTCCAACGTACCTTTTCGCTTTCCCAATAATAACTTGGTCTGCCGAAAAGCATTTTCCAAGTTCCATGAGCGACTTTTTCGACCATCATAAAGTTTAGACAGGTGATCCGGCACTTTTGCGGAAACCTTTAAACTTTCACCTAGCTCGGACCACATCACCCCTAAATTTTCACTGAGCTTTTTTTCAATCTCAGCTATGGCCTTTTTCTTTTTCTCAATCACTTTTAGACGAGGATCTACAGCGGTGCCGACGACTCTTTGTTCACTGGACCGTCGAGCAAATTTTTCCTCAAGCCATTTTTCCCCAAGCTCTTTCCAATTGACTTGCGGTTCTGCCATTTCTAATGGCGCTATGGAAGGTGGCAATTCGCGCGGTTTAGACCAAGAAATTTTCTTACCTTGAGCCCTCACTAAAACATTGACGGCATTCGGTATCAGGCGAATTTCTATTTCGCAATCCAAAAAACCTTCCTCGGTTTTTCCAACAAGACTCAAAAAAAGAACTCGCCCCGCATCCGATTGAGTCCAAGCTTTTTCTAAGCGTAAATTTCTGGCATGTGCATTTAAAAAAAGCACAGTCGGATTTTGTTTTTTTGCAACTGGTGGTCGCTTTTCAACATAAGCCAACATGGGCTGATTGATGGCCAGATCAATACAAAGATATTGATCTTTAAACTTATAAAAATGAAAAACCAAGACCTGACCATTGGTCCAAATTTCTTGCAGCTGACCTTCTCCCGTTTCGTTTTGAAACCATTTGGCAAAGTTTTGCAAAAGACTGAAGGAAAGAGAGGTGATTTTTGGACTCATTTTTACAGTTTCCTCTTTTGAAAAAAAATGTCCAGCCGAAAAGAATGACGTGAAACAAGATCCACTGCTTAAAATTTTTAAAAAGCATCTCAATCAAATTGATCCCGACAATCAGGGTGTTCAGGACCTGGTTTTTGAGGTCGTGGCCGAATATATGGCAGATTTGATGAAAAAGGGAAATGTCCCCCATCATATGTTGGACAGCTTAGAGACTGACTTACGCGAAGAAGTGATCGAGATCTATCGTAAGGTCACTTACGGGCATATGAACCTTAGATCTTATAAAGATTCTCAACAAAGAAAATCAAAGCCAAACAAAGCTTCCTAGATTTATTTTTTAATGAATTGATATAGCTTTAATCGTAGGTGATTTCGCTATAGATGCGGTTGGAACAAAACCAATAGCTCCATCATTTTCTTCAACAAATTTGACCACATCTTGAGCCGAGTCCACCTTTTTCGGAGGCAAAGCTCTTCCTGAAAACAGCTTGTGCCTCCAAGACTGAAGATATTGCGAAACGGATTGTGCCAAAATTTCAGACATAAAATCTTGAGTCACAGGATCAGAATCTGCCAATCTTACTGGCCGAACACGGGCTCCAGAATTCCAGAAAGTCTTATCTCCCGAATAAATATCCCGCAACTCTTGTTGAGTGATCACTTCAGAATCATATTTTCGATTGACGATGATCACATAAGAACTAGCCGGCACCGGCAAACAAAAACCCAAAACTATTGTCGCTAACACCAATGTTCTTAAAATTTGAGTTTTCAAGATAAGACCTCTCATTATTAATATTACGTTGTCATCCTATGCTTACTGTTGTCAAAGGGAAATATCTAAGGCAGGCTTTTGATATATTTTTAAGGAGTTCCGCAAATGTCTAGACCTGTTACGAAATTGAATTTGCCTTGCCATCTAGTTTTAATAGCAATGTCTATGATCTTAATTTCAAGATTTGCATCGGCAACTGAGAATCAAAACATCGAGTGGAAAACCTATTTAACGACCGCTGTCTTACAAGCTGATCAAAATATTTTGACTGACGACGGAGTCCCTTCAAATGCTGATTTTTCTAAGTTTACAAAAGTTGGAATTTCAGGATCTTTGGCTATCGATGAGCACTGGGATGGCTTGGTGAATCTTTTTTTCAACAACAACTACAGCTCTGATGTTCAATCAAACCCAATTGACTATGCATTATTGTCTTACCGCGCCTCCAACAACGCTTCCCTATTCAGAATTGGCAGACTTCGAATACCCACTTGGCTGATGTCCGACGTTATTAATGTCGGTATTTTATATCCTTGGGTACGTCCGCCTGCTGAAGTTTACCTTCTAAATCCAATCAACAGTACAAACATGGTCAGCTATACACACACCATTGCCGGTCCAAATAACTCAAAAATCAGTTTGGACACTTATACCGGCGGAGGCTACGCCGACATCGCAATTAGTGGTTCAATGAGAGGGAAAACTTCTAGAGACTTAAAGCTCATTGGCGCAACCTTAACCGCGAAGTTTCAACACTGGAGTTGGAGATTTAGCTATAATAAGGCCAATATTTACGGGACAGGCAACCGCTATATATCGGCGGCCGACGGCTCAACTACGACCTATCCTTTTGAAATGCCCTTTGGTGACTGTGAATTCATTTCCACCGGAGTTCGCGGCGAAATAGACAGGCTTGTTTTTTGGTCGGAGTACGCAAAAGAAACTGCTTCTAAAGTTTTAGATCAAAGATCTGCTGGATACCTCACCGTTGGTTACAAACTTAATGAGGACAAACTAATGCCTCATTTCACCTTCTCACGATTGTTTGATAATACATTTTCACCAGGTGGCGTATTCTCGACAACTAAGGGCAGACAATACACTTCAACACTGGGAGTGAACTACTTTTTATCTACCAATACAGTGCTAAAGCTAGAAGCCTCGCGCACGACCTACGAAGACGCCTATGCATTGGCATCTTTCCCTAATGATGCCAACGCGGTCCCTGGAAAAAATGGAAATCCCAATTTTGTAAATATCTATGGCGCCTCGTTTGACGCCTCTTTTTAAAAAATTTTAATTTAGACTTAAAGGAGCTTCTGCTGAATCCAGAACTTCCTTTTCATATTTAATTCTTAATTTTTCAAGCTCACCACTGCTTTTCATTTCGGTGATGGCTTTCGAGATTTTTGCCGCAATATCTTTTTTTGCAGGTATTAAAGCATTGTAGAAATCCCGCTTGGCGATTTCGCCAACCGAAACGATGTCATTGTATTTCATTTTTTTGGTCAGGAATTTTCCATTGATGCCAACATCCACCACAACGTCAAGTCGGCCTATGTTCAACATTTCAAAAAGCTGTTCCACCTTTATAACTTTAGATAAATTGGGAACTCCCTCGGTCGCAATGGCTGCGTGATAAACCCCCTCAATAATTCCGACTTTATACTTTTTTAAATCTTCCGCCGAAGTAATTGAAATCTTCCGATCTTTTTTTGCAAAGAC
>CAZDHC010000067.1:8706-18488 GCA_964505225.1 uncultured Bdellovibrio sp. | reverse complement strand
TAAAGATGCCAAGCCAGCCTCAATAAATGCTTTTCTTTTTTCAGAATCCTGGGCTGCGACAGCCGCACCTGCATAGATTCCAATATTGCCTCGATAGTATAAAATTTCACCCAAGGATTTTACATTTGGCGCGATTGTTCCATAACCTTCTTCTAAAAGTCCGCCCAATTTTTTACTTTGCGAATTTGCAATCAAACCGATCACAATCAATGCGACAACTGGCACAATTGCACCAATCAGTAATCGACCGCTCAATGTTTTCAAATATGCTTTTAGTTTTCCCATATTAGTCCTTCTAAAAATAGTCTCTTTTTCACCACTTCCTATTTCGACAAGTCCTTGCTTTTCCTTAATAAGTTCCTAGACCTTTCCCTTTAGATTTACCGAATCTTGACGTAGTTCCAAAAAATCCGGACTAGATTGACCTGGCATTCGTCTCAATTCAAGATAGCAAGTGATGCGTGCACCAAATGAAAAACTTCACCTTGGACTGATCTCTACTTCGCTTGAAAGGGCCAATCTTTTTAAAGATGCACTTGGAGTAGGTACTGGTGGATATATTCACTTGGCAAAAGATCATCTTGAAATGCACTCAAAACTAAACGTTCAACGAATTGATATGCTCATATACGATTGCGATGCCAAAGAAACGGGAGATCGCGCCCAGGCCATCGTCCAGTTCTTCCGCAATAAACACTCGTATACCAAAATGCCAATTGGTTTGGTCTATCCCGGTGATGATTTTGAAATGAAGTACCTCATCACCGATCCAAGGGTGCGAGGCTTTAACCGCAGTGTTGGTGAGCTCCTAGTACTGATGTCATTGCAAAAATTTGTAGACGCTCCTGACACCAAAGAGATCGAGCCCTTGCCACAAGAATGGATCAGCACAGAATTCTTGAACTCGATCGTTTCTAAAGTTGGCAGCGAACTCCATCTACACCCTGCCCCCGCCACCGACGACGATTTACATTCAGAGTTTCTATGTCAAACACACGAAGAAATTCGCAGCCATTTAGCTTGGGTCAAATTTGCAGTGAGAATACTTGAGAAACAAGAAGATGGTTTTTCAAAAATATTTCCAGGACTTGACCATGAAATGTCCGAAGAAGTCGGCACCAATCTTTTAAACCAAATCTGCAAAGATTTTCACAGCAAAATGAAAGCCGAATTGAAAACTCGAGGAGCACTGTTTTTTCCTCCAATTGAAAGCCTTCCGCCTGCAGATCGAAAGCAACTCTACTCGAGCTCTAAAACCACTAATTTTCTTTTTAGTTCACCCGAAATTGCCATCGTTTTGGAAATGATCCGTTACCTATAGGGCTGATCAGTCTTTGACGGACCGACAAAAAGTTAGACACCTCAATTTTTTTTACCTTAGTCAAACCGAGCTTCTTTCTATCTTATAATCGCCCTCAGTTTGGCGAGGTCTTTGATCTACCTAATCCTTGTTACAAGAAAATGAATTTAAATATTTTGGTTAAAAACCATTTAAACAAGGAGACTTTTATGAAAAAAATTATGATCGCAGTTCTGGCACTAGCTGCTTCAACGGCGTTTGCAGACATTCCGTCACCTAGAGCAACAAACAGAACTACTGAAAACGAAAGATGGTCGTCAGAAGTTAAAACGAATAGAATTGCAGGCGGAGCAGCCAAGGCACTTTACGAGTCCATCAACTCACCAGAACACCGAAGTTCATCACTTCCATCGTCTTCTACATTTAAAGTCCTGCGCGCGCAAGATGGCTTGAATCAAGTTCTTTGCGAAAAAAGAAGTAAAGACAATCGAGTCTCAATAGAGTGCATTACTGAGACTTCTTTGGATGGCGAGAAATTACTAGAATACAAACGACAAACCAGAATGGGCTAATTGAAGATGGATCAGGTTTTAAATCCTTTTCTTTTGAAATTGGATAAGGCAAGGAGTCTTCTATTACAGAAGACTCTTTGCTATTCTTGGGGTCGAAATCTATTTACCGATCGCCCTATGCGTCTTTTAGTTTTGTTTGCTATCGCCTTTGGATTCTATTTGCCAATGACTTTGCTTTTTCCAATTTGGATCGCAGTTATTGGCCCCGTGATTTGGGGCTTACCACATATTCTGGCCAGCCTTCGATACACTAAGATTGTGGAATCGAAAAACTCTTTGCACTTTAAATCTTTTTTTATTTTTCTTTGGACTGCCATTACTTTTTTTAGAATTGGCACTGACCTCAATTTAATTCAGATCCCAGAACTGTCTATGTATGACATTGAACTTGTTGGCCTTGCTTTAAGCGTATTTGCTTTTTCACTTTTATCTATGAGCTCGAAACAATGGTCGATGAAGTCACTAAATTCCGGAGTCTTACTAACGGCCCTAGTGGCTATTTGTGCCTGGAAGGCACCTATTGAATTTGCCGCAGTGATTTTAATGCTTCATAACTTTATTGCCTATTTCTATTGGATTGCACAGTCCACTACTAAAAAAGATCGAACCGTAGCCATACTCGCCTTGATGATAACATCGATAACGACAGCCCTGATCGTTATGGGTTTTTTTGATGGCATCTACAAATGGATCACCCCTATCGGCTACATTTCGATAGCTGGTTTGGATTACTCGGACCTCGGAAAATCTCTGGCACCTTGGTCCGAGAACTATCAGGATTGGTTTCGCTTTTTTGTAGCTTATGCTTTCACTCAAGCCCTTCATTATTTTGTTTGGATGAAAGCCATACCGGAACAGCATTTAAAACAACAAATGCCGATTAGCTTTCGGGCCAGCTATCATTGGCTCCTAAAGGATTTCGGGCAAAAATTGGGAAAATTTCTTTTCCTGTTCTGCGTTGCCGCCCTTGGCATTTGGGTATTTTTCGAGCTCAAAGAGGCGCGACTGATTTATTTTGCGATCGCTTCTTATCATGGGTTTCATGAAATCGCAGGACTTTCATTTTTAGAATGGCGAGAAGACACTTAATGCTCGAAGCTTGCACAACCCCTTTGGGATTAATTCTATTTCAATTCGGCGCCTTAGAAACAACCACCAATTGCGCTGAAGTTTTTCAAACACCCGTTACGCCCACTCCTTTTGATCTCGTTGAGTATTTGAAATACTTCCTTTGGACCCTTGGCCTTGAGCTACCTTTGTATTATTTTATGCTCTCAAATTTAGCTAAACTGAAACGCCTTCAGCTCAGTTTGCTAGTCAATATTGCCACTCACCCCATTATCTTCTTTGTTTTTCCGTTGATCTTATCCCACTGGAATCTAACTTATCGAGACTACCTTTTAAGTGCGGAGATCTTCGCCCCTTTGGTTGAGGGATTTATCATCTGGAAGCTCTTCAAATCCAATCCAGGACGTGCCTTTTCCGCAGCCCTTTCCGCAAACTTGATCTCTTGGTGGCTCGGCGTTTTAATCTTGCAATAAATGCTGTCCAAAGTTTTGACAATGGCACCTTCAGCACATTGCAAGTATAACTGTTCAGATGAATTTCACAGCCAAAACACCATTCAAAATGGTTCATTTAACTTTCCTGATCAGTGCTTTCTTTGGAGTTTTGGCTTGTCAAAAATCAACGGACAACTCGTCTGCGCCTGTGCCCACGACCCGAGCTGCGACAGACCCAGCTGAGATTTCTGGAAAACCGAGTGACTGCAAAGCCTTTATCAAAGCTCTACCTGAAAACTATTTCCATGATTGGATCACTGTTCCCGAAAATCCATCTCAGCCGGATGGAACCAAAATTTCGATCTTCTATTACGGCGACAAAAATTCAGAATTGCCACGAGTGATGTTTTTCAATGGCGGACCTGGCTCCGACAGTCACGGAAACCATTCTAGAATCGAAAAATCATTAGCTGAACAGGGTCTTGATCAAAAGGTCAGCCTGGTCTTTATGGATCAACGGGGCACTGGCTGTTCTTCACCTTTTCCCGAAGGCAATTTCGAAGAGATTGTCGAACGAGCTATTCATTATGGTTCAGAAGGAATCGTTTTTGATGCCGAGCAAATCCGAATCAAACTTTTAGGTGAAAATAAAAAATGGCGCATCTACGGTCAAAGTTATGGTGCATTTGTTCTTCATCGCTATGCCGCTTTATATCCAAAGTCTATTGAACGGGCTATTGCTCATGCTGGAGTCATCACCCCAGATCCAATGGAAAGATTGGTAAATCGATTGTATTCACAACTTCGGGTTAAAGAAATGTACCTACAAACTTACCCTGAAGATCGAGCTAAATTTCAGATTTTAAAGAAAGCACTGGGTGACCAAGAATTTTGCCTAAAAGAGGAAACTTACCAAGAGGAATACTGTGGCTTTCAAATCTTAATCGGACTTAACAGCTATTTGGGATTCAATCGTTGGAAAAACCTGCATGCAGATTTAAATTTACTAGTTCACGACGATAAAGTGGACTTGATAGAACTTCAAAAATACTTAAATGATATGGCAGAACCCAACGACTCTTTAGGAACTAGCATCAGCTTAAGTACGATTGACTATTATGATCGAAATACGATTTCGATGAATTTAGAAAACTGCAGCAAAGCTCAAGAATTGATTAGCAAAAAATTTTCCATTCAGGCAGACCTTACGGACTTTACCGAGTGCTCGTCACCATTGCAGTTCAAATCTCAAGGAAAAATGGCAAAAAAAGTAAAAGCCTATTTGGGTGAACGCCAAAGTATTTTGAATCTTGGTGATTTTAGAAAAGGCCTTTCGGAAATGACGGAAAAGGGATTTTTTCTTTACTCGGGTGAAAAAGACACCTTCGTTCCAGTGGAAAGCTTTAAAGTTGAAATCACCGCTGTTGGTGATCTTTTAAACTACACCCATTTTTCAAACTCTGGACACGATGGCTTTAGAAGCGAGCCGCTAGTTCTAAAAGTTCTAACGGCTCCATAAATTAAATACTTTAGAAACTATCTTGGTCGGAAGAAAGTTTTCACAAAGGAAACAGGCGTCGTTAATCCTTCGCCACTTCTTGAAATTCGCACTTCTAAAGTGTGATCCTGCTCTAATGATAGTTTATTTGTTAATGTAAATCTCTGCTCTGGAATTCCTTGATATTGAGCTTGTTCAGATGCGACCACTCGGCCAGATCCATCCTTAACAACAATTTCATAAGTCGTTAGCAATCGTCCTCGCTGACCCTTGTCAGTCAGAACCACTACACCGGTCAGGTCTTCTTTAATTTTTAAACGAACATCCGTCACCGAATCCACCCCAACTTCTTGTGGATTGATGGCAATGGCAATTTTCTCAAGAACCAAAGTCGCCGAATGACCTTGAATCACTCGATCTAAAACTTGGTAGTTGCTCAAAGTTGACAGAACTTTAAACTCAACATCTGGTCGGTTTTCATCACCAATCATCGTGATTTGAAAAGTTTCAACTTCATTTCCTAAAAGTTCAGAACCCACCGGAAATTGCAAGGTGACGTCTAAGGTTTGCTGATGATCGAAAACATTTCGGTATTCAGTACGGCAGCATTGTCTTTCAGTTCGATACTTTGTCACTGTTCGGTACTTTGTGACAGGTCTTGATTTCACGACTTGCTCATAGCCACAACGTTGACGGGGCTCATTGTGACAACGGTATTCATTGTTACACTGATTCTGCCAACCACCTTGTTCGCATCTTTGAACGTATCCACAATCTTGGCCACCACCAGTGGAACCGTTACAAACTTCTCGAGTTTTACAAATCTGTTGCCCTAAAGCATTGGTTCCACACTCGGTGACATGCTGGCAATTTGGTTGAGAAGGACGAGGTTTGCAGATGTAATCTTGATGACATTGCTGTTGACCTGGAACTTGCCGGCACACTTGCTCATAGCCGCAAACGTTTTCATAATTGGTGCTGCAGCGATATTCTTGATCATAATAGTTTTCGTAATCAATGTAGGCCTCTTGCTCTTGATATGGAACCTGCACATCATATTGAGCTTGGTAGGCTTCGCGACGGTAAATATTTTTACCCAAAGTCGTTTGCAAAGTTAAACCCGAGCTTGCTGTTCGAGTGATCACCTTAGTTTCCGCAATCTCCTGAGTTCGAACATCATCTGGCGCGGCAAATGCCGAAGTCGCCGTGATAAAAAGACAAGCCGCTATCAAATACGATTTCATTTTCGAAAATACTGGTTTCATTTTGTCCCCCAAAATTTAATGACAACCAGCTATCAGCAAGGGCAGTGCCAAAATTTGTTACTGCGAATTGACTCCACCCTGTTTCAAGTTTTTTTCAATATTCAAAAGTGTAGATCGTATAGACGGCTGACTAAGTGGACCTCACAAAAGGCTGGAAGCCCACCTCTAAGTGGCTGATTTTACATAGGTAATTTGGGAACAGCTATTGCTACACAGCTCCTATAATAGGCTGGAGGTTTGATGAGGTCCTTTCTACTGCGCAAGTTCATCTTTGTTTTAAGTCTAATGGTGCCTTTGTTTTATGGACCTTTTGCCACCGCATCCTCAAGTGTTCAAACCAACGCCCAATCCTTCCCCACCGCAAAAATTGAGGGCAAAAGTTCCTCGTCCGCAATATCAAAAGGAATCAAAATTGGCATTGGTGGAGGCGTCTACGATTTTAAATCAAAAGAGTCGGTCGATTATAACGGCATCACCGATACCTACCAATACAACTCAGACTCGAAAAGCCCAATGGTCTCATTATCCCTGGGATACGATCACATTCGAAAAAATCTTTTAGGTTTCAGCACTGATTTTTCATACTTAAAGGGCCAAGACCCGATTAAGAACAATGACTATTCCATTGCGGCCTTCAGCTTCAATGGCACCTATGGGCTAACTGTTCCTGTGCATTTCTATTTGGGATTGAATCTTTCCAGAGTTTTAACTGGAAGAACTTTGAAGGACCCAGGCGGCGGCGAAGTTCAACCTTTAGGCTTTGGTGGTCAATTTGGTGGTGGCTACAACTTTACTGAAAACATTCAATTGACGTTGGGCTACCAACAATTCGGTCAACAAGCTGAATATCAAATTGATGGCAAAAAAATCGGTGACATCAGACAAACCGAATCATCGATCGTCACCAGTTTAAATTTAATTTTTTAAATTTAATTTCTTTATATCAATCAGCCGACATAATTGATCAAAGGCTCGGGAAGAAAACTTCCCCCCAAGGTGACCACATCGTCTTTTTGCAAACTAAATTCTGGAGGCAAACTGTGGTTGCAGCCATAAAGCAAAACCACCCCATTCAGAAATTCGCGATCTTCAAATAGATTTTTTGCCAAATTTTCAAAACTTCTTTTCTGATCTGCAAGAGAATATTCGTAGCTCACGATGGCTTTGTTCTTTCGCTCGACCAAAAGGCTCATTTTATCGTTCATTAATTCACTGCCAAATCCACTGCCGAGCCATCGCCAACAAGGACCAACTGAAACACTGCCCTTAAAAAACTTGCTATAGCTTTGGTATATCGGATTTTCTTTTTCGATGTCGACGGCCGTCATGTCGTTGCCGACAGAAACAGCTACGGGCTCAGCAAAACGATTGAACAAAATCGCAACTTCAGCCTCAGGAATCATGCGCTTAGAACTAGCCTTCAAACCGACAAATCCCTTTTGCCCAACTATTTCACCAGGAAAACCTTTAAAAAAAATCATGGGTCTGTCACTGAGATGAGTCTTAAAAGACATCGAGCCTTCGGCCTTTAAGCGTTCCAACTTTTCATCATCGATTTTAAAAGTGTAGCCTGAGGCGAAAACAGCCTGTTGATCCACGCAGCTTTTCCAACCTTTAAAGTCACCCGCTGAAGAACTAGTCGACTGCAATTTGGCCGCAATCTCATTTTTCTTCAAAGAAAGCAGCTCATTTAAGCTCAGATTTAATTTAGAACAACTTTTTTGATCTGAAGATAAAACTGTCAAACCTTCTGATGGGCTTCCCGTAAATCCAAAAAAAATGTCTGACATAAAAATGAAATCTCTATTTAGGAAAAAGTTCTGTTTCAACGAATTCGCAAATCAAATGACCCAACATAATGTGACACTCTTGAATTCGAGCCGTGTCCTTCGATGGTACATTCAACAATACATCAGAAAATTCGGCTAACTTTCCACCAGTTTCACCGGTCACACCAATCACGATCATTTTTTTTCGCTTTGCCACTTCGGCCGCTTTTAAAATATTGGGAGAATTTCCAGAGGTCGTAATCGCATAAAAAATATCGCCCTCTTGGCCTTTGCCTTCCACCGCTCGGGAAAATACATATTCATAGCCATAGTCATTTCCAATACAAGTCAGGTCGCTGGTGTTGGCCGTCAACGCCTCAGCATACAAAGGAGCTCGATCGTAATAAAATCGCCCAACCAATTCAGCTGCTAAATGTTGAGCGTCGGCAGCACTTCCGCCATTGCCAGCAAAAAGAACTTTCTTTCCTTTTTTGTATGCTCCAACAATGAGCTCAACTGTTTTCACAGTTTTTTGCGCCAAATCTGTCGAATTTAAAATTTTCTCGCGTAGTTCTATTGAATCATTTACGGACTTATCAAAACGCTCTTTTAATGTTGAGTTCATGTTCTTATCCTTTATGAATTCCGCTTATAGTCGTCTTGATACCTGGTAATATCATCTTCACCAAAATAACTGCCCAATTGCACTTCAATAAATTCTAATGGATTGCTGCCGGTGTTTCGCATTCTGTGTTTAGCAGCTAGTGGAATCTTCACATAACTTCCAGCCTTAACCGGAATCACCTGATCATCCAAAACCACTTCGCCTTGTCCTTTGATGATCACCCAGTGCTCTTCACGAGATTTGTGTGACTGATAAGACAACTGCTGTTTAGGATCCACGCGGATGACTTTAGATTTAAAATGCTCTTTGTCTCGTAAAATTTCAAATCGCCCCCAAGGACGCTCTTCGAAAGTGTGTTCCGTTGCCAATTTTGAAGACTCGCCTTTTAGGCGATCGACAACCATTTTCACATTTTGAGTTTCGCCACGTTTCGCAATCAGCAAGGCGTCGTCCGTATCGACAACAATGACGTCGTCAACGCCGACAAATGCATACTTTTTCCCAGCCTTAGGCAAAACAAAATTATTTTTCGAGTCGACCTCGATGGGATTGCCTCGAGATTTTCCCATTTTTTCGTAAACATCAGCCACAGCATCCCAGCTACCAACATCGCTCCACTTTGGATTACAAGGAACACACAAAAGCTCCTGGCTAGTGAGCTTTTCCATAATGGCGTAATCAATTGAAACTGAAGGCATTGCCGAATAGATTTCTTTTAAATTTGATAGGTCGGCTTTCAAACCCGCCAACACATCCCAAATTTGTGGTTGGTACTTTTTAAATTGCTCGATCATCAATTTAACTGGAAAAATAAAAATTCCGGCATTCCAGTAGTAAGAACCTTCACTTAAAAATTCTTTTGCCAATTCAAGGCTTGGTTTTTCATGAAACTTAAGCACCGAAAAAGAACTCATTTGTTTGTTGTAATTGAACGGCTGCTTTTCAGTTTGAATGTAACCGTATCCAGTGGCCGGCTCAGTCGGTTTTAAACCCAAAGTGACGATTTTATTTTCGCGAGCTGAACTTTCTGCCAGCTCTAGTGCAGCCGAAAACACATCCTCTTTTTCGATCAAGTGATCCGCTGGAAAAATTCCAACCACTTCATTGGTTTTTCCTTCAAGCTCCAAAAGCTTACAAAGCATCGCAATCGCTGGTGCTGTGTTTTTTCCAATCGGTTCATAGATAAAACGTAACTCTTTAAATCCAGCTTCTTTGGCGTTTTTTTCTGTAAAATCCCGAAGTGTCTGTGAA
>CAZDHC010000067.1:0-8696 GCA_964505225.1 uncultured Bdellovibrio sp. | reverse complement strand
ATCCAAGGAACTCCAAATTTAGCTAATCTTTTTAAAGTGGAAACCTGAAGAGGTTCGTCAAAAAGGTCACAGAATTGTTTTGGATATTTAGTTCTAGAAACTGGCCACAAACGGGTTCCACTTCCACCGCTTAATATTACTGGAATCATACAGTCACCTCATTGTTCTTTAAATCACGCCCTAAGATTTTGGTCACTAGCTGCATTGGGTATCATATAGCGTCATTAGGCTCAAGATGAACAAAAAAATGTCCCATTTCGAGAGAGCCAATCTCTTTTCAATTTCCTTTAGAGTCTTTACTAAAGTCTTCTGGCTTTTAGTCCGTTAAATAGGGGTCTGGAGATTCAAAATTATGAAAAAAACCATGCTCTTTTCTTTCCTAATTGCCACCTGTGTTACTTTTGCTTCAGTCAATGCTTTGGCAAAAAACAAAGGCAAACACAGCAAATCTACTGGCTACGATAAGGCCAGCGCTTATATGAAAGAAAATAAATCGAAAAAGCATGGACCCAGCCACGTGACCGAACTGCCTAAAAAGAAAAATTTTGCCGAAAACAAGACTAACAAAACGAACAAGGCAAAGCGTCAGATAGCAAGCAGCAACACTAAATCTAAATTGGCAAAATCTAAGTCACATAAAAACAACAAGACTGTTGCTAAAAAACATTCCAAAAAGTCAAAACACAAAGGCTAGTCAGCACGCGTAAGTTTATACCTTCCGATAGTGGACATTCGCACCCTTTCTGAGCCATACTCAGACTGATTTTCCGCGTTTGATGTCCCACTATTTATTTCCGCTACGGAAGGAGAACTTTAATGTCTTCAACTCCAACAAATCCGCAAATTAATTTTATTGATTTGAAAACTCAGTACAAAGCATTGAAAGAAAATATTGATGCTCGCATTCACAAAGTTTTGGATCACGGTGCTTACATCAATGGCCCGGAAATTGTTGAACTCGAAAAAAAATTAGCCGAGTTCGTCGGCGTTAAGCATGTTTTGGCCTGCGCTAATGGAACAGATGCTTTGATGATTCCTTTGATGGCATTGGACATCGGCCCGGGTGACGAAGTGATCACCACTGCGTTTTCATTTATCGCAACAGCAGAAACGATTGTTTTGGCCGGAGCAACTCCAGTTTATGTTGATATCGATCCAAAGACTTACAACTTAGACGTCCATCAAATTGAAAAGGCCATTTCGCCAAAAACGAAAGCGATTATGCCCGTTTCTTTGTACGGACAAATTCCAGACATGGATGCTATCAACGCCATCGCAAAAAAACATGGCCTTCATGTAATTGAAGATGCGGCTCAAAGCTTTGGCGCCACATTTAATGGTAAACGCTCATGCTCTTTGACTGTGGCATCAGGAACCAGTTTTTTCCCAGCTAAGCCTTTGGGTTGCTACGGAGATGGCGGCGCTATGTTTACCAACGATGATAAACTTGCGGTTGCTTTTAAAGAAATTCGCGAACACGGTTCCGAGTCCCGCTATTACCACACTCGCTTGGGTGTGAATGCGCGTTTGGACACCATTCAGTGTGCGATTTTATTGGCAAAACTTGAGCGTTACCCTTGGGAAATCGAACAGCGCGAAAAAATCGCTCAACGTTTTAACCAAGGACTTTCTGAAATCAAAGCTAAGGATTTCAAAACTCCTTATGTAGCGAACGGACAAAAAAGTGTTTGGGCTCAATACACCATTACAGTTGCTGACCGCGCAGAATTTCAAAAGAAGATGCAAGCTGTTGGCATTCCAACGAGCGTGCACTATCCGCGCATTATGCCAGAACAGCCTTGGTACAAAGCCAACTCCCCTAAGTGCATTGGCGATTTACAAAATGCACGCTGGGCAGCTGATCACGTGATCAGTTTACCGATGTATCCAGATTTGGATGCTAAAACTCAAGACTACATCATTGAACACGTGAAAAAGGCTTTAACATGACCGGATTTTCTTCTTTAAAACAAACCGTCACCATGAATGGCAATTGGGCTCACGGCAGCTCAATCACTTGGGGCGATGCTAAGCAATGGGTTCTTTTTGCAGGACCTGATATTATTGAAGATGAAGGAATGGTTTTAGAAACTGGTAAAGAAATTTTACGAGTCACAAAAGCCTTAGGAATCCCATGGATTTTGAAATGCTCTTTTGACAAAGCCAACCGTCAAAGCTCAAGTTCATTTCGCGGACCTGGAACCTTATCAGCTCTTAAAAGCTTAGAGAAAATTAAAGGCGAATTGAATGTTCCGTTTTTAACTGACGTTCATGAGACAATTCAGGTTGCCGACACTGCGAAGGTTGCAGACGTCATCCAAATCCCGGCATTTCTTTCAAGACAAACCGACCTTTTGGTTGAAGCGGCAAAAACTGGAAAAGTGATTCACATTAAAAAGGGGCAGTTCTTGGCTCCTTGGGATATGGGCGCCATTGCTAAAAAAGCAGTGACCGCTGGAAACTCGAAATTATTGTTGTGTGAGCGCGGAACCACCTTTGGTTACAACCGCTTGATCAATGATATGACAGGCTTAGTAGAGATGCGAAGACTTGGCTTTCCGGTGATTATGGATTGCACGCACTCGACTCAACTTCCTGGCGCTACTGGCGAAAGCTCTGGTGGACGCGGGGATATGGTTTGGCCGCTGGCTCGTGCTGCAATGGCCGTGGGAGTCGACGGAATTTTCCTAGAGACTCACCCTAATCCTGAAAAGGCTTTGTGTGATGGTCCGACTTCTTTGCCATTAAAAGATCTCGAGAAGATGCTCAAGAATCTTCAGGCCATTTGGAAAACACATCAGGCCTAAGTCATCAACTCAAATTGGCCTGATTCGACTTTAGAAAGTTAATCGATATCTTCCATTTTAAGCGCATGACCGCGCTTAAAATCTTTGTTCAATTTTTTTCCTAAAATTGATTCAAAATGCTTAGTCGACAACCCAAAGGATGGACGCACGCATTTAATATTATTGCGACTAATGACATCACCCTTTTTTACGTCTTGGCTGATGTAAATTGAGCGCCTAAAAGCCTTAGATTTTGCTTCGTTATCATTTTGCGTACCATAAGTGACTTTACCTAAAGATAGAAACGCTCGCTCAGATTCAATGGCAAGGGCCTTCAGCTCCTCAGGCTCCATTGAAAAAGTTGAATCGACACCACCATCGGCTCGTCTTAAAGTAAAATGTTTCTCAATCGCAACTGCCCCCAAGGAAACACTGGCAACAGAAACCCCGATCCCCATGGTATGGTCTGATAAACCAACTAAACACTGAAAGCGTTCCCGCATATCAGGAATGGTCAAAATATTGGTGCTATCAGGACTTGCCGGATAGGTGCTTGTGCACTTAAGTAAAATCAAATCTTTACATCCATTTTCTTTCAAGTACTGAACAGATTCGGTCAATTCCTCAAGTGAGGCCATTCCGGTCGACATGATGACTGGCTTTCCAGTTTGAGCGACTTTTTTTAGAAGTGGAAAATAGGTGTTTTCAAAAGACGCAATTTTAAAACAAGGAACATTCAAATCCATCAAAAAATCCACGGCGGACTCATCAAAGGGAGTGCTAAAACACATCATTCCTAGCTCTTGGCATTTTTTAAAAAGTGGAGCGTGCCACTCGTATGGGGTCGCCGCTTCTTGATAGAGATTGTGCAGACGACGGCCACTCCAAAGACTGTTTTTATCTTGAATCAAAAAATCATCCGTATCCACATCCAAGGTCATCGTTTCAGCCGTGTAAGTTTGCAACTTCAAAGCGTGAGCGCCAGATTTTGCAGCGGCCTCGACAATTTCAAATGCACGATCTAATGATTGATTATGATTGCCACTCATTTCAGCAATCAGAAAAGGCGCATGCCCCATACCAACTAAGCGATTACCAATTTTGATAGAATTAAGCTTTGTATTCATTTTATGCACCCCTATCTGAAACTCAGTCCTAACAGTCTCATTAAGTAAAATCACGTTCAATTTAAATGTACGCCATTCAGTTTCATCTTGTTTCTCTGTCGACATTTGTTGGATTAACGACCCGTGACTATGGGCGGCAGCCTTCAGATTCAGCCCAAAGCACCACCTCAATAAAATTCAATTTTAGCACTAAATTAAACTTCAACTTTCGCCAAAACGAACGTAGATTTCGGGGATAAATAGGGACATTGTAGACAAAATGAAAAAAAAACGAATTGTTATACTTGTTGATAATCCGCTACGCGATCTTCCAGCTTGCTGCCTGACTGCGGCTTTTTTGTCAGAAAAGCACGATGTCTTTTTAGCTTCAAGTAGCCAGGCCACCTCGGAAATATTTCATCTGCAACCTGACCTTGTTTTACTGAATTACCTTCGAGAAACCAATAAGCACATTGCTCAGGTCTTAATCAATGCTGGAATTGACTTCAGTATTTTAGATACAGAGGGTGGCTTTTTCATGGATTTAGGTTCCAAAGAAAATAGCTTCACTTTTTCTTTAGTCCGAGAAGATAAAATCCGCGAAGCCGTCGCCCACTATTTTTGCTGGGGTGAAACTTTAGCAAAGACACTGAGCTCTCGAAAGTCATACCGAGAAGAAAGCATTCAATGTCTGGGAACTCCCCGACTGGATTTCTATCATCCATCCTACCGCCAATTCTTTGGAAATGTTTCGGATTTAAAAACCGAACTGATTGGCCGTTCAGATTTGAAAGTCGTTTTGATCAATACGAGCTTTAGCATCGTCAATTCAAAATTTTCGACCCGAGAAAAAGAATTCGAAATGATGATCGAAAAGTTCCGTTACGAGCGCGAATTCATGACTGAATTTTTCAAAAAAATGGACGAAATTGTCGCTGGGTATATCGAGGCCACAGCTTACCTTGCTGACCAATTCCCAGAAGTATTTTTTGTCTTAAGACCACATCCATTTGAAAGTTTGGATCCCTATATAGCGAAACTGGGGCATTACAAAAACATTAAAGTCGATTGCACCAAAACAGTCACTCCTTGGCTTTTGATCTCTGATGCCTTACTTCATTACGAGTGCTCAACGGCTGCAGAAGGAGCCTTTTTAGACGTTCCTTCATTTTCACTTTTGAAATTTAAAGAAGTACGACCCGTACCACAGATTCGCACAATTACGGACTATGCGAGCAGTTTAGAAGATTTAAAAACAAAGATCGCTGATGTCTTAAATAAAAAATATGTATCTGATCCGTCTTTTAAACCAGCCCTTCAAAAGATTGAAAGCGAAATCTATTTTAAAGTCGATGGCCTAGCCGCTAAAAGAATATCCGATAAAATCACCGAATTTTGTGAAAAACAAAATCCAAGTAAAAAGAATAAATTAGTCGCTTTAAAATACCGTTTATTTTTCTCGGCCCGAAGCCTTGCTAAACTTTTAGTAAAAGGAAACCTGATCCCTGAATCGAAAAAATTCACCGTCAAAGAAGCTCAAGAGATCTCAAAAAGATTAGAGCCCATTATTGGAATAAAACCTAAGGTGAGCTCAGTTTGCCTTTCAGGCTCTGCCAAATTTTCGACTTAGTTATCCTCGAGCATTATGACTAGAAGTTATTCACAGAACTTCTGATAGGCTAGAGATGGCTTTCCCGGCGAAATGACTTTGACTGCGGGATCTTAAAGGCCATTGATTCCATTTTTCTAGCTCAGCTGCAGTCTTTGGACCTTTCAGCAAATAAAGATCTTTGACCCCAATCAAAGCTCCGGTCATTAGATCCGTAGCCGAATCGCCGATCATTTTACTTTGCGAAATATCGATTCGAAATTCATCTACAATCTGGTGAAACATTCCCACCCTGGGCTTTCGCAAAGTTCGTCGGACAAGGCTAGAGGCAAATTTGCTGTCTTGATAAAACGGGGCTTTAACGATGCGGTCAAAATAGGCTCCCTCTTGAACTAACAAATCCTGCATTCGATGGGTGACTTTTTCATATTGTGACCAGGACATAATTCCACGACCAAGGCCCGATTGATTGGTCACCACAAACAGAAAATATCCCTGTTCGCGAGCCTTTTTCATAAGCGCCGAAATCCCTGGCATCAATCGAACTTTGGCTGGATCACTGACGTAGCCTTCGTCTTCTATCACCACACCATCTCGATCAAAAAATATGGCCTTGTTCAGACGACTGCCTTGAAGAAAATACTGTCCCTTGAATGCCTTAATTTTGTCGGCCGGCTCTAGCAAAGAAATTAGAGCCGATCGCAAAACCTCTTCACGAAAACAAACGTCAACTAAAGATGAATCTTGCTCACGCTCTGACATGACGGCGATTTGCGCCCCCGTCTTTCGATTCAAAGTCCAAAGGTCATCTACACTTGGATTTTCAAGCAAAACTAAATCTCGAACGGTTAAATCCACAAATTGATCTAAATCAGTGGTGGCCCTAAGCTCACAACTGATTTCGGCAGAAACTTTTTGAAACAAGGACCATATCTTCACGCTGGTCGCAACAATGCGCCCGCCATCCGCATAGGTGGATAACAAGATTCCAAGGGCTGGATTTTCTTGATGAGCTTTGGAGACAATTTGATCTAATACGTTCACGCTTCGAACCCTATCCAAAAAGTTTAATAGACTAAATCGTAATGCTAGGACGTCCAATCGAGTAGTAATTCATTTTCACTTCTCTCATGACCTTTAAATTGTACAAATTCCGTCCATCGTAAATGGTTGGCGTGGTCAGTTTTGATTTAATGCGATCAAAATCTGGTTCCTTGAAGGACTTCCACTCAGTCGCAATCACTAGCGCTGTAGCGCCCTCTAAAGCTTGATATTGATCTTCAAAAAACTGCAAATCAGTTGCACCTTTGAAATGAGCCTTGGCATTTTCTTCTGCAACAGGATCAAAAGCTTGAACCTTTGCACCCGCCTTTAAAAGACCTTCAATGATATCTAATGCTGGAGCTTCTCGAATATCGTCAGTGCCCGGCTTAAAGGATACTCCCCACAAAGCAATTTTTTTACCTTTAACGGATCCAGCAGTTTGATCCAAAATTTTCTTTAAAAATCTTTCTCGCTGGACCTGGTTCGCCTTTTCAAGCCCAGTTAAAATATCCATTTCTTCCTTGTTGTCCTGGCCAACTTTAATCAAGGCGCGAACATCCTTAGGAAAACAAGATCCACCATAGCCCAATCCCGCAAAAATAAAATGCGGACCAATTCTAAAGTCACTGCCAATTCCCTTACGAACATTTTCAATGTCGGCCCCAACTTTTTCACAAACTCGAGAAAACTCGTTCATCAAAGAAATTTTAGCCGCCAACATAGTGTTCGCTGCATACTTGGTCATTTCCGAAGACAATGGATCCATTACGATCAAAGGATTTCCACTTTTTAGGAAGGGATCATAAAGCCGAGACATGAGCTCTTGAGCTCGAGTGGATTCGACCCCGACAACCACACGAGAGGGCTTTAAACAATCTTCGATGGCACAACCTTCGCGTAAAAATTCTGGATTTGAAACAACGTCAAAGGCATGTTTTGCCCCACGCTTAGAAAGAACTTGGTTTAAAACTGCTTTTACTTTTTCAGCAGTTCCCACTGGCACCGTCGACTTATTGATCACGACTTTGTAACCATTCATGTTCTCACCAATGGTTTCAGCCACTTTTAATACATAGCGAAGGTCGGCTGATCCATCTTCGTCTGATGGCGTTCCCACTGCAATAAATAGCAATTCAGAAGTTTCAATGGCCAACTTGCTGTCCGTGGTAAAACGAATTCGCTTAGCTTTAAGATTGGTCTCTAAAAGGTCATCAATTCCCGGTTCATAAATTGGAGAAACTCCATCATTTAAACCTGCTACTTTTTTCTGATCGATATCGACACAAATAACGTCGTTACCCATTTCAGCAAAACAAAGTCCGGTAACTAAACCAACATAACCTGTTCCAAAAACTCCAATTTTCATAATTTAATCCTTTTTCCAAAAACACAAATCTCTTGCTGGGTCTGATATTTTCTCATCAAATAAATCAAACAAGCCCATATCATCATCAAAGAAAATCTCACCTTGGAATGTTCAAAATTGGCCTCGGTTAACCCTGCAATTAAAAAAGCAAACTGCGCTAATAAAAATCCAAAAACTAAACCCTTATCCCAATTGGAAAGTGATTTTTTTAACAGTTGAAAACACTGACTTATAAAATAAAACCACATCAATAAATAACAGCCCAAGCCCAAAATCCCAGTGGCCGCTGCCAAATGTAAAAACTGATTGTGCGCATGACTATGAATAGTACCTTGAGGAATACCTAAAAGATCATAGTACTGAGTCAGCATTTGCGTGTTTTGGCCATAGCCCGCACCAAACAAGGGATGATCTTTAAAAATTTCGAAATGAGCTCTCCAAAGTAATTTTCTTTCGCTAAAGCCAGAAACCTCAGAAACCGATTGCTCCACGCGTCCCTTCATATCAGGAGCAAACTTGTAGGCAATCGATCCAAAGACCAAAAGCCCTACTATCAACAAAAGCCCTAGCTTCAATCTGACTTTCAAAAGTGCCGTCACGACTGTGACCACCAAGCCAATCCAAACTCCGCGAGTGTATGTGAAAAACAATCCCAAAGCGCTGGCGGCCAACACGGACGAGTAAACCAATTGCTGCTGAGAGGACCATTTTTTAAAGCTCGTAAACGCAATCCCCAACAAAACACAGAAAAAAAAAACAAATGAGTGAGAAAAAGTAATAGGGTT
>CAZDHC010000066.1:0-18641 GCA_964505225.1 uncultured Bdellovibrio sp. | reverse complement strand
CAAAAGGGATTGTCCTTTTTGTCTCACCCGAAGATTGGGACGGAGATCAAAATACAATAAAAAAAATAGCCGAAAAATTGAACTCAAATAAGAACGTTTTTTTTGTTTCTAGCTCTATATCAGGAAATTATGGCTACAATATTAAGGACCCGACTTTCTCAGGAATAAGTTTTGCGAAAGGTATCACAATTGCTTGGGATAGCTTAACTTCTCCTGGAGACAAAAGATCAAGACGACTATTAACCAAATACCATGATACTAACGATGCGAGTGAAACAATCAAGTTCGCGAATTCCAATTTTGGGATGCAAATTGATGAAACAAAATTCCTAAATCATTTCAATTACCTCGGTACAAATCAGATTTACTATAGACACTGGGAGTCAGGTACTTTTGGAAACATTCGATCAAACACAAATTTAACGAAGGAAGATGGATCAATAAATTTTACCGACAAAATAGTATTTCTGGGTTTTTGGGACAATTGGAATTACATGTCCACACCTTCTATTTTTTCAACATTTAAAAAAGAGCTGAATCAAGAATTTGATATGGTTCCAGACTCCCATATTGTAGCCGAGAATTTCTATGCGCTGGCGACTGGTGACTACATAAAAACACCTAGCCCCATCATACAATTTCTTTGGGTGCTAGGATTTTCCTGCTTGTTTCTTTCAATCGTGGCAATGTGGTCCCCACTTAGGGCATTTTTCTCGGCGATTCCGATTGTAAGTCTAAGCATAATTTTAGACCTAACTGTTTATAAAATTACTGATTTTTGGATGCCTACAGTGGCCGCAATTATTGCTCTATTTGTTCTTCAGTATTTAAGTGCGCCATTTCTATTCTATCGATACGTCCGGAAAACTGAAGTTCTAAAGCTCCAACAACAAACTGAACTTGAAAGACTAAGAGCTCAAGGTCGAATTATTGCCAAATCGGCAAAGGCAGATGTCGGAATTCGAATTGCAAGCCAGGTTGCCCACGATATAAGAAGTCCAATTATGGCAATCAAAATTGCCACTCAAGTTGCCAGCGGCACTATTGCTCCTGAAGTTCAAAAACTTTTGAAAGACGCCTCAGACCGATTACAAAATTTGGCCAATGACCTTTTACAAAAATATCGCGGCGGCTTTACTAAAGTTGAATTCACAAATGCTGGTTTTGATCTGGTGGAAGTCTGTCAAAACTTAGTCGAGCAGACAAAAGTTCTATTTCCAAATATTCAATTTGAGGTTATTTCTGAGTGCGAAACATTGCCATTGGGATTTCCGAAGTTTCAAATTGAAAGAGCTCTAACTAACCTTTTAAATAATTCCATCGAAGCCTTAAAGATGAATTCTGTGACAAACCCAAAAGTCACAATTCAGATTGGTCTGGATACGATTCAGAACCATGCGACAATTTCGGTCAGCGACAACGGCCCTGGAGTCGCCAAAGAAATCTTGCCAAGACTGTTTCAAGAAAAAGCCACATTTGGCAAATCAGATGGAAATGGTTTGGGCTTGTTTCAAGTTAAACAAGCCATTGAAAGTCTTTCTGGAACCATCTCTTATGATAAGACAAGCCCTGGAGCATTATTTAAAATCCAAATTCCATTGGAAAATAAGTTTACTGTCATTAAATCAAAATCAAAATTAATTTGGGTTGATGATGCGGATGAAATTTTTAAAATTTTGGAATCGACTGTCTCTAAAAATATTGAATTGGTAAAACTAAAATCACCCGAACAAGCAATTCAATATTTCGAAAATAACAAAACCGATGAAGTCACATTTGTTAGTGATTTGATCTTTCAAAATTCCGAGCAAACTGGATTTGAATTGATGTTATTCTTGAGAAACAGAAGCTTTAAAAAATTCCTATGCACCTCGCTTGGCGACAATGATGAGGTTCAAAAGTTCGCCTTGGATAATCAAATTGAGGTCATTGAAAAATCAGATCTGTTTCAGATTAAGTGGGATCTTTGATCTTTAAGGTTCAAAGGCACTTTGCACCGGCCCTGCTTTCGCGCATTACCCCCGAAGCATCGACTTAACTTGCTGATTTTATTATACATTTCTGCGTGGTGTCATCGCGCCCCAGGCAAGGTCTTTGCAAATTAGAGATTGGTTGCGAACTGGGCGCAGATTGGACATATGGAACTTAAACAATGGAACGACATTTTAGCTGTTAAAACATCTGCAGGGCAGTACTTGGGTTACCATACCCAAACCCTAGATGTTGCTGAACTGTCTGAGGAAATTTGGAACGGAATCTCCAATCAGACACTTGAACAAGATGCCGACGCCTTTGAACAACTTAAAGCCTGGAATGAAGAGAGTAATAGTGACGCCCCAATTGGTCGCTCTATTGATCCCAAAATTCAATCCATCTCAATTAATGTTACTCAAGTTTGCAATCTACATTGCGTTTATTGTGGGGCTGGCGGTGATGGTACATACGGCAGTCCACAAAATAGAATTTCTGTAGATAAAACTCTGCCTCAATTGAAATTCCTAATGGAGAAACTTAGCCCTGGCGATAAGTTTGGTATTACCTTTATCGGAGGCGAACCATTACTTTTTCCAAAAGGAATCTTGGCTATCGCTGAATATGCAAATGAGTTTGCGAATACTAGAGGCATTAATCTTAAGTACAGTTTAACCACGAACGGAACCTTATTTAACGAAGCTACATTGGAAATTTTGAAGGTCATAAAGCCAAATATTACAGTAAGTTTGGATGGAGATGCAAAAATCAACGACATGGTTCGCCCAACCAAAACTACAGAATCATCGACTGAAAAAGTACTAGAGGGGCTCCGATTAATTTTAGAAAATCGGGCTGAGCTTGGAACTATTGGCATCCAAGGCGTTTATGGCAAACACAATACAGATGTTCTTGGTGCTTACAGATTTTTCAGAGAATTGAATGTGGACTGGTATGAGTTCAGTTTTGACCATGAATGCTCCGACCCTACGATCAGCCAAAATTATACTAATAGCCTAATCAGCGCAGCGGAACTCGCTTTATCAACCGGCGGGGAGTTTGAATTAAAGAAGATTAAGACCTTTTCCTATGTTTTTGATCACTTAGATTCAAAGAAAAAAATAGATAGCTACTGCGGATCAGGAAAGTCATATCTGTCCATTGACTCGAAAAACAATGTTTTCACCTGTCCGTGGGCAGTTAATGATCCTAAAGAGGCTGTCGGGAAAGGCATTGATTTAGAAATGAATCGCCTCCAACCCTATAGAAAACCTTTGGTTTTAGAGAACAATTGTCAGTCATGTTGGGCAAAATATCTTTGTGGCGGTGGCTGTATGTGGGCCCATAAAATGACAACTGGCAACAGACACACACCAGACCCAACCTACTGTAAAAGAACAAGATCCTTGATCTCGACCGCAATTTCATATTATTACAATCTAAGAAAGGAAGTTTTATGAAAACTTCTAACGTTAAAAAAATCCACATTAAGAAAATTAAGCCTGCTCCAGTCGTTTCTACTAACGATCCGGAATGCAAAAGAATTAATATTATTTGAAACCAAGTAATATTTTGTGATTGAAAATAGCAAAATTTCAAAAAGATCTTTCTTCATCAGAACGGTATTTTCAATCTTGGTTGGTATAATTGTATGCCAATTGAGTCTAGTTTCCATCGAATTTGCTACCTATGACTTTAGAACAAAGTTTCGCCCATCTCCCAAAGATACCAATACCATATCCTTAGTCTTAGTTGATGCTAAAGTTGTTCAAACTCACAAGGGACTACCTACTTTTGATTTGCATTCAAAATTATTGCAAAATATTTTGGATTCAAAACCTTATGCTGTCGTCTATGCAATGCGAATCAAGGAGTGGCAAGGCTCAGATAAAGCAAAAGAAGAATTCGCAAAAGTTGCAGGAAATCCTAACGTTTTTTTTCCAACTGATGAACTAGAGCTTAAAGGCGAAGCTGGTAAATCTAGCTTTCCTAAGCCATTTGAAAAACTAAACGTAGTACCTGGACCAAAAACAACCGACTCAACAAAGTTTGCTAAAGATGGCGTAACTAGACGACTTGTCTTAAGCCTACAAGGGCAACCACTACTTCATTTGCAATTGGCAAAAAACTTCAACAACGAGATTGCTCAGGAAAGCAATGTTAGAGGCGTATTTGATCTATTCGACTCGAATCAACTTTTTATAGATTTTCGACCTGAAAATTCATATCCCATTTTAAATTTCGATGAAGTTCTAAATAGTAATGTAGACAAGCGATCAATCGAGGGAAAAATAGTTATTGTCGGCGACAATACTGACAACGACAATCGAGATTACATTTTCTCACCATTTCAAAAAGATAAAAACACGATGCCGCTTGCAGAAATGCATGCAAACATGTTCGAAACCCTCATTCGCAACTCGGCTCCGATCAGAGCGCCCGAGTGGCTCAATCTTTTGCTGACGATTTTGATTTCTATTTTAACTGTTCACGTTGTTTTGACATTGAAGCCCCTCAAGGGAATTTTGATATTACTTGGCACTGCTGGTGGATTTACCATCGTTTCATTTTTGGCGTTTTGGCTTTTTCATTTTTGGATCGACATGGCCCACCCCTACTTGGCCATCTTTTTGTGTTATTACTTCTTTATCCCTTACCGCTTGATTGTCGAAAATCGTCGTTCATGGGAATACTTTCAAAAACACAAATTGCTCACCGAAGTTGAAGAATTAAAAACTAATTTCATCGGCATGATGTCTCATGATCTTAAAACCCCATTGGCGCGCATCCAAGGCATGACTGATATGATTTCCAAAGACTCCTCGCCCCTATCTAGCAATCAGCGAGAGGCTTTGGACACAATTAAGCAATCCTCTGAAGATTTGTTGAAATTTATCAGTACGATTTTGAACTACGCAAAAATTGAAAGTTCAGGAATCGAACTCCACAAACAATCTAAAGACATCAATCAGGTCCTAAAAGATGCCATCAAGAAACACGAGTTCCACGCCAAACTAAAACACATCCAACTGATTTCAGAGCTTGAGCCCTTGTTCAGCATTCAGGCGGATCCAGAATTGTTGAAACAAGTTTTTTCCAACTTGATCGAAAACGCCATTAAGTACAGCCCCGAAAACTCGAAGGTCTTAATTAGCTCCGAAGAAACTGATGGCAAGATTATAGTTCAAATTGCCGATCAAGGAATGGGGATCCCCGCCGATGAGCTTCCAAATATTTTCATGAAGTTCTTTCGGTCTAAAAATGCCAAGTCTTCGCCGATCAAAGGCTCGGGCCTGGGCCTGTATTTGGCTCGGTATTTCGTAGAACTTCACAAAGGTAAAATCGAGTGCGAGTCCACCCCAGGCCAAGGCACCACCTTTACCGTCGAATTGCCAATCTAAAGCTAGGCAATCTGAGCCGCTAAGTTCTTCAACTTCGATCTGAGAAGTCTCCGACATTTTGAAAAACCTGCATGTTTTAAGAGCCAGCTGTGGCCGCCCTAACCCCTATAAAGGCATATAATCGAGTTCCGGATATCCCCTTAATTTCCGCATATTTAATCTGCATTGCCCTTTTGAGAAATTCGGCAATTGTGCTAGAACACCGCAAGTCCAAAACAGGCAATTTGATCACTGCTTGATAACATTGGACGGATCCACTTTAGGGGGTTTCATGTTAAAGGTATTAGTTGCTGATGACGATCAGGGGCTTAGACTTTCAGTAAAATCCGCTCTAGCGAGCACCAACCGTTTTCAGGTTGAAGAGGCTTTCGACGGCGTCAACGCCATTGAAAAACTAAAGGTGAACCAATTCGACATCGCCATTCTGGATGTCGACATGCCTAGATTAAACGGGCTTGAAACCTTAAAATTAATCAAAGAACACAATCCCGGAATCGTCGTCATCATCATGACGGCCTTTGCAACCATCGACCACGCAGTTCAAGCCGTAAAAGATGGAGCTTACAACTACCTTTCAAAACCTGTTCAAAGTGACGAGTTGATCGCGGTGATCGATCGCGCGATGACCGCAATGAACATGATCTCTAGCATCGCCGCTTCCTCACCTGTGTTGATGGAAGGTGGCCGAAAATTTATCGGCAACAACCAACAAATGCAGAAAGTTTTCAACATTATCCACAGACTTTCCAAGGTCGACACTCCGGTGTTGATCCGCGGAGCTTCTGGAACTGGTAAAGAACTTGTTGCCCGAGCGATTCACTACAACTCGAGCCGCAAAGACGAAAAGTTCGTCGCCATCAACTGTTCGGCTATCCCAGAAAATCTTTTTGAGAGCGAACTTTTTGGTCATGAAAAGGGTTCTTTCACTGGTGCTGATCAAAGAAAAATTGGAAAGTTTCAATTTGCTGAAGGCGGCACTTTATTTTTAGATGAAGTCGGCGACATGCCTCAGTTGATGCAGGTTAAACTTCTTCGAGTCCTTCAAGAAAAAGTATTTGTCCCAGTTGGAGCCAACCGAGAAATCGCAACGAATGTGCGCATCATCGCGGCTACCAATCGTCCACTTGAAGAGATGATGAAGACCGGCCTATTTCGCGAAGATCTATTCTATCGCCTCAACGTGATCCCGATATTTTTACCATCTCTTGCTGATCGTAAAGATGACTTAGAAAGTCTGATCAATATCTTTGTTAAGAAATTCAACGTAGCCCATGCTAAGCGCATCACCGGCGTTGCAGCGGACGCACTTTCAGTATTAAAGCGCTATGAATGGCCAGGAAATATTCGAGAACTTGAAAACGTGATCGAACACATGTTCATCATGGAGAACTCGAACTTACTTTCTTTGAGCAGCATTCCAGAAGTTGTCTTAGCTTCGACTGGAACTGTATTGCCAGAATACCAAGCCGAAACCAGCCCTGCGAAATTGGAAGCCAAAGCTGATCTAACAGACGACCATGATGAAGACATGGATCTGGATGCAAGCGATGAAAGCACTGATGGTGATGACGAAGGCGACTCGATCATCACTATCTCGGGTGAAAATTTGGATTTCAATGCTCAGAAAGAGCATTTCGAAAAAGAATTTATCATCAAAGCTTTGAAGACTTTCAAAGGTCGCATCAATCAGACTGCGCTTCATGCAAACATTCCGAAAAAGACTTTGCTTAGAAAAATTGAGAAGTACGGAATCGTGGCAAAAGACTACTCACTTTGAGTCAAGCTGATTCAAGTAAGTTTAAATCGCGTCAAATGAAAATTTCTTATCTATTTTTTGATCAGCCGAAATGATTGCTTAATCTTTCGGCAAACGCGCTGCTTTCTTAATGTTTTATTGATGTAATTTTCTTGAAAGGTTTTGCGCAAAAACCTATCTTTCTGCCTCGCTTTGAGGGGAATTAAGTGACAATGAATCCGTTGCCGCCACAGGCATACACAAAAGAAACACTTGTGAAGGCATACGCCTGGGTTCAGTCTCAATCTGAAGGCATCAAAGAAATAGCAACAACTCCAGATGTATTAGTGAGCCTTTACCTGAAGGCAAAACTTCAGGGCGAGTCCGCATTGGATCGACCAAGTATCCAAAATTTCAAAAATGAACTTAAGAACTTAGCCGGCATGATGGGTGAGTTCGAAGTTGTTGAGCCAACGCCTTCAGTTGGAAACTCTTCTAGCAATCAAAATTACGGGCAATTGGGCCAAACTGTTCGTCTTCGTTCTCAAGATTTTCGCAATGAAAACAGACAAGAGAATCGACAAGAAAACAAACCAGAAAATAAGCCTGTATATCGACAGGAAAACAGACAAGAAATGAAACAAGAAAATAGGCCAGAAACTTCAAATGCTTCTGCGGTCCTTGAAGGTTTGGATTTTCGCTCTATTTGCATGATTCAAGAGGTCAAAAATCAGTTCAATTTGAGCTCTGAAACCGAAGCCCTTCGCCTCTTAATTGCAATTGGCCACAGTCAGGCCAAATCCATCGTAAAGTCCTAAGTCAAATTCCGAAAGCAGATTGACTTAAACCTAGTGTTTTTAATAGTTTAAGTGTTTCCAATATTAAAAAGGTAAATTGTATGTCCAACGATTCGAAATCCACTTCTACGACTGACTCAAAAGCCGATTACAAATCAACCGTGAAGCTTCCGCAAACTGATTTTCCGATGAAGGGAAATCTGAATATCAAAGAACCGGAAATGATTAAGCGTTGGTTGGATCAAAAAATTTATCAAAAGATGATTCAAAAAAACGAAGGCAAAAAACATTTCGTTCTGCCTGATGGTCCTCCGTACGCCAATGGCTCGATCCACATCGGCCATGCTTTGAACAAAACTTTAAAAGACATCATTATCAAATACAAAAACATGCAGGGCTTTCAAAGCGTGTTTATCCCGGGTTGGGATTGTCATGGCTTGCCAATCGAACACGCGGTGATGAAGAACTTGGGTCAAAAAGCGAAAGAAAAATCTGAAACTGAAATTCGCGCTCTTTGCCGAGCTGAAGCTACCAAATGGATTGAACATCAGCGACCTCAATTTCAACGCTTAGGAGTCTTAGCTGATTGGGAAAATCCGTATTTGACCATGCAACCTGATTACGAAGCCGAAGAGGTTCGAGAATTTGCTCGAGCTTTTAAACAAGGACTTGTTTACCTTGGTACAAAACCTGTTTATTGGAATTGGACTTTGCAAACGGCCTTAGCCGATGCAGAAGTCGAATACCATCCGCACAAGTCTCCTGCGATTTTCGTTAAGTTTCCAGTTCAAGACAAAGCAACTCTTCAAAAGCTTGGAAATCCAAGTAAAACGGTTTCAATGGTCATTTGGACCACCACCCCTTGGACCTTGCCTGCCAACTTAGGAATCTGTTTAAACGAAGACTTTGATTACGGAGTTTTTGATACAGGCTCTGATCTAGTTGTGATTGCCAAAGCTTTAAAAGAATTTGTCGAAAAAGAAACTGGCACAACACTGACTGACACCGGAGTGAACTTTAAGGGAAAAGCTTTAGAACTTGGAAAGGCTCGCCATCCATTTATCGATCGCGATTCTTTAATCATTCTTGGCCCTCATGTCACTGCAGATGCAGGTACAGGTTGCGTACACACAGCTCCTGGCCATGGTGCAGACGATTACAAAGTCGGCTTGAAATATGGATTGGAAATTTTAAGTCCAGTGGATCCGCGCGGATGCTTTACCGATGAAGTTCCAGAATTTCAGGGACAAAATATTTTTAAAGCCAATCCTTTGATCATCGAAAAACTAAAAGGCCTTGGTGCCTTGATGGGCTTTAAAGAAATCGAACACAGCTATCCACATTGCTGGCGTTCTAAAACTCCATTGATTTTCAGAGCGACTCCGCAGTGGTTTATCGGCTTGGATATCGAAGGCAACGAGCTTAGAAAAAAAGCGATGACCGCTATGAACGACATTCAGTTTTTCCCAAACTGGGGCGAGACTCGATTTCGCGGCATGATGGAAGGTCGTCCTGACTGGTGTTTAAGCCGGCAAAGAATTTGGGGCGTACCGATCCCAGTTTTCTATTGTCTAAAAACCGGAAAGCCATTGATCGAATTTGATATCATGATGAAAGTGGCGGACGTCATGGAAAAAGATGGCGGCATTGAAGCCTTCTTTAAATACTCGCCAGAACATTTCATTGGCGACACTTGGAAAAAATCTGAAAGCGCTCAAAAGGACTCTCAGTTTGGCTCTGAAGGCTTTCGTCATGGAAAAGATATTTTCGACGTTTGGTTTGATTCGGGCATTTGTCATTCAGCTGTGCAAAAACGCCGCACCGGGATGGGCTTTCCGGCTGACATCTATCTAGAAGGATCAGATCAACATCGTGGTTGGTTCAATACTTCTTTTGTTTCTTCGCTTGCGACCAATGGTAAAGCTCCGTTTAAGGCTTTGATCACACACGGTTTCGTCAATGACTCGCAAGGATTGAAAATGAGTAAATCCAAAGGCAACGTCGTTGATCCAAACGACGTAGCAAGTAAATCCGGAGCCGAAATCATTCGACTTTGGGTGGTTTACGAAGATTACGGCGGCGACGTTAAGTGTGGTCCACAAGAATTTGACCGAGTCACCGAGACTTACCGCCGAATCCGCAACACTATGAGATTTTTGTTGGGTGCCACTTGCGACTTTAATCCGAAGTCTGAAATGGTTCCTTATGAAAAAATGACCGCCTTAGATCAGTGGGCTTTGGGTCGACTTTATGAATTGAACAAAAAAATCACTGAAGCTTATGACGAGTACGGCTTTTACAAAGTCTATCATTTGCTGAACAATTTCTTCACCGTGGATATGTCGGCGATCTACTTAGATGTATTGAAGGATCGTTTGTACACTTGGAAAGGCGATGGCCAAGCTCGTAAGTCAGCGCAAACTGTGATTTACACCATCACCGACTATTTGGTTCGTATGATGGCTCCCGTTTTATCTTTCTTAGCGGAAGAGTCTTATGGCTACATGACCGGCGACAAAAAAGAATCGGTGTTCTTATTGGATTTCCCAAAAGCTCCGGAGCAATGGAAAAACCAAAAAATTGCAGATCTATTTGAAGAATTACTAAAAGTTCGTGGCGATGTTCAAAAGCAATTGGAAAATTTGCGCGCCCAAAAAGTGATTGGTTCAAGCCTAGAAGGCAAAGTTCAAATCACTTCTGAAGGCAAAACTTCTGAAGCCCTTAAGCAATTTCACGCTGATGGTGGTTTAAGATCAGATCTGCGCGAGTTTTTTATTGTATCCGATGTTTCCCTTAACCTAGGATCATATGAAGTGAAGGTCGAAAAAGCAGATGGCAAAAAATGTGTGCGCTGCTGGATTTATACTAACGATATTGGCAAATCTTCGGCTCATCCTGAGGTTTGCTCTAAATGTGTTGAGGCATTGGCATGAAAAAGAAGTATGTGATTTTGGCAGCGTTTTCATTTTTGCTGATCGCTTTAGATCAGATCACAAAAATGTACATTCACACTCATTATCAATTGGGCGAGTCCACACCGGTCTTGCCTGGATACTTCAATCTAACTTACGTCAGAAATTTTGGCGCAGCTTTTGGCTTTTTGGCTGAAAGCCACCCCGCATTTCGAGAAATCTTTTTTTTGGCGATGCCACCTGTGGCGCTGATCGTAATCCTTTTGATTTTAAGATCTGTGCCCGACAACGACACAGTCCAGACTTTTGCGCTGTCATCTGTTTTTGGCGGAGCCATTGGTAACTATATCGATAGAATTCGATTTCGTTATGTCATCGATTTTTTGGATTTTCACTTACAAGACAAATACACTTGGCCGGCTTTTAACGTAGCGGACTCGGCCATTGTCTGTGGTGTAGGACTACTTTTGATGTTAATGGTTTTTGAAAAGAAATCCGAAGGCAACGAAACAAAAGCTGGCTCAACTGAAGCTGAGGTCTAATGTTTCCTGAAATTCGAATCACCGATTCGATTATTTTACCGACATACTTAGTTTATCTTTCTTTGCTTTATTCCTTTTTGGTTTATTGGGTCTATCGCTCAGCCATCCAACAAAAAGTGGATTTGAAAATCGCCATGGACATTTCATTGTGCCTAATGGTCGGTGGCTTTATTGGCGGAAGGTCGCTGCATATTTTATTTGAAATGCCGGATTACTATTTCAACAACCCATCTCAGATTTTGCAGTTTTGGCAAGGTGGATTTGTCTTTTACGGTGGCTTCGTCACGGCTCTTGCCTGTGGTTGGACTTACCTGAAAATTAAAAAAATTCCCTTTTTGCCTTGGGCTGATTTTTTTTCAAAAGTGGTGGCCCTTGGTTACGGATTGGGCAGACTGGGCTGTTTTTTTGCGGGATGTTGTTACGGCAGAGCCTGCGCCGCTCCTTACGCCAGCCTGTGGGCGGTTCAATTTCCATGGGATACAGAGCAGATCCCCAGACATCCGACTCAGATTTATGCAACTTTGTGGGAGTTTTTGGCATTTGCGGGACTTATTTGGCTGAGCAAAAAAACCAAAAAAGCCGGAACTGTGTTTTACACATGGTTGATCTTGCATGGACTGGGACGAGTGATGATGGAGTATTATCGCGACGACTTTCGCGGTGACCTGATTTTTGGATTTACCATTTCAAGCTGGATCAGTTTCATTATTTTTAGCTTCGGCTTGGTTCAATTGGGACTTTTATTAGACAAAGAAAGGTCTTTGTCTAAATCCTAAACACCTGACTGATCCTCAGGCGCCGTAAAACTACTTTCAAACACTTTTACTTTTGGCGCGATCCTTGGATAAGGGTTCCCCGATGGTTCAAAAATCAGTGGTACGTTTATTTCTAATTTCTACTTTCACTGCGTTGAGTGTATTTGCGCAGGCCGCGGAGCTTATTCAGGAGTCTACTGCTTCTAATATTGTCAGCTCCGAATCGACCATCGTTAGCTCTGAAAATGACCAATTGATCATCCAGCTGAAAAAGTCGACCTATGAGGTCAACGATCCCGTGATCGGCACGGATGAGCGTGCGCCCTATGAGGCACTCACTCAAGAAGATAAAATTGGCTTTAACGAAAATCGGAAGATGTTTTTAACTCAAGCCGCAAAAGCTCTTCAGGTTTTAAAGTATGGCTTTGGTATTGGCAGCGTTGTTAAAGACAAAGTCTCTTATCGCTTGCAAAGCTATCAAGATCGGCAGTTTCAGCGTCAAATGCGTTCAATGCCAGAAACAGCTCAACAAGACTATAAAACTGCCCATGATCAAGCCATCGGCCCGATCGAGGCCGAAAGACAGAAAAGACTCGCACTGACTTTAAAAGAAAGATCCGACAGCATTATCCAAGCAGCACTTATTTCATTGGATCAAAAATTGTGGTCACAAGCGGCCTTGTTTGCAAAGTCGAATGAGTTCGGATTTATACTTGGAGCTGGTGTCGAAGCCCTTGGTGGAGTTCAAGGAAAAGGCGGATGGGGCGGCATTTTTGATTTCGCCATTTCCATTGGCTACAACCGAGAAGAAAAAGCGGTTGCGATTCAAGTCTTAAGAGACATTGAAACATTTCAAGATACCATGATGAAGGCGGTCTTTATCGCCGGAGCCACTGGCCACGCCGGAATGTATATTGCCAATCAAAAACGCGGGAGCCTCGAACATATCGGCTCAAATTTTTATCCACCCATGATTCCGGGATACTCTTCAACAACCAACGACAGCTTTGCCACTGGAGCGAGCTCTGGCCTGACGTGGCCACCATCACCATTGGGTGATCTATTGACATATACGACCAAATTAAATCAAAAGGCTCTGCTCAGAATCACGGTTTCCCCTACCTATAAAGGTTTTATCAGAATAGAAACAGGCATCGGCAAAGACACATTTAAGTTTTTATTGGAGCCATTAAAAGTTGCCTTGAATAGGATCAAAGTGAAGGTAGGCCTAGCATATAGTTGCTCAAGGGCACACGCCATATGATTTGCCGTATTTGGTCACTAAATTTATGTATTCAACGTTTCATAATGAGACACTACAATTGAACAACGGCCAAATCAGCGCCTAGTGCGATTTAAACAGCCTTTCAGCTACTTTTTGGGCATCTCGAAAATCTCCTTTTCTGGCACATGTTGTGAAATAGAAAGCCACGTAGGAGAAATTTTTTATGAAAAAGCAGTCAAAGTTATATTGGGCCTTTTCGGTTGCGATGTTGACCCTAGCTATGGTGGCTTGTGCAAAAAGCTCAGATAATAAGAGCAGCGACACCAACAACACGGTTGTGACTGGCGCAATTCCTCCTGGAACTAAAGTTGGGTTTTATGCTCAAAATCAAATGATGAACTACATGTATCCGGGTTCAACAGGAACAACTTTAACAATTTCAAATTCAACCAACATGACAAAACTTTTACGAGACATCATGGGCGTTTGCGATCGTAACTATTCTGATGGCGGCTACAGCGCTTGCAGCACTTGGATTAACGGCTATATCGACGTGATGATTTTTGCCAACGGATCCAACGCTTCAACAGTTAAATTAGTT
This sequence comes from uncultured Bdellovibrio sp., assembly GCA_964505225.1. Taxonomy (GTDB): domain Bacteria; phylum Bdellovibrionota; class Bdellovibrionia; order Bdellovibrionales; family Bdellovibrionaceae; genus 21-14-0-10-47-8. The sequence continues at coordinate 4,702 of CAZDHC010000066.1, read as the reverse complement.
GTGCGCGCTTATCCAGCACAATCCAATTTCTGGTACAGTCTACCAAGTCTTTCCCAATTTTTCTTAAGCGCCGCTGGTTTTAACGTTTTAAATAATGCAGCCATGTACAATCCACTGGTTTTAGATGCGACAATTAATCCCGTTACCATTAATGGCCAACAAGGTTTTCAATTGAACGCCAACGGCCCAGCCGGTGCGACTTACAACGGTGGAGTGAACAATTTAATCAATCTTCGAGTGCTTCCAGGAAAATTGGACGATGCCGGCTTTGACTTTACCTTGTATTTAAACAACAGCATCAACACTCAAGGCGTTGCGACTGGCCACATGCTCCGATGTCAGACACAAAATTGTGGCGTTAACGGATTTTAAGATCTATAAAATATCCATATGGAAGTAAAATGCCCAGGGTGTGGACAGAAAACTTTGTTCGCACCAGAAAATCCTTACCGACCGTTTTGCTCTGAACGCTGCCGCCTGATTGATCTTGGCCAATGGGCAAGCGAAACTTATCGAGTCGCCTCAGACGACAAATTTTCAATTCAAGAATTAGCAGAATCCGCTACAGACGAAGAAGACACGGACGCAGAGTCTTAAGATTTGCTCTAGCGAAGACTGACGCGCTATCGCACTAAAGTAAAAACTCTTTGACCATAATTCAATTCACACTTCTAATTGCACTTGTCGGCCATGGGTGGCCACCGTTTTGAACAACGATCAACAACAACATGATCTTTGCCAAACAAAGATCTGAGCAAAAAGGAGTTTGTAATGAACAAACAACAACTAATCGAGAAAATCGCTACTGAAGCTAAATGCACTAAAGCTCAAGCTGAAAACATCATGAACTGCGCTTTTGATAACATCAAAAAAGCTGTTAAAAAAGGTGACGATGTTAAGCTTGTTGGTTTCGGAACTTTCACAAAAGCTAAGCGTAAAGCTCGCATCGGCCGTAACCCACAAACTGGAAAAGCGATCAAAATTCCAGCTGCTTGGGCTCCAAAATTCCGCGCTGGCGCAGAATTCAAATCTTTGGTTAAGTAATTAATTACTTAATTTAAGTTAATAAAAAAGCCCGATCGGCATTCAGCAATCGGGCTTTTTTTGTTTTTGCTCTATTTCGAATTAGTCACTCTTTTGAACTCGCCTAAATGCATCCGCCCAAGCAATCAATGAAGCTGGCTTTTTAGTTTGGATCCAAACTTTTCCAGTGCCTTTAAATTTACAGACAAATCCTTCCCCCGAAAAGAAAAGTGATTTGTATCCACCCAAGCGAATGATTTCGTACTGAACATCTTCGGTAAAAGCGACGATATGACCATTGTCGACTACCAACTCGTTGTGAACATCCATTTCAACTAAAGCTCCGTAGCCATTGAACCAAACCTGACCAGTTCCTTGCATTTTAACCAAAAACCAACCCGCACCACTCAACAAACCTTGGCTGAGCTTTTGAAATTTAGTTTCATAATTGACCCCTTCGGTGTGCGCGACGTAGCTAGAAGAGGCCAAATAAACGGTTCTATTTTCGAGGTTCATACATCCAATATCACCACTTGGCCCCGGCGCAATGCACACCTCTCCTGCCACACCATCAGCTCGGAATTCAGAAAGAAATAAACTTTCACCACTGATAAAGCGTCGCAATCCACCTCGAAATAGTGCCCGCAAACGCATGTTTGATGACATCGATGCCATTGCCGAAGCTTCAACAAATAATTTCTTTCCAACTGGCACTTTGACAGTGAGCCAAGAAAATTCTGGTTGAGATTCAATCGTAAAATCCATTTTTTCTCCTGACTACTTTGATTTTGGCTTAAGGTAAGGGGTTAATTCGTGGCCGTAAGTTCTGGGGTTATGACTTTGACACCAAACACGACCTTTTCCTTTAAATCGACAAACAAATCCTTCTCCACTTAAAAATGAATCAATCCACGAACGGCTGGCTTTGGAAATTTCAAAATTCAAAGTTTCTTCAAAGGCCACAATATGACCAGTGTCGACGACATATTCACCATCCACATCAATAGGATAGATAAATCCAAAACTGTTCAGAATGATTTTTCCTTTTCCCTTGGCCTTTATCCAAAAGATACTTTCACCGGAAAAAATAGATTTTAAACCCTGCCACTCTAAATCAATTGTGACATTGGGCTCACAGGCAACATAACTACCGCCTTGAATCACCAAGCGGTCTCCGTTCAATTGATGGACAAGTATATCACCTGGCAAAGGTGTTCCTAACCAAACTTCGGAATTGGTCTGAGCGCTGTACTCGTTTAAAAAAAACGACTCACCACTGAAAAGTCTTTTAATTCCTTTCATGAGTCCGCCACCGCCTTTTTGGTGAGTGGTCGTTTTCAAAGACACTTGCCCCTGCATGGCCATCATAGCGCCACCTTCAGCAATTAAAACTTCACCAGCGTTCATTTTACAGACCGCCATTGTTGCGGCCGGCGCATATCTTGTTTCAATTTCCACACTTACCCCCAAAACTTCGGATTCAACCAGCTGGCCAATCCTTTGATACTTCTTGTCTGTACTTGAATCTTTCCATTTCCCGAAAGACGAAGAACAAATCCTTCACGCGACAAGATGCTAGAAAACAAACTTCCCACCAGACGCAATGAAAGCTTCATATTGGGTGGATAAGATAACAAATGACCTGAATCTACAATGTAGTCGCCGACCACTTCTTTTTCGACGACCGCTCCGTAACTGCCGTACCATAGACGTCCGGTTCCACTTAGTTCTAAACGAAACAAACCTTCACCAGTCATCCAACTTGCCAATCCAGCCCAAACAGCTCGACCCTTGATGCCCGGAGTTCTTGCGATGAACGCTCCAGCTTGAAGATAGATTGTCTCATTGTTCAAATCACGCTCAACAATCTCACCAGGTGTCGGTTGCGAAAGATAAAATTGTCGATGGACCTCGGTGCGGTTCACAAAATAGTTAACGAAGAAGGATTCTCCTCCTAAAATTCGCATCAACAGGGCACTAAAAAATCCACCATTCATCAAAGTTTCTATTTCTATCTGAGAATCCTGACTGGCCATGGCTCCTGTCTCGACAATTAACATTTGTCTGGGGGCCAAATCGATCTTTAACATGCGAAAACTGTGTGATCCAATTCGATTGACTCTGGTCACCGGTTTGCTTTGCTCCATTGTTTTAAAACCTTTCCTTGATTTGCTTTTGAAATTTCAAAAAATCAAACGTCACTGGCTGTACTTTGAATTGCTGACGAAGTTCACTTGCATTTTTTTGAAGTGCTTCCACCCTTGCTATAGGATCAGGGTGAGAACTTAAAATTTCGATTCTTTGCAACTTGTCCATGATTTCCCCACCCGGAGTTTGCGCCATCAGTTTTTTTTGTTGATTGACGATAATCTCTAGAGCTTGCGGCAATCCCATTGGATCAACTGAATTTTGACTTAGCACCAACATCGCTTCACGATCAGCTTCTTCCTCGAGACTTCTTGAATATTGCAAATTCAACAAGGGTCCACCTTGATCGACCAAAATGGCGGCCACCCCGGTAAAGTCACCCAAGACCAATTGCACAACACCAAACAATCCTACCGCCTGCGCCATCGAACGCACCACATGACGATGTTTCACGTGAATCATTTCATGACCAACAACACCCAACAATTGTTCCACGCTGTTCAATTCGGAAATCAAACCTTTGGTAATAAAGATATGCCCACCGACTGTCGCATAGGCATTGGGTTCGGTGCCCGAAGAAATATGAAATACAAATCGATCATCCCACTTCGAATCCGCAAACTTGATTTGACCAAACAAAGTATGGAGCTCGTCCACCAGGGCCTTTTGTTCAACCGTCAATTTAGGATTGAAAATCTGATCCCCGATCTTTTTTTCAACAGCAAAAGGAATTGCCGCACCAATTCCACCAAAGATCGGGCCCCGCCAATAAATTAAACTGCCAAACACTAAGCTGAAAAGCAGAACACCGATCAGCGTGTGAGTTGAAAAAATCTTGGTTTGTTTCTTAATTATATTGAGCTGCGACGCCAATGCTGGAATCTGAGATAATTCTTTTTTTACTGATCCCGAATACTCGGCATACAACACATCTTCATTTAGTTCTTCAGAACGAAAGAATATAAGACTTTGATTGTTTCCACCTAATTCTAACCGCAGGCGATGAATTGAAATTCTTTTTTCGTTGGCGTTTGCCTCAGAAGTCTCATCACGAATCATCATTTCATTATGATTAAATGAAACTAGAACAGCTTTTTTAGCTTTGCTACTGTCACCAGGGACCAAAACGCATGAAAACATATTGCTACAGTCTGCTGACGACACTGAAACCAGTCAAAGAATATTGAAAGCCTCTCTCACCAGCTTAAGGTCGATCTTTGTCGAAATCTCAAAGTGAACGTCTCAAAATAAAACACCTCAAAATGTTTCAGCAACTGGACCAAGGTGCCGATAACTTAGTGTTACCTTAACAAACGCAATGCTGTTGCGATGGGGGACCACTGTGAACTTCAAAAACTATCAAACTCGTTTTTTGCTTTCCCCAAGTAATAGCGGTGGCGGTTCCTCTGGCGGTGGTGGCGGCGCAAAGCCTTCGGCAAAACCGCAAACGTATGGTCTTGATGCACAAGACAAATACAACTTAGCCCACGCTGACCAGTTAGCAGCCAGAGTCGCAGATTACAATCAAGAC
>CAZDHC010000065.1:0-19150 GCA_964505225.1 uncultured Bdellovibrio sp. | reverse complement strand
CATCGCGTAGCGTCGAATTACATTCAAAAATGCGAACAGATGAGCATTTAAAAAGTTTTTAACCATTTAGGGGTTAGGTCAAAATATTTTTAGGCGTCTCTAAACGTGATATATAGCATCAATTAAAACTAACGACGTTAATTATTAAATGTTCTTAACATAGATTTAACACGGCTTAACAATTACTTAAATGCTTCATAATCGTTTTCACAGTACACTACGCATAAGAAGTACAGCAAACAAGCGACCCACTAGGGATGAACCTTAACAACAAAATACGCAACAAAACAAATTCCGCAAGCCACTATGTCGAACCTGAGCGCACATAGCTACGCCTAGAAAATAAAGAATAGGTGGAAACAAAACTTGCCAGCAAAATGTAAGCGACAAATTTTGTCGTACTAAGAAGCATAAAACGAAAGTTTTGTACTTCTTACTGCGATAAGTTTTCGAGCGCATTCCTATAAAGGTGAAACCATGAACGATAAACGCAATCACGATACAGCAAACATAATTGAATGGACAATTGAACCGCTCATAACGTATGCAAAGAACATTCTATATATCGACAATGATCCTTACGCAGCACTTGAAAGTGCTGTACATCACTTTCGCAAACTAGGCGATATGACAGCAGTAGACTTTTATACACTCTGTTCTGAGGATGAGTTTTCAGCCCTAATCGAGTGTGTTAAGCCAACTAACGAAAACGGCGATAGCGCTTTAGAAGTGCTAACGACACAAGCATTATCGGGGCAGTTAACCGTGTTAGGTAGCGGATTCTTCACTACTGCATACGATATTGATAGCAACACCGTCCTACTGCAATCGCGTATAGGTGGACATGAGTTAAAAGAGCATCTATACAAAGCCTATGGATTGCTAAAATCCGAAGTTGTAGAGCTAGGGTTATATCGATGGATGATAGTTCAAAAACTAGCTGTATTGGCTGACACAATTCATGTCGATATACACGCAGTAGACGTGCTAGAATCTGATGAGTATAAACGACGGATGACAGTACAAGAGACGTTGTCATTGCTGTTAGAACACTTTCAAACGAACACTCATCTGTCCATCAATGTAGCATGTGAAAGTGTTCTAGCTGATGAAACGTTAAGCCAATTCCATACTTTCGCCAAAAATTTATCATCCTACAATGGTCGATGGATAATAGACGAAAATGTTAGCCCGGTCAGGAATACGTTTGTGTTCAATGATGAATGGATACCGCTAGACATACTGTTAACACCTAGTAGATGGACAGATTAACGTTGAATGCTACGCTTAATCTCCTATAAAGATTAAGCGTAAATTTTCGCCGTTAATCAATTCAGAGGATAGTAAAATGTCAGTACAAACAAGCGTTCAGAAGTTTGTTTCCCGCAAACAAGCGAAGACTGAGTTAACAACTAACGAAGTCTTTAACCCTGTTATGTATGCACAGAACGCCACGATAAACGCTGAAATTTCCATCTACATACCAACAATGACTCAGGATAATGAGGATACAGCGGACATTCATGGCTTCGTTGTTCGTTATGTTTTGCGCGAGTTTTCTAAAATGTTCGGTGGCGCGACGGCGTTTAGCGCACAGGGAGCATACATACTCAAAGACAATCGCTTGCAAGTGGAAAATGTGACCGTTGTTTATTCAGCGTTCAAAATTCCAGTATCAGCAAAAGAGACTGAGCAACATAACGCTAATCTTGCAAATGTCGAACAGATAGCACAATCTGTTAAGGGCTTTCTCAATCAGGAAAGCGTATTGGTTACAATTAAACCACTCATTATGGGTATGTTCGTCTAGTTGGATAGTTAAGTAGGGGCGCAGCAATGCGCCCCTAAAATGTGAGGAATAACATGGTACTGTCAAGAAAAATTTATCAAACGTTGTCGCATTATCAACGTGGTAAGTTTGCTGAGTTAAGTGTAGCAGGGTATTTACGGCGAACTGAATTGAGTAGGGCAAACGGCTATAAGGTTATCGTTAATCACAAGGAGAGTGATTTGACCATTATTAATGCAAGTGGCGAAAAATTCAGCGTTGAAGTTAAGTTTAGTACGCTAAACGCTGATAATCGCTATAAAGCAACAGTCTATAAGCGCGGCAGTCAAAACTTGCATGATAGCTGTTTTGTCGTGTTTTTAACACAAGATAACAATGGCAACATTGTCTCTTATGTAATACCGCGTAGCATTGCAGAACAGAAAAACAGCCTATCAATCACGGCTAACCATACATCAAAACGTTATATACCATACCGCGAAAACTGGCAGCAACTATTTGACTTGGTGAAACCATGATAAGTCTAACAGGTGATCTATTCATAGAGATTACATCCGGTTTTATCGCGCTTGCGGTATCATACGAATTGACTACGGGATTGACTGTAGTTACAGCATACTCGTTTAACTCTGATATGCGATTGTTGAACGAGCATCAACACAAGCATTCTAACCCGTTTGAATGTATGCAATTCTGCATACAAAATTGTCTAAAGGATGCCACCGAAAATGTCTAAGCATACGATGTATAACAATTCCATGTTTCCGTTGTCAATCGTGGAAGTGATAAGCGATAACTTTATGGCGGGATATTTGAATGGAACTGCTATCGAATTTTCGATACTAGCCCGCAATGATAATCCGTTAGGACTGAAGGAATATGTAGTCTTTAACTCAGATTTTATCCATCGTCATTATCATATCGGAAGCACATTAGATACTTTCGCGGCATTATGGCATAACGCCATAGACGAGAACGTTTTAGGAGTCGAATGATGATAACAGCTAAGATTGATAATGTATGGTCGGATATTGAGCGCAACAAAATTGCGGATATTTACACGTTCTCGCGTTCAACGAAATTTTCGCGGGATACTTACGCGAAACTATCGAACCTTATAAAGCGTGTAGCAAGGATTGAGGTTAATCGCGCTAATGTGAAAGTTGAATATGTGGATTATCAGCCCTATCTCACGAGTGAGGGTAAGCCAAGCGCTCAATTAATGCGTGAGACTGTACAATCATCCGGTGTATTACTGATCGCTACTGAAGGGACTGAAAACCAACTATTGAACCGTGAAACTAATCTACTCTTTCGCGTAGCACATGATTTACACCATATTAGGGGCGAACGTTGTGATTTCTCGTTTGCTGGTGAAACTTGCGCTGTAAGCAAATTCCTCGCTTATACGCGGGATACTGACCTACAGGCAATTTTGTTTTCAGAGATTGTAGGACAGTTTAGCTACTATTGGCGATACAAAGAGTATGCGCCAGCTAAACATATTTCCTATTCGTTGTATCGTCCGTACATTCAACACATTCTAACAACATACAAAATTGGGGAATAACCAATGAATAACAACATAGTCTCTATTGAACGCGATAATCTCATCTAGCCTATACCGCGTAAAACCTGATCTAAGCGCCTTAAATCAAAGTGCGGTATAACGCAAGCGCTTTTCACGTAGCATTTAAATTTGACCGCATACGGAGCTAGAGAATAATGAAACCAGAATATCCCGCTGACGAAGTAGAAGAGTATGTCACGCTAGAATATCGCGGTATCGAAATTTTGATAACTGAACATTATCGCTATGGCGATACCGTTTTCTATATGCCGCGTGAGTGGTATAAAACAAGCCCAAAAACACGTATGTTTATGGGTTATCGTTATCGCTACTCGATTAAAGGCAAAACTACCGTGTTATGGGGCAATAAAATCCCTCATATGTTACGTATCATTCAAACACGAATCGATCTAGCGCTAGGATAATAGCCAACACAATAGAAAACGCCTATAACGCGATTTAAGCGCCATAGATCGATTTATGGCGTAGCACTAGCAATCAATACGTAACGTTCAAATTTGACCCATTGTAGGGGCATATAGGGGCATTGTAGCATGGTAGTTAAGGAAGTAATTCAACTAGATAACGGAAATATGGTAATTGAATTAACTGATAATCGGACAATTCAAGTCGAACGGATTATCACATCCAAGCCATATGATTACACCGGAGTAACGAAATATGAGACCGTTCGCTACATCGCACGAATAGACAACGTTGAAATTTTTAACGTTGTCTCAACGTCATTTACAACGTCTGAAATTTCGCAAGCGAGAGTAGTTTCACTTGCGGAATTTTGGCATGAACTGCGACAATTTACCATGTATCCATATAGGCAATGGGGAAAATCAGAATGAACACTGAACGATTTTATATGGTTATCACTTTGACCGCGCTTGTTTTGTTGGTTCTGATGATAGGGTTTATCATCGGGGCAAGTAGGTAACGTATACAGTGTTTACATAATAAGGACTAGCTGGTAATACAGCTAGTCTTTTTTATTTATACATACGTATTAGTATGTATATAACTTGAGTGTTTAGCGACCACTCGCGCACATCATAGCAAACCGCTTACCACAATATTCCTAACCTGATACAAACCTATAAGCTAACGTATGACCGCCCTATTAGCAGCCCTAGCCTAGACTATTATCATCAGGCTTACAAAAGGCTCTGTATAGGTGGCAGTTAGTAGCAAGTATGACTATGACTAATAGCCGGATAAAATAGCTCACCTGCATAGTAATAGTAGTTAGTAAGGGTGCGGTGCAATAGGTAGTATATATATTAGTGCAGGGCTTACTATCATTAGGCTATAATAGTAAGAGTGTGTGCTAAGAATAGGGGCATGTATAGTAATAGTACATACACATAGAGTACACTAGTCGGGCGCAAGTATTATAGTAGTATACAATGCAGGTATATTAGTATGTTGTTTGCTAGTATGTTGTGTATGTCGAGCTAATAGAGTAGTGTAATCGAGTCGCTAAGAGGGCTAGTGGGGTGTATGCTAATAGGGGCGTTCCCCCATCGCTAATAGTGGCGGGGGTGGCTTCAATGGTTCGGACAGATTTTATAAAAATATCGTTTTGGGGCTGGACTCCGCAGCTATTTTGTGCTACACTTGTCGTATATTGAAAGGGCGACGTGATGGCTAGATACATAGATGTTCCCAACGAGATCAAGATCACATCAGAAATGATTGAACCAGCATTCCAGTCAATGATTGGGCGTTGGTTTGCTCAAGCGGAATATATGAGAGAGACTTACGGGCAAGCGTCGATGGAACATGCAGATGCTTTAGAAAATCTTTGGCATGGGCTGAACGCGCTGTCCACTGTAGCAGGGTTGTGTATCGACACAAAACACGCTTCGATGGTGTTGGTAAATCACACACGCCAAGTCGGAAACTATATTGAAGGGCAGCTAGGATTCCATCCCAGTGCTGCTGATCGAGGTGAGTTTCCATTTCGTCGTCTAACAGAGACATTAAACAAATAACCGCATATTGAAAGGAAAATCCGATGTTATATCGCGTTTCGTTCACAGTTTCGCAGGAAACAGAGTCTATTGAGGCCGCGCAGTCGTACTACGATACGATGAAAAAGTTCGCGGAGGGGTTCACCAACGAAGAATTGAGCGAGTTTGTGGCGTTTGGTGACAAACGTGCTTCTGTTCGTGATGAGGAAGGTGGTCTGGTCGAAGTTGTACTTGAAAGGATTGTCTAATGACACTCGAAGAGTTCCTCAAACAGCTTGAGAGAGAAGTAAGTGCTTATCGCAAGGCACAAAAAGAGGTGGAAGCCTATAAAGTAGCAATGGACACCTACGATTATGGTAATGGCCCGATGCCAAGCAAAGATTTACAGTGGCGGGGGCGTTATGCCGATGACGAAATGAGTACCATTAAAAATCGCATAGCTAACCTAGTTCTGAGGTTTCTATAATGATCGCCAGATCACCTACGCGGGTAGCTAAAATGAAGCTAAAGGCTCTGTGGCGAGAATATCGCAGCCGGGATCGAGTCAACAACACCCTCGATTTCGAGGATTGGCTAGTCACTATCGTACAAATTGAAGTCTCACATGAAAAACTTAAGAAGTACCTATAAATACAGGACGCTGATAATCCTATGGTACGTCTTCGTCGTCCTGATGATCGGCGGTATCTGGCGACTGCACGAAGCACACGATTACATCAGAGTCATGTATTATGAAGCAATCTGCTTCGGCCTACTGCTTGTCCTAGCCCTGCATATTCAAGAGTACCGGAAGCTGCGCGAGTGGAATAAAGAGCAGGTAGAAGACTTGCCGCTGCGCGATGATTATGATCCTGATAGCCGTACCGAGCGCTGGCGTCGGGACTATGAGCGGGCCTCTAAACCAAAGATGCTTGACTACAAGAGCCAACGGCGCTATAATCTACAAGATGAGTTTGATGCGCTGCAAAGGATAATAAAAGATGAACAGGACGATCCTACAATTCCGCGATAAGGACGGCTACCTGCTGGAAATCCCGTTAGAGCGGGCCATAGAGCAGGGCGACCTGTACCTCGACTTCGGCGGGCATAAGCGCCTTGTGCTGGATTTTGTGGTGCGTAAGACCATTACCGTCAAGCCAAAACTGAATGATGATGACACAGAGGAACAATAATGGATAAAAACACGCTGCAAAAGATTGACATGCTGGTTGCCAAGTACATTTCACTCGGTATCCGCCTTGAGAAGCTGTATCGGCAAAAAGAGTCGGCGCATTCAGTCGAAATCGACTCCATCATTGCACAACGTACTGGCATTCAGATCATGATCGGGCGGGTTGTTTTGGAGGCCCACAGCGCAATTTAGAGGGTAACAAGATCGAAAAGTAGGTCTGTTACCTCGTTGAAGTAACAACAAGGTAACAAAGGGTAACACAAGCTCAAAACATAGGTAACAACCAAGTAACAGACCAACGACAAAATCTTGTTACCTTGTTACCTATATCTATATAGGTAACAAGGTAACAGAATGTCGAGTCGGGGGTAACAAAAATGGAAAATCAAATCGCATTCGGTTTTGCGCTTCTATGCGCCAGCATTTTAGTTGTACTTCTTATTCTTGCAATTACAAACAGGGACGAATAACCATGCAGGTAAAAACAATCACCATCGAGATTAACGGGCATGAACGCGGCGTTAGCGCAGCCGCCGTAACTGCTGCCGCCATTTACTTCATTGGTATCCCCGATGCAAGTCGAGTACCAGAAGCCAGCGATTACATCGCGTGGCTCAGTAACGGACTGTTCGCACAGATGCTCTATAATGACTTTGGCTGGTCAACTGATGATCCTACACAGGCTTGGCGGCGGGGGTATTTTCAGGAAAAGCAGCACTACGTTCTGAACGGCATTAAGATCACGCTGTACGGGGTATAACATGGTAAACTTGCGCGTTGTACACTCTGCTGTGTTGAGACACGGCCCTGTAGCGGGGACATTTCAAAAGCGCTTCAAGGTCGAGGCTTGGAATGATGGCTCGGTCACGCTCGATCAACTAGTAACACTGACGCCCTCTCAGGCGCTTGAATTGTCCGATATGCTTATTCAATGTGCCTGTGCCGCTGAAGAAAACAAGGAGCGCTAAAATGCACCATAAACACAAGGGCCTACGTCGTATTGTTCAGGTCGGGCCGCTGCACTACGTCATCACGGCGACAATTCTAGGGGGCTATAAAGACCGTGACTTTGGCTATCACATCTGCGTCGAGCCGTTCTTAGATCGGCAGTCTGACGGGGTAGAGGCGACGTTTATGAGTCACTTGAATTACTCTAGCGAGGTTGGCGCTCATTCCGATGCAGGGGATATGCTAGACTTTGTTGAGGGTATTTACAATGACCTTGTAGATCGGAATTTAGGTCTATGATTTCAATCCTAGCAACGACCTACGTCGTCACACATTACGATCCCTATCCGGCGTTTGTGGCGGGGGTGATCGTCGGTATTGTACTCGCATCGGCCTGCGCGTTTGGGCTAATGCTTATTATAAAGGACTAAGATGAATACAATTACTGAGGACTTGGCGGCTGAAATGATGACTTACGAAGTGGTTGATCCGAACGAGATTCTGGAAGCCATGCAGCGCGGCTTTGTTCTGCAACAGTGGACACGGACGGGTACATTCGAGCTTGTCGATCCCGACGACGGGCGGCGTACATGGACAGTTAGCCCGCGCCGTGTGCAATGGCTGGTCGAGGCCGGACGCATAAACCGCGACCCCTACAATCTAGGCTCAGGCAAGCGGGGGTATACACTCTCATGATAAAGAAACGTTTGATTGTAATCTTTCGCCAAAACGAGAGCGAGGGGTATATCATATCTCCGCAGCGGCTTGAGGGGGAGCGCGAGAGGGAAGACCTGCCTGCGGGGGATACCGCCCCTGTTTCAATGCTGGCCTTCCTCTGTGATCCTAGACGCTACACACGTCTGTTCTATACCTATGCCCATGTGTCTGACCTGCGTAAGTCAGACGTGGCTAGACTGGCCATGTATGTGACTAAAGCAAACAATCAGAAAGATGAGGTATTCTACCTAACATAATGTGGTTAATCACAGTCGGCTTGGCCGATGGTACGTACTGGAATATCGTGGCTCAGACGGTGGCGGCTCTCCGCGCCAGCGTTAAAATCCAAGATATTGATGCAAAGGAGTCACAGCTTCGTCGGGAAAGCTACGCAACTGAGGTAGCCTATGGTCTAGCAAACCCTGAGATACTCTCGAAGTCGCTGCTGACTGAAATCCCTGAGTGGATGTGGATGCCGCTCTTACGCTATGATCCGGGCTTTTTCGATGACGGTTCATACAACTGGGTGAACAAAAATACTCTTTAACGTACTCGCATCTATCCTAGTCCTAGCTATCGTGTTTGGATTTAGCGCTTTCATCGTTTGGTGTGCCTATCAAGTATTCAAGGATTATAAATAATGAGTAAGCTCGTTGAAAAAATTGTCACTCACGGCGATGCTACCCTGCGTATCATCGAGTTTCGCACCGACAGCGAGGCGCAGTTACGCGACCTCGTTCGTAACGGCTTTGATTTCCGGCTCATCGAGATCGTAGACGGTGTTTTCAAACTGCGGTTCGAGAACGAAAAGCAGTTTACGGCGCTGCGTAGCTTTCTGACGGCTTGACAGAATCAAAAAGTCTGCTATAATAAAGTGGTATAAGACAACCTAGCCTTCGCGGGGCGAAAAAGCGGCTTCTCCACCGCTCGGTTGTCATTTTTGTTTTGGAGAGTTTTGGGGAGAACAACATGATTTGTGGTCATTGTAGAGAAGATAAGCCTGAGTCTGAATTTCGTCCTAGTGCTAAAACTAAAAGAGGCTTTACTAGTTGGTGTATATCATGTAAACGAGAGCATGATAAGCACTCAAACAAAACCGATAAGGGCAGGTTAAGAACTCAGCACTATCAACAAGGGGACAAATTTAATAAGTCGCGGGCTAAATATCAGGCAAGTCCAAAAGGTAAACAAGCAATAAGCGCTTTTGGGCAGCGACGGCGGGCAAGGCTTAATGATCTAGCTGATACGCTAACAACTGAGCAATGGCGTTCTACACTGATATATTTTGGTAATGCTTGCGCCGTTTGCGGATCAGCCGATAGATTAGCTATGGATCATTGGATACCTGTATCGTCTGTACTTTGTCCCGGTACTACACACTACAACGTCGTTCCTCTATGCAAGTCCTGTAACAGCAGCAAAAACGACACATTACCCCAAGATTGGTCGGGTTTAAGCGAGACGAAACGGCAAGAAATCGAGGATTATCTTGATACCTTGTTATAATAGCTATCAGGTATGTAAGGACTCATTTAATAATATGCGCCATACATATTCACCAAAGAAAAGAGAGGACATGCCAGAACTAACTTACAACGCAGCTTTCATTTGGTTTAATCGCACCACATTAATAGCCGTTTATGACGACAACTATATTACGCTGGCACGTAAGGTTGACGCGGTTATAAGCGCCTATGGTCGAAAATATCCCGGCGCACATGTTCATATAGACTGGGAAAATATCTAGTTTCTCAGCTTGTTTTGTAAACGCAACTAATCCAACTATTGAAGGGTAACAAAATGGCTTACAATCGTAAAGCTGACTTGCAAATCCGTTCGCGTATTCCTGTTCCGCAGGGTACGCCTGAGAACCAGTGGAATGTTTCTGTATTCAACGGCGCAAACAATTCTGAGACGAAGGATCGTGGCGACCTGTTCGACTTCACGCGCACAAAGGTTTTCGGCCTGCTTCAGAAGGGCTTTGAGGTCGAGGTCAACATTGATAATCAGGGCTGGCAGTCGTTTGAAGTCTACGACGAACAGCACCGCCTGATTGTCCCTGAAGGCAGCCGCGTGGATGGCGAGGTCGAAGATGCAGTCTCAACGGCTGGCGAGATCGTGGGTGAGTTTAACCCGTCGCCAAACGTGGACGCTGTAGACAATGCTGATCCTGTTATTGCAGGTGTGGTGCATACAAAGGCGCTAGATGATGGTCTGAACAATGTAGGTGATGAACCTACACCTAAGCGCAGCAAACGCGATAATTAGTCCTTGACATACTTGTTGGTTTTTGCTATACTTTGTCTATAGCTTAATCAATAAGGATATATGAGATGATTGTATTTGAGCGCATTAACCCAAGAATCGAAGAGGCTCGTGCCTATAACCTCGAAGTTGGTGAAGTTCGTGTCGGTCAGTATACCAACGTACCAGAAGGTATTGATCTGCGGTTGATCGGTGTGCTTGAGCCGTTTTTAGAAACGGAAGATGCGACGCCTGACGATGATTATTTGTTTGCTCTTGGTCGTCTTGATCTTCGTTTGAATGGTGAAACTGTAAATTCAATTATGGTCACGGACGATGCACCAATTCTTCCTCATCTGCTGCTGAAGACCGACGCTCGTCAATATCTCGATGCAAAATTTGACGAAGTTCACAACGCTGGTTTGGCTAATGAGGCCGCTGTTCTGGAACTAGCACAGCTTTCCGCAGAGCTTGGCCCTGAAGCCGCTGTCATTGAGCTGATGCGTCGTTATATCATCGAGTCGCTGATGGATTCGCTCGAAGGCTTGGGCGAGGAATAAGAGCGGTACAACTAGATAACTACAGGGGCTAAATGCCCCTGTTTTATTTAATATGCTAAACCATAATCAGGCCGTAAGAGCCTATCTTGGCGTTCTAAAAATCGGGCTGGATATTCTTGCTAAGAAACGTAAGAACTACTCCGGCGATACTGACCCGTTCGGGAATTTCAGAAACGCCACGTCTATTGGTGTCCTGCCCGAACGCGGGGTGCTGGTTCGCATGAGTGACAAAATATCGCGTGTTGGCCAGATGGCTGACCGTGTTGAGCCGTTCGATGGCGATCCTGAACATCCACTCGTTGACGGTCTGCGCGACATACCTAATTATGTTGGGATCGTTGCGGGCCTGTTTGCAGAACATGATCCCGCTTTGCTGGATTTTCTGGTGCAGCAGGGTGACGAACTTATTGAAGCTGGTTTACACCAGTATATTCCGCCTGAAAGGTAGCCCCGATGAGGGGCTTTTTTACTATATGACAAAACTGTGGTGGCATGATGTTAATATCTGGCTCGACAGTGGGAGTGATGAGGCTTACGGCCTGCGACCTACAGAGGAAGCGGCTATTAGAAATATTATAGAAGAATGCTGGCTGGTGCAACTTGGACAACTCATTGATAACGCCTGAAGTTGCGTGGCATAGACTCCCTCAAGAAAGCGCAAAAGCCTACGAGGGCTTCTTGACTTTTGCGAGACTTGGCCCTAATCGCACGTTGCAAGGGGCGGCTGATGAGCTTGGCAAGTCACTGGGTTTGATGAAAGAGTGGTCACTCAAATACAAGTGGGTTGAACGATCCCGGCATTATGATAACTGGGTGCAAACTCCAACGGACGAAGCCCGCAAAAATCAGCTTCAGCTTATACAGGCTCAGATTACTTCTCAGGAACTCGAAGATTATAAAAAACTCCGTGATATTTTTGTGCAAGCAACCGACAAGTTAAAAGAACGTGCGGCGGAGATGGAGCTTGAAGACCTGACCAACTCTCTACGGCGCTTGGTGATGACGCGGGATACCCTGTCTGCATCGGCGCGGCGGTCTGCGCGCATGGCAACCTCAATTACGTCTGAGGTTGAAGAGGGTAACCCTTATGACGGCGACGTATTCCTGAGTATTGATGAACTGCCTAGAATAGAGCCATAATGGGAAAAATTGTATTTCCAAAGCTGACCCCCATTCAGCAGGAAATTGACGACTATCCAGCACGTTTCAAGGTACTGTCATGGGGGCGACGTGCTGGCAAGTCTGTGTATGGTCGTTTTAAGTCGCTAGACGCGGCAATCAACGGCGGGCTTAAAGGCTGGTACTTATTTCCGACATATAACAATGCTCGATCCCACTGGCGCGCAATTAACCGTATGATCGGAGACCTGCCGTCCCGCAGGCTTGAGCGTGAGATGTACCTTGAATTTGAGCGCGAAGGTAGAGTCGGCAGCCTCGAAATTAAGTCGGCTCATGAACCTAAGAACCTGCGCGGCAGCGGCCTCGACTTCGTAGTTGTGGACGAAGCCGCCTACATGCAAGAGGAAGTCTGGTACGATGTTATTCGCCCGTCACTGGCTGACAAGCTAGGATGGGCGTTACTCATTTCAACACCTAACGGTACAGCGAATTGGTTTTACCAAATGTACGTAGCAGGGCTTGACCCGCTGCAACCTGACTGGATGAGTTGGCTGATTCCAACAGCATCTAATCCATACATTAGCCCTGCTGAAATTGAAGCGGCTCGGCGCGATCTGCCAGAACTGCGATTCCGTCAGGAGTTTTTGGCTGAGTTTCTTTCTGATGCTGGCGGTGTGTTTCGTGGTATTGAATCCGCTGCACACGTTGAGGATATTGAAAACCCGCGTGACGGCTTTAGCTACGACTTCGGGATTGACTGGGGGCGTCAAAACGACTTTACGGTTATCTCGATCATGGAGCGTGAGACGCATAACCAAGTGCATATTGAGCGCTTCTCTGAAATTGGTTATGAGGTGCAGATTGGCCGTCTGGATCATCTGATCGAGAAATGGCGACCTATCAAGGTGTATGCTGAAGCAAACAGCATGGGTGGCCCGCTGGTCGAGCAGTTACAAGAGGGCTACGGTACAACCGTCGAAGGCGTCTATATGACGAACGAGATTAAGCGCGATATGACCGAGCGGCTGGCAAACGATCTTGAAAAAGGACTTATTGGTATTGTCTCGCAAGATAGCCGCTACGGTAAAGTGCAGGTTGCTGAACTGGGCGCTTACCAGATCAAACGGACTGCATCAGGACTAGCTTATACCTATGCAGCCGCTTCAGGCTGGAACGACGATACTGTAGTCGCTTTGATGATGAGCAACAGGGGGCGATTCTATGGCGGCCCTACTATTAAATTCATGGAAAACCCGTTCTACAGGTAAAACAAAATGCCCGCAGCTTTAATTTACAGAAAACCGGGAGACAACAAGCGCCAAGCAGGGGCTACGTCCTTTAACACTGAGCGAGAGAACCGCCGTCGAAGTATCTCAAAGCGTGAGCGCTATTACTACGGCGATCAAGAGACTTTTCTCGATAAAGCTGAAGGTGAACCGGACGACAACGTAATCATCAACATGACAAAGATGATTATTGACCGCACGATGACCTTTGTCGCCCCTACGATGCCTGAGTTTATTCTGGATGCGAAAGTACCAGAACAAACAGAGGATGAGGAATGGCTTGAGGATGTGTGGCTTGCTAATGGTGGCTTATCTCTATTGCACGAAATCATTTTCAATGGTGCAGTCAGTGGTCACGCTTATGTGCGTATTACTGATGATGATGAGCTTGGCTACCCGCGTATCATTCCTATCGACTCGCGCCGTGTAACAACTTACTGGAAAGCTGACGATTCCCGTACTGTTATCTGGCATGAAGTCACATGGGAAATTGAGGACGTTAAATATATTGTCGATTACGTTAACAATCTTGACGGTACATGGTCGATCATCGAGTACACCAGTAAAAATGGTACTAAGTGGGCGGTATCCAATCGCACAGAATGGCGAAGTGCCGTCCCGCCGATCATTCATACAAAGCATTTGCCAAACCCGAATCAGTTCTATGGGTTGCCGGAATTGCCGACGCTCGGCTTGCAGGATAAGCTAAACCTAATTGCCTCTGAAAACGCCCGCATCATACGCTACTATTCGTCTCCAAAGACGGTAGCAACAGGCGTGAATCCAGAAGATGTGCAGCAGACGGCGATCAACTCGCTGTATGCAATTCCAAAGCCTGACGCAAAGGTTTACAACCTTGAAATGGACTCTGAGCTTGCAGCGTCGATGACGATGCTGGAAGTGATGCACACAAATATCCTAGCTGAGAATCGTGTGATTGTCCTACGCGGCGAGGTTAAAGACTTCCAGCGTGTAACCAATGCAGGTGTTCGTACTATCTTTCTCGACCCGTTATCAAAGAATATTATCCTGCGTGATAACTATGGGCGCTTGCTTCAGGACATCTCCCGCGCTATATTCTTTGCAGCTGGACGGGGTGAGATCAAACGCCCGACAGTTATTCATGCTGATCCGCTACCAGTCGATCAGACTGAAGAAGTCAATGTTGACGCGATTGAACGCGCTATGAATATTGTGTCCCGCCAGACGGTATCGCAGCGTCGTGGTTTGAACTGGGCGACTGAGCTTGAATACATGCGTCAAGAGTCGGAACAGGAATTTTTGAACCCGTCAAAGGCTGAAGGAAATGATCTTTCGCCCAACAGCGCGGCGAATCAGAAACCGACCCCTTGACAACTAGAAATACTGTGGTAATATAGTAATTGTAACATCTATCCGATTACAGTAACGGCGTTACACAAGGGGCAGCAGTATGTAAGTCTGCAACCAACTCTAATCGAGCAAAGCTCCGCCAATACTTAGATAGACACACTTATTTTTAGCCACAAGGTTATTTTCCTTGTGGCTTTTTGATTTAGAGGAATAAAAATGCCTGAAGAAACTCAGGGCGCGGGAGACCCGCAAAATGGCGCGCAAGCGCAGGGCGTGACGCCCGTAATCACAGACGATGTGATTAAGAACCACCCACTCTACAAAGCTGTACTTGAGGAAAGCATAGGCCGTCGCCTAGAAATTGATAAGCTCAAGAAACAGATTCCGGTTGTGAGCGAGACGCTCACAACGCCAGCTATCACGCCCACGCAAGTTGTACCTGACGAGGTTCAGGCTCAATTGAAGGTGTTGAAAGAGCAGCTAGAGTCATTGGTTCAAACGTCTGCACAGACCGAGCGGCAAAAACTTGTCGCGTCTGCATTAGCAGCGCACAAACTGGATGCTGACGACGCTGCTTACATTAGTGGTAATACCGTCGATGAAATCAATGCGTCCGCTGCAAAATTTGCCGCGCGGGCAAATAAGCCTGCGGCTGGAAGTTCACCAAGCTCACCAGCACACAACGCTGAAACTATCAGTAATTCTATTAAAGATCGAATTGCTGGCAAGAATCGCGTTCACCCACTCGATCCCGGTGTACAGACGAACAAGGGCGGCGGCGTTCTGGACTTTTCCCGGCGCTAAATATACTTTTGGGATTGACCTCAAATGGCTAATGAATCGACTTATGCTCTAATTAGTGATGTTCTTCCTGCAATTTGGGAAGCCGCGCTAGATTACGCGAAGGCTGGCTTTATCATGCCTTCGCTGGTGAAGACCTTTACCGACTATAACGGTATGGTCACTCGTAACGTTTCCGAGTATGTGGAAACGGGTGTTACCGACAACTTGGGTGAAGTGGCTGATTTGACCACGACTGCATTTGATCGTGCGTTGCTCACGACTCTGACCCCTAAAGAAATCGGTAAGCAGTTTATCATCACGGATCGGCGTGTAGACACCGATACCGAAGACGTGTTTGCTGACGCTGCGCGTGACATCGGTTATGTGATGGGTAAGAAACTCGAACAGGATTTGCTCGGTGTCTTCCCGTCGTTTACCCTGACTCCGGTGGGTGCTAAGGCGTCTGCTTTCGACATGGGTAAGGTGATGGCGGCCCGCGCTATTCTCGAAGCAAACAACGTTCCCGGCCCGTATACACTGGTTCTGCATCCTTACCAGTATCTCGACATTTATAACACCTTTACCGCGCTGGCCTCGCCTGCGTCTCTTAGTGTTCGTGACGAGATTTCCCGCAGCTACTATGTCACGCAGTATGCTGACCTGACCATTGCGGTTAGCAATCTTCCGACGATCACAACGGACGGTGATGGTACGTGGGCGACGGCAGCGCTGTTCTCGCGTGATGCTATCGCGCTGGACATTCGACGCGGTTTCCGCATCGAGCCGGAACGTAACGCTTCGCTTCGTTCGACTGAATTGAATGCTACGATGATCTACGCAGTCGGCGCATGGCGTCCGACGTGGGGTATTGAAATCTGGTCTGACGCTACCACGCCTGCGTAATAGTTTCCCTTAAGGGGGTATTATGGCTAGAGCAGGCATGGCTAATGTCATTGCGTACCTGCGGTCTCTTGCTTCGGCGGAGACCGCAGAGGCTACCATTGACAATGTTAGCTACTGGACAGATGACCAACTTCAATCTATCTTGGATCGACACAGCCGTTATGTTGACGATGTAAAACTCGTCGTTGTTCCGATTAGTGTTAACGGTGTGGTTCAGTATAAGAGTTACTTCTTTTCTAATTACATTGGTCAGTGGTTCGATGAAGGCACTTATTCGGTAGTAGACACGTTGGGCGCGGCAGCGCCAACAAACACCGTCAGCTTTCCGCAGCGTAGCGTCACGTTTGCCGCAAGTACGGGTGGACTCTCGTACTTTCTGCGTGGAGTAGTTTTCGATGTTCGTGCTGCTGCGGCTGAAGTCTGGCTCACAAAAGCCGGACATCGTTTTGATCTTTTCGACACTAAAGACGGCACTCACACCTTATCTGAGGATCAGGTGTACCAGCATTGCATGGCAATGTATCGTGAGTTTGCGGGTGGCGGGATTAAAACTGTCACCCTGAGACGTATAGACTATGCGTTTAGCAGGGGTGCGCGTTATGACAGTTGAGCGCGGCCTGACTAAAAAGCGTCTCGATCATCGTCGTTCGCGTGTTACAACGTTGATGTTTCCATCGACATATCGGATCATGCCATACATTTCTGACATTTCTCCGTCCGGCTCGGTGGTTAACGCTCGTGGCGACCCGTTGTTATACAATGGACTTCCCGATATTCCATGCAGGGTTGATGAGAGTAAGCGTTTTCAGGACACAAATATCTTTGACCAAGAAGCGGTATTTAGCGCTTATGAAATTTTTGTGCCACACGACGCCCCTCTGTGGCCTAACCATGTGATCGTTGTTGACAACAACGTTAACGACGAGTTTGAAATAAAGCGCCTTGTGACGCGGGTTAGTAATGCTACGGCGAAGTCCGCGATCATAGCGTTGGTCGATACAGGGGTGACGCCATGATACAAGCAAAGCTGCATGTCGATTTTAGTAAGCTAGACAAACTTGAAAGTCAGCTACCTAAACGACTCCGCACGACAGCTAAAAAGATTGCTGATGCAGTAGCACAGGACATTAAGAGTAGCTGGTCTCCAATATCGCCCTCTGACTGGGGTTCAGCACCAGCCGTTGTGACTGGTCAGCTAAACGACAGTATTAAAACTGGGCAGGGACGTGATGAGGCAGGACGCTTTGAGGGTAACGCATGGCTTGTTTATAGCGATGATGTTACTGGAAAGTTAGCGGCTCTTGAAGAGGGGCGACTCAATCGCCCGTTTATGTTACCAGCATTGCAGCGGGCTGAAGCGCTTCTAGCAACTTGGTACGAGGGCATTTTCTGGACGGATGGCGGGGGGGACGAATGATAGCTGATGCTTCTACGGCGATTCGTTCGAGACTCCTAGCTGTGCCAGCAATCACGACGCTGGTCGGCAATAAGATTTTTATGGATGCCGCGCCGGGATCGACTGCTTACCCGTACATAGGAATGTTCTATTATTCGGGTGCTGACGAAAACACTTCTCCGAGAGATTCGTTCGATATTATCATGCGGGTTAACGCTGTGAGTAATAATCAGCTTCAGGCTGAAACGCTTGCAGGGCTAATTAATACCGCACTGGTGCATCAACATCTGGATTATCCTAATAGCTGGTTAAGCTACGCAAAGGTAACTCAGGTCGGTTTGTGGTATGACAAAGACGTAATTGCCAATGTACAGTATTATGCTCACGGAGCGTTATACCGCTTGCGGGCAAGTAAATAGAGGATAAAAATGGCTCAGGCAGATAGACTTGTAGGACAAGATTTAGTGGTTGTGTTCCTACCTACTGGTGGTGTTGCTCCGGCTGACAACTTGACCCTAACAGGCGACCAAACGAACTTCACGTTCAATAAGTCACTTGACACGGTTGACGTTACGGCTGGCAGCGACTTGGCTCGATACTTTAAGCCAACAGTAGAAGGTATGGACTGGACGTTAATGGTGTTCGATGCAAACCAAAGTTGGCTGGACAATCTTCAGCCACGCGCTCAGGGGCTTCTGACAATTTATAAGCAGGGCGTCGGCTCTACCAAACCGTATCATTCGTTTAACGCTTTGATTACGGGCTACTCTGAAGACCTTCCCTTTGACGGCGCTCTTGAAGTGGAAATCACTGGCGTTCGACAGGGTGCGATGGTTGCTGACATCGGTTCGGTTCAGGCTTAAGGATAACATAACATGGCTTACGCAGTTTTAACAGGTGTAGTTTTCTCACAGGAATCACAGATAGATCATGGTATTGCTGCTGAAGCAATCTCTATTGGTCAGGTGGTCCGGCGTACCAGCGCAGGGTTGATCGAGGTCGCTAACGCTGCTGCTGCGCTTACGGCTGACATGGTTGGCGTGGCGCTTCAGACCGTGACCGCAGGCAACCCCATCCAGTATGCAAAGCCGGGAGCGGTCTTGACCGTCTCCGGTCTCACGAAGGGTGTCGCCTATTACTTGGGTGGCGGTGCTGATGAAGGCAAGGTCGGGTTGTTCACCGATGCTGATACGGCTAACGTGTTCGCCACGTTAGTTGGTCTTGCCCGCTCTGCTACGCAATTTCAGATCATCGGTATTTACTCCGGTGCTGAACTCGTGTAGTTATCTTGGGGGCGCAAACGCGCCCGCCAGCAGCGAAATTGCGCCGATCAGTAATCCAACCGGACTA
>CAZDHC010000064.1:0-19181 GCA_964505225.1 uncultured Bdellovibrio sp. | reverse complement strand
AGTCAAAACAAAGGTCATAAGGACAACTAAGATTGGTAAAAACACTTTCAAAAATTTAAAATAATTAATTTTAAATTAAAATTTATTTAGCTAAAGCGGCGAGCCGATAACCAGCGCGGGACATCTCGACCAAAAATTCCGTCTACTAAAACCTTTCCGGTGTTAAAGGCTAAGCCCATTCCGTGACCGGTGTAGCCGCCGCAAAAGAAAACTTGATTGTCGTCAGGCAGTGCTCCTACCAAAGGTTGACCATCTCGGCTAAATCCCATGACGCCGCCCCAACGGTGAGTCACTTTTTTGTCGCGAAGCTCAGGCAAGTGAGATTTCACAAAGTGGTGAAGGGCGTCTTGGATCACATCCGTGATGTGGTCCGAATAGCCCACCTCGGTTGATTTTTCTAATTGCCTAAATCCACCAATCAATAGGGCGCCATTGGGCATTTGTCGAAAATAGTCCAAGTAGAAATTGGCGTAGCAAGGGCCGTCCATGAACATCGGAACCTTTTCCATCATCAAAATTTGGCCTCGGGTGGCGTAAATTTTGTCCTCAAAATATTTATGCATAGAAGGTGAGTAGCCGTTCAGACTGTAAACCAACATTGGCGCTTCGAAGTCACCGTTGTCAGTTTTTAAAATGCGAGTGCCTTCATCAGTTGATTCGTAGCCATGAGCTTCAGTGCTTTCATAAAGGTCACATTTCACTTTGGTCAGCATCAGCTCCAAAAGTTTTACTGGATTGGTTTCCCCATCATCTAGGTACTTAATTCCGCCAACGAAATTGGTGGCGCCTACATTTTTACGGATGGCATCGGCATCATAGCTTTCAGTTGGAATGTTAAGGTCGGCCATAATTTTGGCAACATTTTTTAGTTCCGTGAATTCAGATTCTTGCGCAGCTAAAGAATAAGCTCCGCGCCGTTTGAATTCGATTTTTTCGCTATTTTCTTGAATGATATGTTCTTTTAGTAGAGCTAAATTTTTCTCGGCAAATTTCCAAATTTCAACGGCCTCGTCTTTGCCGTGTTTTGAAATCATACGGTTGAAGTGTTCCACCGATCCGCAGGTGATAAAGCCCGCATTTCTGCCGCTGGCGCCAAAAGCGATTCGGTGTTTTTCAATTAGGGCAATTTTTAAAGTGGGGTCTTCTTGATTGAGCCAATAGACGGTGGATAGGCCTGAAATTCCAGCGCCCACCACGATGACATCGTAGGTTTTCTTTTCTTTAGTTGGTGATCGGTCTAGCCAATAGGATGTGCTCATAAAATTGCCTTTCTAGTTAGATCTAAATACATTTCTTCAGCTGTGCACAAGCAGGGGGAACCACAGCGCGTGCATTGATAGTCGACTTCTTTCCAATAGTGCGTGTGTTTTGCGATGGATTGAAAGCCAAGGCTGCGTAAATATTTTCCGCTGGAATCATGAGGAGACTCGACCCAACTGTGGCAAACGATTCCCTTGGCATGGATGGATTTCAGGATCTCGATGGCTTTTAAGGAAAGTTTTTTGCCTAAACCAGTTCCAGTGAGTTCTGGCGCTACAAACAAACTTTGGAAATAGGCGGTTTGTTCCAGAGGGTAGGGCCATAATTTTGGATTGAGACCTTTTCCTTTTCCGTGGCTCCAATTGCCCGGGGGATAGGTGATGCGCACGCCACAAATTTTCCCATCTTGAAGTAAAACTAAAGTGGTCATTGTTTTAGTTTTTTGATCCAAGGATTTATTATAAATTTCTTCAAGTTCAGCCATTGTGTAATAGCCGGTTCCGATGGCGTGATCGGTAAAGGTCTTTAAAGCCTTTAAATCCACCATTTCTAATGGGCGGATGACAGATTGGCTTTCTGTAGGGCCCTGAGAAGGATGCTGAGATGGGCTCTGGGTCTTACTTTGGGGGTTGCTCTTAATCATGGACCAAGAGCTTTGAACAAGAAATAAGCTATTGCAATGAGAAAGAGACAGAATGTGCGAGAATTTAATTCTGAACGGGAATATTGCCTTGTGCTTTCCGTCAGAGACCTGTAGCACGTTGCTATGCAAAATACTTCGAATTCTTCCGCTCCCTTGTTTACCGATTTTAAATTCAATCAAGCCATTTTAAAGGCCGTTCAGCAATCAGGATACGAGACTCCAACTCCGATTCAGCAAAAGGCAATTCCAGCCCTGCTTGAAGGCCATGATTTATTGGGCTGTGCGCAAACCGGCACCGGAAAGACTGCCGCATTTGCACTGCCAATCTTAGAGCGATTGGTTCGTACTCCTAAGCGCCTTGAGGCTAAACAGCCAAGAGTTTTAGTTTTGGCTCCGACTCGTGAATTGGCGATTCAAATTTTTGATAGTTTTAAAGTTTATGGTCAGTTTCTGCCTTTAAAATATGCCGTCATTTTTGGTGGTGTCGGTCAAAGTCCACAGGTTAAAGCTGTGGCGGGTGGGGTTGACGTTTTGATCGCGACTCCAGGTCGATTGTTAGATTTGATGAAACAACGATATCTGCACCTTTCTAAAATTGAAGTTTTGGTTTTAGACGAAGCGGATCGAATGCTGGATATGGGATTTTTGCCTGATGTTCGTAAGGTCTTGTTGGCAGTGCCAAAAGAACGTCAGACCTTGTTTTTCTCGGCGACCATGCCCAAAGATATTCAACAGCTGGCGGATTCTATTTTAACTAAGCCTGTTAAGGTTCAAGTCGCACCAGTTTCTTCGACGGCCGAAATGATTCGTCAGTCTGTGATGTTCGTCGACAAAAAGAACAAAAAAGATCTTTTAAAAAGTCTTTTGAAAAAGCCCGAGTTTGATTCGGTCATCGTTTTTACTAGAACTAAGCACGGCGCCAACAATGTTGTAGAGACTCTTGAAAATAGCGGGATTCCGGCTGCTGCCATTCACGGTAATAAATCGCAAAATGCGCGACAAAAAGCTCTGGAGAATTTGCGCAGTGGTCGAATTCAAGTTCTAGTTGCTACGGATATCGCAGCTCGAGGAATCGACATCGATAATGTTTCCCATGTCATCAATTACGAATTGCCATTCGAGTCTGAAAGTTACGTACATCGAATTGGTCGAACGGCAAGAGCCGGCGCTAGTGGCGTTGCCATTGCTTTTTGCGATGCTGAAGAGCGAGCGCTTTTGCGTTCAATTGAAAAGGTCATCGGTAAAGCTGTACCAGTTGATCGTCAGCATGTTTATCACTCGGACGCTTCCGAGAAGTCTCAGTTGCCAGCTCCGCTTCCAGGTGGTGGCGGCCGCGGCGGCAGAGGCGGTGGTCGTGGTGGACGCGGAGGCGGCGGCAATCGGGGCGGTGGCTCACGAGGCGGCAGTCAAGGTGGTCGCGGCAGTAGTGGCGGCGGATCTCGCGGTGGACGGAATCGTCCCCGCTAATTCAAATTCGATTTTAAATTGAAAATCTATTTTTCTTTTTGACCGTCTAAAATCCAACGGTTGATCATTTCTTTTTCGGCTCTAGACAATTGCACCGGATTGATTTCTCCTACCATTTCGTCATTCTGCGGAGGTGGCATAGTGATGTAGATCGTGGTCGAAGCTAAAATTGTTCCAATATTGTCGCGAAATAATTCGTAGGTCGAGTAGTCGTTTAATTTCTTTTCGTTTTTAGGATAGTGGCAAACCGTACATTTTGCCTCGTAAAAGGCCTGATTCAAATCTTGAAAGGTCACTGGCTTTGGTGGTTGATTGCTAGGCTGACCGTCGATGGGCTTGGTTGGTTCCGGGGTTGGATTTAAATCAACACCTTGTTGGGGTGCGCGGTTGGCGATCCAATTTTTGACCAAAGCCATTTCATCAGCATTTAAGCCTTTTCGTTTCGGCATTGTCTTTTCAATGACAACTGCCTTTTCGACTTTTGAAAGTGCATTTCGATAGTCTTGTAAGGTTTCAAGTTTTGGGGATTCTTTGCTCAAATGGCAATTGAGGCAATATTTCGAGAAAACCTTCTGATTGACCTCGTCCCAGCCAATGATTCGACCATTCAAAGTGTCGCCAAATCGGCCAGAGGTTGTTTCCATCTGTTGGTCAGATTGTTTGCCATCATTTTCCGATTCAGTTCCAAACTTCAGACCAATCGGCCCGCGAGCGCAGGCGGAAAGCATCAAAATAGAAGTGAAAAGTAATGGAAATGACCAGGCCATCATTTTCTAAACCTACTGTTTGCTGTCCACGACAAGATCTAACTCAACGGTCGCTTTGTCAGAAACTCCGATTTCAAAAGGTCCTAATTTAAAGGGTTTCACTTTGATTTCATGTGCGGATAACAACACAGGAAATTTTCCGGTGATCAGTAAACGAGAGGAGCCGTCTTCATTGATGGATTTGGTCACTTTTAAAGGTAAGGTGACATCCTGTTTGATTCCGTGAATATTGAGGGACGCCTTAACCTGGGTCTCAGTCGCGATGTCTAATGGAAGGGGAGTGCTAGGAGCGGCTTCGAAGCTCGAGAATTCAAAAGTGATATTTTTGAATTGGATTGAGTCCGGCCCTTCCGCGGGAAGGTTGTTATCTGAATCACAGACGTGTTTGTCTGGAAATTTGGAGCCTTCATACTGAATTCCAAGAGCTTCTCGCATGTGACAGTCGCGAGTGGCGTTATTCGTCGAAAGCGAGCTGATGGGAACTGTGAAGCTCGCTTTAACTAGATTGTCGTTTTCATCTGTAATCACTTTGCCTGAAACTTCCGATGAAGTTCCGTGGTGAATTCCCGCTTTGTAGGGAATTGAAAATTTGATGCCAGTTGAGCCATCGATTTTTTTTGCCGGCAAGTAAGTTTGGTTAGCTGCGTTTGCGCTAAAAGCAATCGCAGTGATGGTTTGCGCTAAAAAAAGTGAAGTTATTGATATTTTCATATTTACGACCTTTTGGTTTATAAGATTCAAATCACGTGCAAACTACCACTGACCTATTTTTTGCGACATTCATTTTTTTAAAGAGTGATTTACTCTAGTAAAAGACCGCGTTTTCAGAGGGAAATCCTAGGGACAAGGTGAATTGCTTACAGTCTTTGTCTAAACTTTTGACACAACCCCGTGTTGCTTGATTTCGTCTGATGTGAAAGGATTTAACTATGACAAAAGTCTTATTTGTTTGTTTGGGAAACATTTGTAGATCTCCTTCGGCTGAAGCCATTTTGAAAAAAATTGTAGCTAATAAAAGTCTTGATATTTTAGTCGATTCAGCTGGCACTGCTGGTTATCACATCGGGGAGCGGTCGGATGTACGATCCATTCGTCATGCTGAAAAGCGTGGATATGAAATGACTCATTTGGGGCGGCAATTGACAGAAAAGGACTTTGAAGAGTTTGATTGGATTTTGGTGATGGATCCATCCAATCTTGAAAATTCACGCAAAGTTGCAGCTAATGTTAATGAAAATATGGCTCAACTGCAAATTGTCACAGATTTTCATCCAGATCCGTCCATCAAACACATTCCCGATCCCTATTATGGAACTGAAAAAGATTTTGAATTGGTTTTGGATTTATTAGAGATCTCAATTGATGGTTTTCTTAAAAAAACGAAGCTTGGTCCATAGCTTTAGAGGTAAAGAAATGAAAAAGAAATTTGATGTTGAATCATGTTCGTTTCCTCAGAATGAAGAGGAATTAAGACGTCTTTTGTCTCCCGAACAATTTGAAATTACTAAAAAAAATGGCACTGAAATGCCTTTTCAAAATAAATATTGGAACCATAAAGGTGAAGGGATCTACGTGGATGTGATTTCCAAGGTTCCATTGTTTGCTTCAATAGATAAATTTGATTCGGGTACTGGTTGGCCGAGCTTTTATAAGCCAATCGATACTAAGCAAGTCAAATCTTTGACTGATGAAAGTCATGGGATGGTACGAACAGAGGTGCGTTCGACAATTTCAAATTCTCATTTGGGTCATGTGTTTCCGGATGCTGTGAAAAGTAAAGGCGGCCTTAGATATTGTATCAATTCGGCAGCGTTGATTTTTATTCCAAAAGAAAAAATGGAAGAAGAGGGTTACGGAGATTATTTAGATTTATTTGTCGTCAAAAATTGAAAATGTCGCATGGGTCCAGAAATTAAATCCGCCTATTGACGAAAAAAACATTTGCAAGCAATATTTATTTAACGGAGGACATCATGGCAAAGAAAAAAGCAACTAAGAAAGCAGCAGCTAAGAAAACAACTAAGAAAAAAGCCGCTAAAAAGAAATAGTTTTCTTTTGGTTTTTGAATTTTAGTGAAAGGACAGGGAAACCTGTCCTTTTTTATTTTGGTAATAGTGATTTTTAAGATAGTGTGCCGATTCGAATTGAGAATATGAGTGAGATCATGATGATGGATGCCAAAGCAAAAATTGAAGATAAAGTAAAACCTGACGAATACAAAGAAGGTCAGCTGGTTCGATTGGTCATAAAGGCCGAAACGGATTTGGGCTTTAAGGTCATCGTCGATCAAAAGTACTGGGCAGTGCTTTACTACAATGAAGTTTTTCAACGATTAGAAAAAGATCAAGAAATCGAAGGATTCATCAAAAAAATCAGGGAAGATCTTAAGCTGGATGTCAGTCTATATCCTCCGGGAAATTTTGGCAGCCCAGTCATTGGCGATATGATTTTGGATTATTTGGCGGCCGCGGGAGGGAAAGCGGATTTGACCGATAAAACCACGCCAGAAGAAATTTATAAAATTTTTGGTGTCAGTAAAAAGAAATACAAGATGGCTCTTGGGTCTTTGTATAAGGCACGTAAAATTTTGGTGACCGAAACCGGCATTGAGCTGGTGAAAAAGAAATAGTATTGAATTTCAACGTGAATTTAAATTTTTCTGAGCTACCTTAGATTTTCCCCGGTGATAATCCAATGGGTGAAGCGCATATACAGCGTAATGGCGGTCTCTGCGCCTTCTAGGACATCCAGCTGCTCCTGTTCCGTCAAATCGGCTTGATTTAAAGCTTCAATAATTTGGGCGCCATGATCAAGGTTGGGGCCGTGTCGATGAATCGTTAAAAATCTTAAATTTTTAGGGTTTAAAAAAGAACTTTCTTTTATCAATTTATCTAAAACTTCGGCAGAGCCATCGCCGATATTTTCCAATATGCAAGTGGCGCCCAATCTAACAAAAGGTCTAGATTGAATGACCGAGTCAAAGTAAAGCCACCACAACTTGGTGTCAAACGGGCAATCTAATGGCTCTGTACCCAATTCTTTAAGATCGGCTTTTGCAATTTCAAAGTGAAACTCTTCTTCATTGGCAAATTGAATGAGCCACTTTCGTAAATTTCTTTTTTTTGCGGTGATTGGATTGGCGGCGATACTCATAAACGGAATTTGCACGCCTTTGGTGAGATGATATTGCATTGAAAGAAAGCGCACGTAGCGTTCCCTGGTCAGGCCACCATCCGAAAGGAGATCAGACAATCGCTGGCGAAACAGTCCTTGGGCGATTTCTATTTTGTCTAAAATCGGCTTCATGCGGCCTCCGGTTTGGAAGTTTTAAATTGGCGAAGTTTAAGGGAAGCAACCGCAATGGGTTGGTTCAATCCTCGAACTGAAGTTTCCGGATGAATGGTCCAGCGTGAATCCAATTCCGAGAATGAAAATAGAGAATCTGAAATAACGACTTGGGCTTGAAAAGATTTGGTCAATTGTTCTAACCGGGATGCGATATTGACGGTCGAACCAATGACTGTGAATTCCATGCGCTCATTTGAGCCAATATTTCCAGCAATCACCGGCCCACGGTGAAGACCAAATCCCACCTCAATTGGGGGAAGTCCCTGCTGAGACAGGTCCTGATTCAAGATCACCAAGTTTTCACAAAAGTTTTGAACTGATAGAAGAGAAAGTTGAGGATCTGGGATTGAGCCAGGTATCGCTCCCCAGGTCACCAAGGCGCCATCACCTAAAAATTTGTCGATCATTCCATTACTGGAAGAAATGGATTTCTGAAGCAAATCAAAAATTCGATTGAGCAGTTCACAAAGAATTTGTGGTGGGATCTGTGCCGAAAGTTGAGTGAAGTTTCGAATGTCCATAAAAAGGCAAATGGCATCTCTGGTGACTCCACCCAATTTAGGTTCTTGGAGGCCTAAGGTGCTTTGAACCACAGCAGAAGGGACATATTTTTGAAATATCTTTCGAACTTGCACTTCATTTTCAATTTTGGCCTTTTTATCCAGGGCCAAACCAATGGATTGGGAAACCCGCTGAAGAGCGACTAAGTCTCGGCGGGTGATGATATCGCCACTCATTCCCTTGTCGGCTATCAAAACACCCCAGTTTTGTTTTTCAGAAGGGATTGGCACCATGGTAAAGCCGGTGGTTTGCAATTTCTCAATCAGGCGTCTTGAACCTTCGTTGAGCTGAAACTTGTGTTCTTCGACATTGGTAATTAAGATCGATTGTCCGGTGTGAAAAACTGATGAAAGCACAAGGGGACTGTCTCTTTTGACTGACACATCCACTTTAAATTGCCAGATGTCATTTAAGCTGGAATCTCCACCAAACACGGCAGCAGTTCGAAGAATTTTCTGATTGTCATCGATGATCATGGCAAAAGAGCGCTTGAAATCAAATTGAGTGCAAATCGACTCAAGGGCAATTTGCAGGATGTTAGTCAAATCATCAGTTTTTTGAATTTCACGATTGATATTTTCAAGCAGACGTCCCTCTTGATAACCTTTTTCTAGTATTGATTTAGAGCTTTGCAGTTCCCGATATCTTTCGTCTGCATCTTTTTCAAAGCGATGCATGGAATCGAGCAGTTCATTATAATGGCGACTGTGCTTTTTCCATTGAAAAACCGCAACGCCTGTTAAAGTGAGAAGTGACGCCAAGCCAAAGTAGGTCAGGGCGACGGTCACCTCAAAACGATCGTAAACCAAGCTGGCGCTTTGCCAAACTAAAAGGGACATTGCCGTAAAGAGAAGTCCATTTCGGAAAGTGAAGAGTGGATTTTTCCATTTCACTAAATATTCACAATAGTGGTCTCCCTCGAAAGAAGACTTAACGACGGTGACAGACCCCTTTTTGCCGGTAATGACTTGAATGTAGGCCTCAATCAGAGCAACCCAATTTTCTTTCGCCGATTTGTGTTTTGGTAACAAGGTTGGATCTGGGTTGGTGATTCGAATTCGGCAGCTTCCAATCGATGATTCGATGACTTTATAAACCCTAGTTTTATTGAATTTAGGCAGAAAGGATTCAAAAGATTTAAATGCCAAGCCGGGCGAAAGGAAATGCTTCATTAAAAAATAGTTGGCCCCTAAAACTTCCTTGGAAGTCGAGCGATAGCCGGCCTGTTTGTTGAGCAAAAAAGGATCGCCAAATTTAAGAAACTCATTGATGAAGCCATCAAAAAAATCAATGCTGATCCAATTGCTGGGTGAGCGAAAGTAAGAGCTATCAAAGCCAAACTCTAAAAGAATATGGGCGGTTCTTTCTTTGCCGATTAAATTTTCTGACTCTAAAATATAAGGAAGGAACACTGTCGCGTTGAGGTGTTGTTTGGTCCACTTGGGGTCCGCGATATTTCTTGTGACAGGGTTCAGTGGGCTTTCTCGGCTAGGCTGGGAAAAAGTTTTCTTTTTCTTTTTAAAAAGTTTCACCGCAAGAAAAGTCAAACCTTTGACAAAGCTTTGTCGCAGGTTGAGCTTTGATTCGGTTTGAATTCCGATTTCGGAAAAATACTGGTGTGACTCTGAAAATGCCACAGACCAAGCATAGGGATTCATTCCATCCGATGTCGCATAGGCTTCGCCATGAATGATCATCAAATGTAAGTTCGTGTTGGTCTTAGTTGGATGAGGGTAGCTGAAACCCGCTTTCTGAAAACCGAGGCGACTATAAAGTGTGACTAATTTGTCCTCGGCTAAAATCACTCCGTCTGGGCGACCATTGAGCATGGCAATCGCATGTATTTTTTGAAAAACGCCTAGAACAATATCCGTGTTTTGAGCACTGGGATGAACTACCAATTTATTGATTTCGGCTAAATGATCCGTGCGAATTTTTGGAATTGCTTTGAGGTCGACTTTGTCAGAAGTTTTAAGGCCGTGAATCTTTTGAAGGCGAAACTCGGCCGACGCGACCAGTTGTCCAGCCAAAAAAGCAGCGATGACAATGCCTTCATTTGCAAGTCCGTCACCCATGTCTTTCCAAGTGATACCTTCTTTGGTCTTTCCAGCTAGTTTGTATCCGTAAAAACGTAGCTTTAATACTTGATCATAATCAGCCTGAGTTTTGACTTCGCGAATTGTGAGGTGTTTGCTTAGGTTTTTATGAATGAGATTTGCCTGAGCCAAAAGTTCTAATCTTTGCTCCGGAGTTTCGGAGGTGCCAAGATTAGAAAGGTACTTCGAAATCAACTCAATATAGTTGTGACTGCTTCCTTTGACCGAAACTCCATAATGAATGCTCTTTCCCTCGTCCGCAGATCTTGAGTTTTCAATAAATAAACTGACGTCGGTTTTTCCGATGCCTGGAATTTCGAGGATGGCCGTTTTTAGTTCCATTCCGGGAAATAGATGTTTGTTTGAAAGTGAAGTGGAAATCATCATTCCAGTCGTAGAAACATTGATCGCCTTAAAATAAATGATCCGATTTGGATCTAAAGGATCTTGAGACAAAATAGTCGGAGTATTGACGGAATGAGTTCTAAATCTTTCTGCTCGAGCCAAAACGTAAGAAGAATCAGTCGAAAATTCGACGCCGAAGCATCCATTTTCTGCAATGGTTTCCCAGGTGATGCGGAAATTGATTTTTTCGGGAAGCTCTTTTTGGCCAATTTTAAATTGTAAGTAAGAGCCTTTGATTTGCAGTCGATAGTCGTTTGGTTTGGTCTGAAAACAGGCGCCACGATAGTGGTAATTGATGATACTCAAAGGAACTTGATCGTTGCCACAAATCAGAGTGCAATTGACCGGGGTCAATTGCAGGGTTTGGTTGGCTCTTATTTCGTGGCGGCGATCTACTGCATTCATTGGGTGGTTACATTTCCTCAGGTTTCGGATCGGAAATTTGAAGAATTTTAATAAGAAATTGAGGTAAAACCAGACCAACATCGCGGTCTAGTTTAACTACTCATAGATTTGAATCAGAAACTTCGAGATCCTATTTTGGTATGAATAATTCTAAAGAACCATTTGAAAAAATTCGGTCGTTGCTCGAAAGAAAAAGGCTTTTTGAGGAACTTTTTTTGTCTCAGGGCGAGATTGTTTGCAAAGGTGAAGAAGAGGGACTTTTTCATTTTTTACCAAGGGAAATCATTGAAAATGATGAAATTTCGGGTGCTATTATCGCGGAGGGAAAAGTTCCCAATGGTGACTTGCAGGTGATTGGGAATTTTCACGTCGGAGCCGAAAAATATTTTTTTGTGGGAATTTTGAAAGTCAAAAATTTAATTGCGACTTTAAATTTGAATTGTGATGTCTATAAGTTGCAGCGAAGGGCCACTTTTCGCTTGGGAATTAAAAATCTAGAAGACATCTATTTGACGATCACCGAATTTTTGGGAAAGCCTCAGTATATAGCCGTAGCTTTGGCCGATGTTTCGGCTGGTGGAGCCAGATTGTTTTTTAAAAACAGTGCTCCATTTGAAAACTTCAAAGGGACAACTGAAAATCCCGGTCTGATCAAAGGATCTAGATTTCGGGGAGTCATTCGTCCCCCATCAGGTAAAAATATTGATTTGTTCGCTGAAGTGAAGCACATCCAATATGTGGTTGAAGAAGATGGAAAGGTGACCTATTTTGGTGTTGAGTTCTATGACACCAATCCGGTTTTGAAAAATAGACTGATGGCTTTGGTCATGGATCTGCAAAGAAAAATGGTCAACGAAGATCGTTTGAAAATGATGAAGAGGTCCTAACTTTGGGATGGAAGCAATATCTACTTAGAATTTGGAATTTTTGGCCCCCGTTTTTTGGTGCGGGAATTAAAGTTCAGTATGCAGATGCAAAATGGCGACGCTTAGTTGTCGAATTGAAGTTGCGACCGTGGACTTCCAATTATGTTGGGACGCAATTCGGTGGTTCGATGTTTGCGATGACGGACGCTTTCTATATGGTGATGTTGCTTAGAAACTTGGGAAAGAATTATGTGGTTTGGGACCGAGCTGCAACCATTCGATTTCTAAAGCCGGGAAAAACTCATTTGACTGCTGAATTTACTTTGGAAGAGTCGGATATTTCGCAAATTAAAAGCACACTCGAAGTTCAACCAAAAATGGATTGGCATCGTTTGGTGCAAATCAAAGATCAAGCTGGTCAAATTGTGGCCGAAGTGGAAAAAACTCTTTATATCCGAAAAAAGTAGAAATTAAACCGGAACGATCCAATTGAAAGGGTCGGGTTTTTCGCCGTACTGGATAGCCGTAATTTCATCATAAAGTCGCTGAGCAATTGGGCCAATTTTTTTGTCATTTAAGATCAAAGGTTTGCCCTGAACATTAAGTTCTCCCATTGGCGAGATAACAGCAGCCGTGCCGGTGCCAAAGGCTTCTTTAAGTTGACCATTCTGATGAGCCGCTAAAACTTCTTTTAATGATAGTTTTCTTTCGGTCAACTTTAGGCCCCATGATTTTAGGAGTTGAATGGTGCAGTCCCTGACTCCACCGGCCAAAATTGTACCGTTTAAAGCAGGAGTAATGATCTCATCACCGATGACGAAAAACACATTCATCGTGCCGACTTCTTCAATGTATTCATGATTCACATCAAGCCATAAAACTTGTGAATAGCCTTTTTTCTTGGCTTCAAGTGCTGCTTTAAGACTTGAAGCATAGTTGGCGCCAGCTTTGGTAAAGCCAAGGCCACCGGGGGCAGCGCGAACATATTTTTCTTCAACCCAGATTGGAATGGGGCTTAAGCCTTCTTTGTAATAGGAGCCAACAGGCGATAAGATCACATAGAACAAAAATTTCTGAGAAGGGCGAACACCAAGAAAGCCTTCTGTCCCAACTAATGTAGGGCGAATATAGAGCGAACATCCTCGCTCTTTGGGAACCCAGCTAGAATCAATTTTGACCAATTCACGAATCCCCTCAATCATGTTTTCAATTGGAGGCGCCTGCATGCAGAGGCGTTCTGATCCTTCATGCATTCTTTCGCAATTGTACTGAGGTCGAAAAAGAACGATTTTACCGTCAACCTGTCGGAAGGCTTTCATTCCCTCAAAAAGCGCCTGGCCATAATGCAGGACAGAGGCGGCTGGATCTATGGAGAAGTTTTGGTAGGCAGTGATTTGAGCATTTCCCCAAGCTTTACCATCAAATTCCATGGTGAACATGTGATCCGAAAAAAATTGTCCAAAGCCCAGCTCTTGGCTTGGGTGTTTGGCTTTTAGGGAGGTACTTTTGGCAACTGAAATGTTCATGAGCTTTGTTTGTATCGGACCTTCACTTGCGGGTCAAGAAGAGTGCAGTTACAATATCTTATGGCCAAGCCAAAAAAAGTAAAACGGTCTCGGGTTAAGACATTAAACAAGAGCCAAAAAACAAAGCAAGTTCCTTTGCAGTCGACTGAGGCGACCCAGATCGATGAGGCGACCTTTTTGGATATGAAATCCTACCTATCTGATGGTCATAAGCTGAATGCGAAAGTCATTTCAGGCAGTATGGAGCCCGTCATTATGACCGGTGATTTGGTAGAAGTGGAAGCAGTTAGAGTTGAAACTTTAAAAATGTTCGACATCATTTTATATTGGGATGGTGAGAAATTAATTTGCCACTATGTTTGGCATCTCAATCGAATACCAGGAGCGGCGGGTGAGCGGGTGATTTTGACCAAAAAAATTGGCAAAGGAAACCCGGATTTTCCAGTTAGCGAGTATAAAGTTTTAGGGAGAATTACCAATTTTTCGATTTCT
The DNA here is from genome assembly GCA_964505225.1 of uncultured Bdellovibrio sp. Classification (GTDB taxonomy): domain Bacteria; phylum Bdellovibrionota; class Bdellovibrionia; order Bdellovibrionales; family Bdellovibrionaceae; genus 21-14-0-10-47-8. The sequence continues at coordinate 5,345 of CAZDHC010000064.1, read as the reverse complement.
TGGCCGCGAAAGTTGCTAGAGCTTTGGCGACGCGGAAAAGTTCAATAAAAGTTATCTTATTTTAACCTGTATTCATCCATTACGAGTCTCTTGATTGCAGATCGCTGTATTTCACGGCTGATCATCTTAATTCATAGCCATTTTTAAAAAAGATGAACCAAGGAGGGTTTGTGTTTAAAGGAAGAGCTTCGTCTGTTGGGCCTTTGGTCAAAGCGCCAATCCGGCTGGCACTGTTTTTAGTCCTCGTCGCGCTGCTGTCAGGTTGTGCGGATTCAAATTCCGAGAAAGAATTCGATCAAAAAGTTGTCGATGATCAGATCGAAGCAAAGCTAATTTATGGCGAAGACAATCGCTTGGAAAATTATCAGGCATCGAATGCCTTAAGAAGTCTGGCGGCATCGACAGTGGCCTTAGTTAAAAAAGAAAATTTGCCCCTAAAAGGGACGGAATTTTTGCTGACGGGTAGTAAGTTTGGTGATTCAAATCAGCTTTGCGCGAGCGAGCCTTACCGCGAAGAAACGGCGGGGGCATTTTGTTCAGGATTTCTAGTGGCGTCAGATGTGATTGTCACGGCTGGGCATTGTATTACCAGTCAAACTGATTGCGACAATGTTCGTTTCGTTTTTGATTTTGCTCTGACCGCTCCCGGCGTCGAGAAGAAAACTTTTACCAACAATGACGTCTATTCTTGCCAAAGTATTTTAGGACGGCAGCAGCAAGCTGCAGGAGCGGATTTTGCGGTGATCAAACTCAATCGCGCAGTCGTCGGTCGCTCACCTCTAAAATATAGATCCCAAACTGCTAAAGCGACGCTCAACATCGGAGATCAAGTCGTTGTGATCGGTCACCCTTCGGGTTTGCCTCAAAAGATTGCTGGCGGAGGAAGTGTCAGATCTATTCAAGCTGGATTTTTTGTGACCAATTTGGATACCTATGGAGGGAACTCGGGCTCTGCAGTTTTCAATCAGACATCAGGATTGGTGGAGGGAATCTTAGTTCGAGGTGATACGGATTTTGTGAGCCAAGGCAGTTGTTATGTCTCTAACAAATGCTCCGAAGCCGGTTGCCGCGGTGAAGATGTGACCAGAATGGATGTTTTAGCCAGTCTTATCCCATCAAGTGGTGGCTCAACTGGAGGTTCTGCTGATCAGGCAGATGAAACCTTTAGCTCGAACGTGGTAGCTGCAATTTCGGATTCCCCAAAGGTTGGAATTTTAAGTTCAATTCAAGTGGGGGCGGTTCCTGATGGGCGTGATGTTCAGGTTCGAGTTGATATCGCACATACCTATCGCGGAGACCTGCTGATTGAATTGATCTCTTCGGAGGGTAAAGTGTTGGTCCTTCACAATCGAACCGGAGGATCCTTGGATGATGTTCGGGGAACTTATGGTGTTGATTTGGTTGCAGCTCAGTCGCTTACGACTTTAAGTTCAGTTGCAAAAACCGGAACTTGGTCTTTGCGAATCACTGACAAGGCTCAGCGAGATGTTGGAGCTTTGAAGGGGTGGTCTTTACTTTTTAGAAGAAGGCAATAGGCCTTTTCCAGACTTCAAAACACTGGTGATCCACCAACGGAAGGAATCTTCTTCGGTGGGGAGCCGGTGAGCCTGTAGCTGTCCCTTTAGATGAAGTCGTTGAGCCAAGGATGCAGCCGATTTTTTCATAGCAGGATTTAAGAAAAAACGAACTCCAAAGCCATGGACATTTTGCTGTCCATGGCGAATGACTTGTCCTTGAAATTGAAATTGTAAGTCATCAAAAGTGAATTCGATCTGAATAAAAGAGTGATCGCTGGGCAATAAGTCAGATTTTAAAAATAAGCCACTTTCAGAAAAATTAGTAATCAGGCCCGTGGCTTTTTGGCCAAGAGAAGAGATGTTGCAGTCAATGTTGGCATTATAGCGCGGGCTGGTTTCCCACCAACGAAGTCTTGGATCGAAATAAACGTTACGAACTGCGGGAAGTAAGAAATAAGAAACCATGATAAAGTTAAAACCGTAGACCATTACCAAAGGCCAAGGATTGTGCAAATCCACTCGATACAAATAGCTGGCATAACTGACAAAGGCCAAAGAGGCCATCAAGGACACATAAATATAATAGGTCCAGCGCTGGCAAATATAAATCGCAATTCCCGCCGCCATCGGTGCAAAAAAATGAAACCAATGCTTTGAAAAATTATGAGGCATAAAAAACAAATGAACATAGCGAAGAAAAGGAGTCTGTGCCAAATAAGCATCGAAAATCAAGTTCACGAAGGGTGCAAAAAAGTGGGCAAGGGCAAAAAGAATTAAGATCCAAGGACGTCTTTTCATTCTTATATGATGATCTGGGCTGTTTAAATATTCAACAAAATATCGAACATTCAAAATGGGTTTATTTGGCTAGACTTCAATTTGAATATTAATGAATAACTTCCATTCAGGGGGGATTCGAAAATGAGTCATAGTCCAGATTTTCTTCACGGCTTTAGATGTTTATCATTCAAAATGGTTCAACAGGTGAGGAGAACTCCATGGAAACGACATTGTTTAACAAAATAAAAAAAGCCAAGGTGGGTTTTGTACTATTGAAGACAGTTTTGGTGTTGACGGGATTATGTTTGAGCGCCTGTCAGCCTGGTGGTGGTAAAACTGATTCATCTTCTGCGAGTGTTGATGTTGGCGGTGGTATTGTTTCATTGAGTCTGTCCTGTGCTGGTTTGACCGCCGAAGAACTAGCGCAAGCTCAGTTGGTTGGGCCAGAAACTGTTCAAAAAGGAATTCCCGCGACCTACACGGTTCTTGGAGTTTCAAGTTGCGGAAACCTTCAGAAAACCGTGACCTTTGAGCAAGCGGGGACCTATCAATTTACGGCTGAACTTTCGGCTGACGATACATCGAATACAGCCGCAACTTCGAATCTAAGTTCAAAGGCTGCCGTTTTAGATGCGACAACTTTAACAAGCTCGCCTTCTACAGTTCAAATGAGTGTGGTGACTCAAGTCGTTGGTGGATCGCTTGAAATTTTAGGCCCTCAAATTGGCGTGGCCGGTTTGACAATAACCTTTTCTATCTCGAATCCAGAAAATCTACCCATCAGTGATATTGCCTGGGATTTTGGCGACGGTTCTGCCAGCTCTAGCGGACTTACGGTCAGAACTGTCTATAATGATGTGGGAGATTTTCCCGTCAAAGCGTTGGTGACATTTACAGATGGCAGTTCGAAATTGGTTCAAAGATTGATTTCGGTTTTGCCAACTGAAGACTCGTATCTATGTGTTAAAGGATTTCAGGTGATCGCGCCGGCCGCAGCGGTTGTAAACACAGAGGTACTTTTTTCTACTTTCTTGCCAAGTTGTTTACAAGGAAAGGTCAATCATATCGAGTGGGATTTTGGCGACTCTAGCGCACTTGCGATGGGGTTAGAGACAAGCCACAGTTTCAATGTTGAAGGCAAATATGTTGTCACCGCAGTTGTCTATCATCCCGATACAGATGCTGTTTGGTTTAAATATCCAGTGAACTTGGATGTGACTCCAGATTTATCGGTTACAACAACAACTTTACCGCCGCAGACGACTACGACGACCTTGCCGGTCACAACCACGACGCTGCCGCCGCAGACGACCACTACGACTTCAACAACGACGACGACTTCGACATCAACATCCACGACAACCACGGTTCAAGTGACGACGACGACGTTGCCAGCTTGCGATCATGATCAAGACGATCATAAGAAGAAAAATCATGATGACAAAAGAAAAAAGAAGAACAAACACAAACACGGACATCAAGAGTCACACGGAGATCGCGACGATTGTGAGCATGAAGATGAAAATGAAAATGAAAATGAGCATGAGGGCCATGAGAATAACCATCACGAAAAAGATTGTGATGAAAAAGATGACTCAGGTCATGGAAATGAAAATGAGGATGATTAAGCTAGTTTCAATTTAGGAATTGGTTTTTCCAATTCGATTTTCTTGGCGGGTACGCCACCCCAGGTTTCGCCCGCTGGAATGATGGTCTTTGGCATGATGACCGAGTAAGGTAATATTTTGGCACCCTCGCCAATTTCAGTGCCGCCCATGATTGCAGCTTTAAGGCCGACAGTGCAGCCTGCGCCAATTTTAACTGGTGCAATAATCAAAAGACCGCCCTGTCCATAGTGGGCGACAATTGTGACCGAGCCACCAATGGTGACTTTGTCTCCCATCTCAATGAGGGATGGATCTGAAATCCAAGTTGAATTGATAGTGACGCCTTTGCCGATTTTCATGCCCATCATTTTATAGAAAAGAATATTAAAGGGTGAGGGCGTGACAAATTCCAAGAAAGTAAATCGAGCCAAATAGGTCAGGCCATTGTGCAGAAACCATTTTAGAGACTCGTTTGAATAATAGGGGCCGCGCCAAGGTGATAGGTTTCCACGAATTAAAAAATTGATTGCAGGGGCGACAAACAAAAGAGTGAACCCATAGCTGAAATAACCAAAAGCCAAGCCAAATCCATAGCCGGTATTTTGCAGCCAAACAGATTGATTTGAAGTTAAATCAGAAATGAAGCGAAAGGCAAAAACTGAAGGAGTCAGACAGAGCCCTAAAATCAAACAGGTAAATAAATAGATCGGAAGCATTAAGATTGCGTGAGACGCGACCTTGAACTGTCTTAAAATGCGCTCAAAAGCACCTTTTAAGCCGTGGTGTTGGCTTTCGGTCGTATCTAAATCTAATCTTTTGTCCGAACGCTGGTTGTTAAAGTTCATAATAATATATCGGAGTCCAGTCGTTCAAATGTGAGATATATATCAGTTTTAGTAGAGTTTTTATTCTATGCTTAACGTTCGTGTTTCAAGATGAGCGAACCATATCTCAATCTGATCACGAAGTATGATTTTTTTGCCACAAATCAAAATTTCCAGGATAATTGAATCATGAAAACAGAACAAAACGGATTAAATACAATTCAATTGGCTGCTGGCGAAATTTTATTTGAACAAGGTGAAGAGATTTTCAATTTGTTCATGATCGAAAGTGGAAAAGTAGATCTCTATTATTCTGACCATATTCTGGAATTGGATAAGCAAAAACCATTTATCACTTTGGGCCCAGGAGATGTCATGGGTGAAGTGGCTGTATTTGGTTCTAAGACATTTCTGTCTACGGCCAAAACGCTGGAGCCGACCGAGGTTCGCATTGTTAACTTAAAAGAAATTCAGCAGGCCTTTGCCAGTAGCCCCAAGGGATTGCAAAAAATTGTGATGTCGACTTTGTCTAAAGCAAAGCTCATGATTGATGAAAATCGAAAGATGTTAAGTGTTTCAGAAGCGGTCATGGAGTCGCAGGGGTTTTTATTGGGTTC
>CAZDHC010000063.1:0-19346 GCA_964505225.1 uncultured Bdellovibrio sp. | reverse complement strand
ATTTTTCGAATTTCATCTTTTGTTAATGGAACAATCGCCATATTTGCTCACCCATTGATTATTGGACCCAAAGTTGGACAAAAAAAACCCACTCGTTTTAGAGTGGGTTTTCCCTGATTTTAGCTTAAAACGCAAGAACAGCCTTATGATTGTATTACAAAGCTGGTCTTACTTTTGGGCTTAACCTTTTAAATGCTTAGAAACGATTTTAGTCATTTCAAACATAGATACAGTAGACTTACCGAAAAGAGCTTTCAATTTGTCATCTGCATTGATGTTGCGTCGGTTAGTAGCATCTTGAAGCTTGTGCTTCTTGATATAATCCCAAAGTTTTTTAACAACTTGAGTGCGAGGCATGTTGCCAGCGCCGATAACAGCAGCCAAAGTAGCGCTTGGAGTTAGAGGCTTCATGAAAGCTGGATTTGGCTTTCTTTTAGAAGCAGTCTTTTTAGGAGCAGCTTTTTTAGGAGCAGCTTTTTTTGTTGCAGCTTTTTTAGGAGCAGCTTTCTTTGTAGCGGCTTTTTTAGTCGCTTTTTTCGCTTTTGCCATTATTTCCTCCACGGAATAATCGTTAGGATCTTTTCCCCAACGGGTTAATTGGTCTTGATTACGGCTAGTGTAATCAGTTCTGTACGTTTGTCCAAAAAAAAATGCATGAAATTTCATTTTTTTAACATTTGAGACGCTTTTTTCCCGTTTTCCGAGGGAAAACTGCACTTCGACACCATTTTTCAGAGGAGAATCTCATGTTTCCCGAGGGGAATTTCGCAAATTTCCCCTTTTCCTCGAGGAGATTTTGACATTTTAGCTCGGAAAAAGGTCCATTTCAGGGCTTTTTGAGAGTCAAAAACCCGGCTTTTTCAATTCTGCTTTACCTTTGGACCTTCTCTAGACTGACTCTAGACTGTGGCATTTTAAGACACCAGCCGATCTATTCAACATGGGATCGTTTGATAGTTTTGCACAAGTATTAGAGAAGAAAATCAGAGCTCAAATCGAGTCGGAAATGAATTCAACTCAAAGTACTCAATCCAATATCCGCACTCAAATTCCAGCCGAAACTTGGGGCAATCTACTGGGACAAATCCAGCCACAAAGATTTACCCAAGAACAAAAAGGCTTGAACTATCACCGTCATAGAAAGCCACCGCCGCACCCAGCGCCCCGCCCTGCTCACAAAATGACTGCAGAGCAACTAACTTCATTTCAGTTCTTTAAATCGCATGGCTCGGATTTAGCGGACAATTACACCCTAAAAGAGTTAAAGTCGGCTTACCGAAAGCTTGCCCTTAAAATTCATCCCGATCAGGGGGGCCGAGCCGACCTTTTCATGACCCTGCAGCAAGCCTTCGCAAAACTGCAAAAAGTATTGCCTTAACCCATGGCGGGAGTCTTGGCTTCAGCTTTGCTATGTAGTTCCTCAATATATTGGAGGATCTATGAAATCGTATTTAAGCGGCCTATTGGCCCTACTTGTAACCTGTGCATCATTCGCAAATGAAAAATCTATCAGCGCTGTCAAATCTATCGACGGAACTGTGGCTCGCTGCTCTGAGGGAGCCGACCTAGGAAATATCGCACACCGATTATCTATTAAAAGTGTCAAGCGCACCAAAGTGATGACCCATATGAGTGTCGAAATTAATTTCCTACAATGCCAATTTGTTGGTCAAAAATATCAGCTGATCAGCCAAGCACCGAATGCGACCTATAACCACGGTGTGACCTTTTCTGACTTAGCCGTGGTGCTAGCGGATCACAGCTCACAGATTTTAACTTTAGAAGACTTGAAGCTGAATCAAGCTCGTCAAACGGTGACCTTTAGCTTTCCAACTGACATCGAAAGCGACATCAGCGAAGTGTTCGTTCGCGGCCTTCTAACTGATTTAGATGGCACGGCTCTAACTGCCTTTGGAAGTTACAATATCCGCCTACGATAATGGTCGGTAGCGAATACGTCTTGGTTGTGAAGCTTCATCGCCAAGGCGTTTTTTCTTGTCTTCTTCGTACTCGGTGAAATTGCCATTGTAGAAGTAAACTTGCGAATCCCCTTCAAAAGCCAAAATATGAGTACAAATACGATCTAGAAACCAACGATCGTGGGATATTACAACTGCAGAACCACCGAACTCTAATAATGCATCCTCAAGTGCTCGCATTGTGTTGACGTCCAAATCATTGGTTGGCTCATCCAGCAGCAATAGATTTCCACCTTCTTTAAGGATTTTTGCCATATTGACTCGGTTTCTTTCTCCACCCGACAAAGTTCCCACTTTTTTCTGCTGAGAATCCCCAGTGAAGTTGAACCAAGAAACATATTGCCGAGCATTGACCTCGCGATTTCCCAACTTAATTAAATCCTGCCCACCAGAAAGTTCCTCATAGACTGATTTGTTCGGATCCAGTGTTTCCCGGGATTGATCGACATAAGACATTTTAACAGTTTGTCCCACGTTGAACTCGCCAGAATCTGGCTTTTCTTTTCCTGTGATCATTCGAGCCAAGGTCGTCTTACCAGCACCATTTGGTCCGATCACACCGACAATCGCGCCTCTTGGAATTGAAAAATTCATATTATCAAACAATAGTTTTTCGCCATAAGCTTTGCGAACATTTTTAGCTTCAATAACGATATCACCCAATCTAGGTCCCGGTGGGATATAGATTGAGAGCTCTTGCATTTTTTCCGCTGAAGGCTCTTTGATCATGTTTTCATAATTAGAAATACGCGCCTTAGATTTTGCCTGACGAGCTCTTGGCGCCATTCGGATCCAATCCAACTCGCGCTCTAATGTTTTATTGCGACGCTCTTCAGCCTTTTGCTCTTGAGCCGTTCGTTTGTCTTTTTGTTCTAACCAAGAGGTGTAATTTCCTTTCCAAGGAATTCCCTCACCACGATCAAGCTCCAAAATCCAGCCAGCCACATTGTCCAAGAAATAACGATCGTGGGTCACTGCGATGACGGTGCCAGGAAACCTTGCCAAAAACTGCTCCAACCACTGAACGCTTTCAGCATCCAAGTGATTCGTCGGCTCATCCAATAACAAAATATCTGGATTAGATAAAAGCAAGCGACATAAAGCCACTCGGCGTTTTTCACCACCAGATAGGTTCGTCACAGGCAAGTCACCATCTGGACAGCGTAAGGCATCCATGGCTTTATCAATCACCTGATCGATTTCCCAACCATTCAGGGCCTCGATTTTTTCTTGAATCTTACCCTGCTTTTCAATCAACTTTTCCATTTCATTGGGATCTAAATCTGGATCGTTAAATTTTTCGCTGATCTGATTGAACTCTTTCATCAAACCTGGGAGCTCACCCATGCCGGAAAAAATATTCTCTTTCACCGTCATGGATTCATCTAACTTTGGCTCTTGCTCTAAAAAACCGACTTTTAGGGCCTTTGCCGGAAAAGCTTCTCCGATAAAATCTTTATCTAGGCCTGCCATAATTTTTAACAAAGTGGATTTTCCAGAACCATTCAATCCCAAGACGCCGATTTTGGCTCCGTAAAAATAGGACAAATAAATATTCTTAAGAACATAACGATTGGGTGGATAGACTTTGCTAACACCTTTCATCGTATAAATGATTTCATGAGACATATTTAAGCTCCTTTTTTAATTCCATTTGCATTCTTAAGAGGCATTTATGTTTCATATTTCTTTGTTGCTTGTCAATTTGGATCAATGATGATTTCATGTTGCCGCATCATGAGTGATAAAAACGATACCAAACTTGAATTCAAAAACAAGATTCTGGAAACAGGACTTGAGCTTAAAAAGGCCTTAGCGGCCTGGGACGAGCTTGCCAGCCAAGAGAAAACTCTTTCGGCCGACGAGCAATTGCTTCAAGATGTAAAGGTATTGCTGAAAGATCTAAAAAGCCAAATTGAAGACTTAGAAAAATAATACGCCCTATTGAGAGCTGGAATATGGAAAAACTGACAGGAAATCTAGTTTACCGAGTGACCGACGATGATTTTGGACTGCAAGAAATTCGAAAACCCGTATTATCCATGGCTGATGTCTTTAACGTACATCAAACCTCGAAAAAAAATGAAATCCTACATCGCCTGGAAATCAAAAGAAATCCAGACGACATTCACAGCGAAGTTTTGATTTTTGAATTCACAACTTCATTAAAAAAATAGGCATTTAGAAATAAACAAAAACTACTTTTTAATTTTTGAGCGCACTTGGCTGATGATTTCTTGAGCTTTCATACCAGCCTGCAAAGCTTGCATTGCTACTTTTTCAGTCACCGGGCTCTCTAAAACCTGTTTTTCCATTTTCTTAGCTTTTTGCAAACCTTTAGCAGCAAAATACTGAGCCAATGGGTGCCCCAAAGGTAGACCTTCAAATTTTCCGTCGTTCATCCAATCTGTCGCAATGCTCTCGGCCACTTCGAATGGCATTGAAAACTTGCCTCTTAAAATCTCGGATCCTGGAAATTTAATTTCAATTTTAGGCGGAGCATTTTCAGTTGCAGCAGCATCAGCTTCGACATTGCTGTGGTTTTGCGCCTGGCTGTGCGTTTGATCTTCTGTTTTAGAGTGTCCTTGTGCTTGCATTGTTTCTCCTGTTTCAACATCGACAACTTTTACGTCCGGCATGTCCACTGCCTCTACTGGAACTTGAGCAGCCTCTGAATCTCGGCCTGGTCGGCGTTTTTTTGTAGCTTCCACTGAAGCTGCCGGCACTGCCGTGGCCTCTGCTGAAGTTTCCGACTCAACTTTGCCGTGTTTTTTGTCGGTATGCTTTTTGTTCTTTTTATCAAAATCTTTAATCGATGGCATTTATAACTCCCAATTCAATCCAAATTCTATTTTCTAAACTTCTGAGAACTTTAACAACTCTTTGGTCACCAAATCATAGTCCTCTTTGGCATTGGACTTATTTGAAAATATGGTTCGACTAGAGCCAATGGTGTTTTTAATCTCAGATGATGTGCGAATATAGCTCTTCATCAGCAAATCTTCAAATTTATCGATGCACTGAGAAAGTATTTCGCGGCTTGCCCCTTCTCGGCCATCGTATTTGGTAAATAGAATTTTCTCTTCAAACTCTAAGCCAAACTCTTGTTTTAAATCCTTTAAATCCGCCAAATGCTTTTCTAGGCCTAAAATGGAAAACTTATCCGGATTGATAGGCAAAACGATCACATCAGAAGCACAGGTGACGGCCGTATTGATTGCCGACAAATTAGGAGCCGTATCAATGATCACTAGGTCATAAAAGCTGCGAATTTCTTTTAACGGCGCTTTGACGGCCTGGGCCCAATTGCGATTTGAATTTAATAAAACTCGGTCTAAAACCGAATTGTTCAGACTTGAGGGAATCAGATCGATTCCCTGATCAATAGAAATTGTGGCTTTTTCAGCTGTAGATTTTTTCTCGACGATATCTAACCAAACCGGCTTATCTTCTGCTTCGACCCCCAGGGCGTAGGTCAAATTGGCCTGCTGATCTAAGTCGATAAATAGAACTTTAGCTCCATACATCGCGGCGCGAATCCCGAAATTTAATGCAGATGTGGTTTTAGCCACCCCCCCCTTGAGCATTTGAAAGGAAACGACCTGACTTGGGTAACGCACCCCCTTAGCGCTCAGGTATTGGCGAACAACCTCGGGCTGAAGCACTGATCTATGTCTTTGCGGCCCACACAGAGCCTCAACTTCTTTAAACAGGTTTGAAGGGGAAAGCCCCATCCACTCGGATAAATCCGATGTACTTAAAAGAAAATCATTTTTAGTTGATTGCGCCATCTTCACTCCTATCAAACCAAGCCTATTGCAAGTCTGTTTTCCTTAGAAATCAAGCAGTAATCCAGCCACTTTTTGTCAGTTTTGCCTTTATTTTTTGTGATTTTTTTAGATAACCCGCTTCCACCTACATTCTTGTTGAATTGGACCACCGCGCAGAATAATGATTTTCATGCCGAGGGGGGCTCTATGACTTATAGCCAAACTAAAATGTCCAAATGGACACTTTCAGGAATCTCATTAGCTTGCTGCCTTTTTGTCTTTCAGACTCTCATCCTACTGTCTCCGAACTTGGCACTGGCTCAGTCGACTCCCACTCCCGAAAAAGATTCTTGCACCAAACAATGCGTCATTCATGCTGATTGCGGCGTAGGCGGTTATTGTGACGCCGGCACCTGCCGCTACAAAAGTAAGTATTGCTCGAATGAACGTTGGTCCACCAATGAACGCGGCGAAACTTCGAATTGCGACGCCTATAAATGTGTTGATGATCTAGGGACCTGCCCTCGCTCGGCTACCAAAATTGATGATTGCACTTTGGGCTTTGTGTTTGATGGCAAAACCTCTTGCGTTCCATCAGTCAATTGCGACATCAACAACAGTGAAGACGCTGCCTGCAAGGACCTTTGGGATCGATGGCAAGTCACCCGAAGCAATTACGAAAAAACGACGCCAGAAGCAAACCCACCATTGCTAACTTGCCAAGCTTGCCAAGGTCACGACCAGTGCAGCAATTCTCAAATGTGCTGGCAGGGGCGATGCGTGACTAACGACTATTTTTGTAGCATCGACGCTCAGGGCGGCCACCAAGTCTCTTCCAAAAATGGCGTCGAAGCATTTTGCGGCAACTACACTTGCGAAAAAGTCACTCACACTTGCCTGACACAATGTCTTAAGCCGCAAGATTGCCGCGACGGAAAAACTTGTACTGCTGGGGTCTGCCTGTGAGTTCCAACCATATTTTGACAGTTGATAATTTCTATTCTGACTGCAAAAGCATGCGCGGTTTTTTTGAACAGCAATTTCAAGACCCCAAGCAAACAGAAAGTAAAAGATTTGTTTGGGATTATTGGCACGTGCCAGATCAATACACTTTGATTCGCACTCCGGCCTATCATTACTTTCCTGACTCGATGTACATGAAATTTCATAAACATCTGGTTCACTGGGGCCGAAAGAACTTGGGCTGTTGGGATGTTTCGCCTCCTTGGATCAGCTACTATGTGGATGGCTGCAAGCAAGAGTTTCATTCGGATGTGCCGCATGGCCCTTGGGCTTATGTGTTTTCGCTGACTCCTTGGAAAAATCGCAAATTCACCGGTGGTGAAACTTTGATTTTAAAACCAGAGGTTCTTTCCTACTGGAGCAACTTTGGCAGCAGCCAAGATCGCGAACTTAAAAGCTTTGTCGACAAAGTTCCCTCATTGATGAACCGCCTCACTGTGTTTGATCCAAGATACCCTCACGGCGTCACCGAAGTGCGTGGAGTTCGCGATCCACTGGAAGCTCGGGTCGTGATTCACGGTTGGTTTATGGAGCCCAAAACCTACATCGAAGGGCCACTGAAAGCTGCAGCTTGCGAAAAAATTCTGAATGAGAAATTTGATGACCTTCAAGATTTGATTTTCAAGCAAGAACCCGTGCAAGGAACCGTCAGCTTGATGATGGATATTGGCACTGATGGAAATGTTAAAAAAATTAAGTTTGGAACCAACACTTTGCTAACACTTCAGGGACAAGTTCCAAAAGTTTTAAACAAACAAATCTTGGCTCACTATCAGAAAATGCAATTTCCAGTCGCGAAAGCCGAATCATCTGTAACGCTACCTTTGATTTTCAATTAGCCTTAAAAACGGCCAAATTTTTGCCTCGAACTTGGGTGAACTTTAGGGCAAAACAAACCCATTCCCAATGAGCTAGTAGAGGCTTCAAGTGTTCGTTTTGTCGATTGAAGGTTTTGAATCTCGAAAGTAATTTTTGATTCGGATATTTGTCTGTTCACTTTTAAATAAGCCTCATGTAATAGCTTTCTTTTTAAAGTTGAGTCTTTCATGTTTGGAAAAACTCGTTGAATCAATTGAACTTGCCTATACGAATCCAAATTGCCAAAAGCCCATTGCAGCAGTTCCGTATTTTTAAAATCAAAAGGGTAAAATTCCGCGACTTCGTGTTGGTTCGCATTTTTCAATTCCCAAACCAATGCTTTTTTTTGATCTTCTACCGTTAGGCTTGGAATCATCACTTGGAAAATTTGTTCGACATGAACTGCGGATAGTTGAGATCGTCTGATCTTCATATAGAATTCGAAGGCTTCTGGACGTCCAACATAGTCTTTATAAAGCAACATAGCATTGGTGATGGACTCCTCTAAAAGCCGCTGGTCATGAGTCACCACCTCAAGTGCAGCCAACTCATTTTCTCGTCTTTTAAATTGATTCCAAACCTTGACGGGCAAACCACCTTCAAAAACCTTATCGTCTTTCATTTTCTCAAAAAGTCGGTAGGCCAAAAGGTCGAATGAGATTCTTCGCTTTAACTTTTCGCTCTTATCTAATCCAGGATTAAATCTTCCATATTCAGCCACTTTATCAAATTTATTTCCCATCAATGAAAAACCAAAATCAGGAGCTTTTTCCATCGAAAAGATTTCGACCGGGAGCCCTGAGTTTCCAGAAATTTCTGCTTTCAGTTCGGATCGATAGTCGGGATGTTCGTAGGCCTTTCTTCTTAATACTTTTTCAGAATCATTGGTCAATGCAAAACCAGTAAATTCATAAGGAGAGCCTAAGGAATCATTTAATTTTGCTAAGTAGGTCAGAGCCGATCGCATACCCTCGCCTGATGAAATGTAGTCTATCAAAACGATTTTCCGGCCAGCTAATTCTTCAAAACTTGGCAAGTAGTTGATAAAATGCTCAAAAAGTTTATCGGTTTGTGACTTTGAAAGTGGGCGAAAATCTGGTTCATCCAGCTTTCTTTTCCCATTCCACTCATCTGGCATGTAGGCTCCACTAAAGGGCAAATTGGCTGCAATTTTTGGAGAAAGGTTTTGGTCGATCCGACTGAGCAAGGTTCCGCTTCGACCTAAATAAAGATGGAAGTACTTGTCGCTGGGATAGCGTTTATGAATTTCTAAGGTAATATCCCTGGCCTCTTTGTAGATGGTTTTGGGAATTTCTGTGTGGAACTCAATTGAGCTGTATTCGTCAAAGATCGTATCCCTCGCCAAAGCCAATGGCGAAAGACTTGATATCAAACCAATTACTAACGTTGAAGTGATTGCTAATAATATGTGTCGGTTCAATCTAAACACGGCCCAACTCCTAACTATCCAATTTCATTGCAATACAGTGCCAAGATAAATGAACCAAAAACCTGTCAAACTTACGAACACACCCCATTCGATGGAAATCATTATTTCCAAGTTAAAACAATAGGTTATGGCTTACTCAGCAACCCAACACCAATGACCATTTTTGCGCGTCGCGCACGGCTTGGGCATTGACCTAATTCAAGGGTTATAAGTACTTGTAGGTAGTCTTTTTCAAACCCTTTTTCATTGGAGGATCTATGAAGGCATCTTTAACTTTGTTTCTAGTTTTTTTTGGAATGGTCTTTTCCGCCCAGGCTCAAAAGCCAGCAACCAAAGCCAGCGCATCTTCTTACACCAATGAATGGTCACAAGAACAATCTGTGACTGGAAATTTGGGCTTTACCAACTCGGCTATCAACATTGGTGCGACCTATGAAAAAAACATCGATAACGTCGGCATGGGTGGATATTTTTTCCTACAAACCGACAAAGAAAAGAATGGAACCAAAATAGTTCGCCAGACAACTTCATTGGGTGGAATTATCAAATTGCATTTGATGAATAATTCCAAGTTCGATGCCTACTTGGCGCCAGGCTTTGGAATCCACATGTTTAAGGATGTGGACGACAACGGAAAAAAATCCGACAAAACCACTTTTGGTCCCATGGCTAAAATTGGTGGAATGTTAAAAATCACACCAACCGTTGCTGGCGGCATTGAAAGATCTGCGTTTGCAAATTGGTTCGACGAGAACTCTCCAAGCAGTGTTGAATACTGGAGCGCTGTCATTTCTGTTGAGCTATAAAACTTAGTCTAAGCTCTAACTCATGGATTTAAATATTTCTAAACCCCGCCAAGTTATAAAATTCGTTTTTTTTATTGTTGCTATATCCATACCTCCGGCACTTGTTGGAACTTACACTTTCCTCTATTCGCAGCAGACGCTTTTTGAAAATAGCAATTGGTTCCCAGAAAAACGAGCAATGCACGTTGGAACCATGGGTTCCTTGTCATTTCATCTCACCCGGGCCCCTTTAGCTCAAAATATTTTGGATTTAGGCGCCTATTGGGGAGGGCAAGAAATCTATACCGAAAAAACATTTTCCCCAACAGACATCATATTCAGATTCAATATTCCTGAAAATTCCTACCTTGATTTTACCTACAATCGAAACAATTCTGTTTTTTCAGGACTTCGCCTAAGCAGACGATCAGAATATCCTTCTATTTCCTTTTCCGGCATTGAAAATGGGCAATTCAAATCCACAACGCCAATAGAATTTGCTCCTATTAGTGATGGGTGGCACCAATTTCACATTTGGACTAATAACCAAACGACCGAAGTTAAAATCGACAATCAAGAACCCGTCCATTTACCTGAGACGACCTTCTTGAATGGCAAGTTTGGCTTCAGATCAAGCCTCAACGGAGCCCTAATTGATGATGTAACTTTCAAAACATATGGTCTCCCAATTTTCGAAGACGACTTCTCAAACAAAAGAAACTTCCCTCACGTCTTCTTTATCAATTTTATTCTTTTTTCTGCCCTATTAGGCACAATTTATCTTTTGCTTAAAAAGTCTCGCCCTTCTGCAAGGCATTTGAAGTTTCTATTTTTAACACTTTCAGCTTCTTTTTCGTTATGCCTTTCGCTTTGGCTTACATTTGATTTCTACTTCTACTCTCATGTCCCACAACATGATTTCGAAAATTTTGAAGACAATAAACAGCTTTGGGATTACAGAAATCTTGATTTCGAAAAATTTCGTATCCAGCTTTTTCGTCATTGGAGGTATTTATATCCTTCAATTACCAAGGCTTCTCGCCGCCCTTTTGACTATCCAGATATGTCAATTTCAAGTGGGAATTTATTCTGTGATGAAGCCTCGGCCAAATGCGAAGTTCAATCAACCACATTTGTGCCTAAATTATCCAATCCCGGCCAAATTTCAAACCTGATAGTGTTTATCGGCACGTCACAAACTTTTGGTGCAGGTGCCAGAACTTTAGAGGATACTTTTTTTGCAAGAACTCATCATCTTATCAATCATAAACTTCCAAGAAACCAAAGAGTCAGCTCTATAAACATTTCCATCTCAGGCTCAAGTTCAAAGACCCTACGAAAGAAATATGAAAGCCTTTTTGGCGCGTTTAGACCAAAGCTAGTCGCCATAAACCTTTCTAACAATGACACCGACATGACTGAGTTTGTGTCCGAAATAGAAAATATTTTACTTCAGAATAAATTGAAAAAGATAGAAACTATCCTAATAAAAGAACCTATTTCCATTGAAAGGTATCCACCTGGATTCACCCTAGGTTTGCAAAGTCAGCATAAAATTTTAGACAGCCTTGCTAAGAAGCACAATGTGCCAGTTCTTGATCCTATTAAATATTTAAATCGACCTGACATTATCGCCACGGGAAATATCTGGTGGGACTATGTTCACTTGAACTCACATGGCCAAAAGTTGTTTGCCGAATGGCTGGCTCCAGAAATTTTCGCTGTTTTAAAAAAATAATTTAATCCCAAACGTTTTTGCCGGTCAGTTTTCGGTACAGATTGTCTGGTGACATTCCCGGTTGACCTTCTAACTTCCAATATTGTGGCGGCCACACCTGATGATTCAAAATCATAGGCTCAGGTTGAATATTTAATAATTTCGCGATCAATTCGGAACAATAGATGGCATCATTCGTCCATGAATACCAATAGTCAAAAGGCAGACCTAAAAATGGCCCCAATTGATCTTCTGAAATTGATTGTGGAATTTCAACGATTCTAGAAATCCTTCCGTGGCCACTTAGGCGTTCCCAAGAAATGACTGCCACACCTTCTTTAGGATAAGCATTGAGCCAT
The DNA here is from genome assembly GCA_964505225.1 of uncultured Bdellovibrio sp. Taxonomy (GTDB): domain Bacteria; phylum Bdellovibrionota; class Bdellovibrionia; order Bdellovibrionales; family Bdellovibrionaceae; genus 21-14-0-10-47-8. Next base: position 7,405 of record CAZDHC010000063.1, on the reverse strand, counting down.
TTTTGACTCTCACCTTCACCTATTGAAATGGCCGAGTGGGAAAAGCGTCCGCCTGGTTCATATTGAACAATATTGCCCTTGCCATCGTAAGTTTCAAGAAAAGCAATTTTGGAACTGCCAAGGCAAAGGCTACTAATAAAAAGAAAAACGAACGGGGCAAAGAATCGCATAGCCAGGGACTACCGACCGCCATTGTCGAAGTCAATTCTATTTGCCTGATGCCAAGCCTTCTAATACAAACAAGGTATGAAAAATTCCAATTTGAAGTCCACATGGCTTGCCATTTTTTGCGCACTGGTTGTTTTAATGATCGCGGTCGGCGGTATCACCCGATTGACAAAATCAGGCCTGTCAATTGTCGAATGGAAACCAGTTTCTGGGATTATTCCACCCATCACCGAATCGGATTGGCAAAATCAATTTGAATTGTACAAAGCCTCGCCCGAGTACAATCAAGTCAACAGTCATTTTGGAGTTGAAGAGTATAAAAATATTTTTATGTGGGAATACCTTCATCGTGTATTAGGACGATTGCTTTTCCTTTTTGTCTTAGTTCCCGGAATCATTTTGTGGCGAAAAAAAATTGTGACCGGACAATTGGTGACTTTGTTAGCGACTTTGATTGCCTCACAGGGCCTTATCGGCTGGCTTATGGTCAAAAGCGGATTAAAACAAAATCCCCACGTCAGCCCCTACATGTTAGCTCTTCATTTTTTTTCAGCTCTGATCGTTCTTCTTGTGGGGTATTATCACTTTTGCAAAGAGCGACCCTTGATCGACGCCAAACTTTCAACTATGCAAAGCAAACTACTCAACGGACTTGGCGTCCTGCTGATGGCTCAAGTTTTTTGGGGTTGCATCACCAGCGGAATGAAAGCAGGTTTTGCATTTAACACCTATCCCTTGATGGGCGGAGATTTTTTCCCAGCGGGCGGAATGTTGCTAGAGCCCCAATGGCTTAACTTTTTCGAAAACCCTGCCGCAGTTCAATGGACGCATCGCTGGTTGGGCATTTTAGTTTTTGCAATGTTAGTCTTAACAGTTATAAATTTGAAAAAATCAAATGACTGGATTAAACTTAAAGGTCCAATGATTCACCTGATGGGCATCATGGGCATACAAATTGTCTTGGGAATTTTGAATATCCTACTATCAGTTCCAACTTGGTTGGCAATCGTCCATCAAGTTTGCGGCAGCTTGCTAGTGATGACCTATTTTGGAATTCTATTTCGGCTAAGCCGCTCGTAGCAAGCAGCTATTTTGCCGATTCAAAATTGAAAATACCTAAATAGCTATCTGCTGGCTTATCGCCAAATTGATTTGCCACCCCAAAGTCATTGTCATTTACGACAGCCAAGTGTTTTGAATCCATAATGGCCAATCCTTCAATTTTCTCGAAATTAAAACCAACTTTTACCAAATCGAGAACTTCCTTTTTTTGAATGTAACCCGACTTAAACCTTTCCAATTCCTTTTCCGACATCAATTCAAACGGCTTCAAATTTGAAAATGATAAAACGTCTCGTGCATTGCCAAAACTCAATTCATATACTTTGCGAAATCCACCAACGCCTTCATTGCCATTTTGCTCTAGAATAAAAATCGACCCATTTGAAGCAACACTCATGTCGCCCAATTTATTGAACTTACTTTCCATCGGATACAAGTACTGCCGTAATATCTTGTTCGATTTGATATCTGAAACAAAAATCCTGACAATCTTACTTTCACTTTTTAATTGCTCGCCAAACACCAATGAACTTTGTGGCGCCATATACAATTCGTCACCTACAATAGCTATCGCTTCAAAACCCCGATTTAACATTCGATGATTGAGGTCAGAGGGCAGAATATCCTCGAATTTCTGACCGGTGATTTCATCTGATTTTAACGAGTCTCTTGGAATCAATTTTCGCAAAAGCACTCCATTTTGATCAAACTCCATGATTGCCGGAAAATATTCTTCGCCAACCCAATAATGCCCACGGGAATCGATTGCTAAAGCTTCAGGATCAATTCCATGGATGTCCCCAGCTATCTTTCCACCCTTTTCGTCAAAAGGAGCTCCGTCCAATATTCCACTGCGCGGAGGTAACCCGGTTAAGGGTTTACCATCGCGATTCTTAAGCACTATCTCAGCCTCAAGGGCTACATCAGTGCCACAAACTAGCAATCGAAAAAGCTTTGGAGTAAAATCAGGTTTTGGGAACCGTCGACCTTCAACGGTAAATTGTTTCTCACCTTGAAAGGTTGAAAACTTAAAGCCCTCGGAATTGGGTCCACGATCGGTGCCGGTTACAAATCGATCGCAACCTAATTCTGTTCGACCTTGATACACCAAATAAGAAAGACCTTGTGTTGTGATTTTACTTCCCTGCATATCGGACAACTGCAAAACTAAATTTTCATCTCGCTTCAAAGTCCTATTTGCGGTGGAACAACCTACAACAAAAGAAAGCAATACGACTTCAGCCAGATTCAACACAGACTTTAAGATCATTTTTTTCATCTAAAATCCTTTCCTGTTTGTCAGGATTTGTTCAAGAAAAATTGCAACCCAGATATTCTTTTGACAAGGATTTATGTTTGACCTCTAATCCCAAATAGATCTACCTACCGGGAGAAATCATGGTTCAGATTTCAAAATTTCAACTTGTTGTTTTATTTTCTATAATGTTGGCCTGTATAAAATCAATAGCTTTCGCAGTTTCTAACGAGCCTAACCAAAACCTAACGAAAATCTCGATCTCGGAACTTCAATGGTCTCTTTGTGAAGAAGCAGCAGTTGCCTTTCATAAACTTCAAAAAAAGCAAATAACCTACAAACAAGAAGAACAGTTCTATTTCGATTTTGCTGATCTTGCTCTTTCAAATAACAACCTTGAATTTAGGATTCGCGAAAAGGATCAAGACTACTCGGGCGTTCTGAAAACTTCTTTTATTGCGGAAAAAGACATCCCTTCGCTTTTATTGAAAAGTAAAAATACCGTTTGCGAATTAGACAAACATGAAACAAAAGAGGCATTTGGTTGTAAAACTAAAAACAAGTCTGAATTGCTTTCCAAGGTAATGAGCTCTGAGCAGATTCAAATTTTAAAGAGCCTTTTTCCTGCCTTTGACTATAACCAATTGAAAACTTATGGACCTTTTGCCCATGAAGTCTGGACAACTCGGATGGAAAATGGTGGCGACTTAGACATCGATAGCATCTCAAGCAAGGGTGGAAAAAAATATTTTGAAATATCAATCCGGGTCAAAGCCATAGATCGACAGTTGGCGTACCAGTCCTACACCAATTATTTTAAGGAAAAAAATCTGCAATTATGTCCTGCCCACGTTTCGAGGTCGAGACTTGTACTGACTGGCAATTGACAGCTTACATACGGCCCTAATTCCAAGCTTTACAATAGTTGACCAACAGTTAGACAGCCTGCTTTTGCTATCTGAAGCACGACTTTCAATAGCAGGCCTCTGATTTGCTATTCAGATAGTTTTGGAGAAATTTAGTGAACTTTCCTCAGCCAAACTTATTCTTTAAAGCTGGAATAGCGACTATTGCCAGCATCATTTGCATGCAAGGAACCTGCTTTGCCGACAATGCGAAAAACGATCTTCAGGAAGTTCGATACGACTTTGATCAAACTAAACTTGAGGCGGCTCCAGACTCATTTCACTTTTTAAGATCCTATGTTGATTTTTTCTATTTAACCTACAAAGAAAACAAAAAAGTGTTTTCGACGGTAACCGACCTCAGCAAAACATTTGGTTGGTGCGTAGGTGACGCTCATGCTGAAAATTTCGGAATCCTAATACAACAGGACAAAACTCCCTTATTTACCATGAATGATATTGATGACTCGGGCCCTTGTCCGGTCATTTTAGATTTGTTTCGATTTATGGTCAGCACCCGCCTTTATAGTTCGGAAATTAAATTGGATGACCTCATTGCTTCATACGTAGACGGGTTGAAACAAGACACTGTCAAACCACCCACCATCATTCAAAGAATGATGGACGAATCAGAAAAAAAAGGGACTACCCCCAGCGACAAGAAGGTTAAAAACAATCGGATTATTCGAGAATCGCAAATGAGCGAAGTTTCAAATACTGAAAGGCAGAAAATTAGGGCCTCCCTTGTTGAAAATCAGCTTTTCAACCCCAACGACTTTGAAATCTTGGATTTAACATCAACCATCAAAATTGGTGGAGGATCTGGAGGACTACAAAGATACGAAATTCTGATCGGAAATGGCGAAAAAACCTATCATCTTGAAATGAAGGAAGAAACAACACCTTCGATATATCCAATTCAAATTAATAGCCCCGATCCAGCCAGACGATTGTTCACTACGATCTTTGTAAATCAAGGAGTAGAACCCTCCAAGTTCTTTAAAGTTGTCACATATAACAATAAAGTATTTTTAGTTCGGCCACGTTTTGCGGGAAACATCGGTGTTGCCTTAAATGACTATTCAAAAAAAGAAAACGAAGACATTATTGTTTTCGAGGCCTACTCCCTTGGGTTGATTCACTCGAGGTCGGTTTTCGACACGAAAAAGTGGCTTCAAAAAATTGAAGCTGTTGAAAAAAAGGACTGGCAACAAGAAGTTGAATTGATGGCTGACTATTTCGATATGAAATTCAAACAGCTTAAAAAATAGGAAGCTACTTAATCTTGGGAGTTTGAGAAATCTTGCTATCCAAGCCTTGTAAAAATCCGGCCAACAGTCCTTCACGCTGATCGGCGGTTACGGGTCTAAATTCCCCTTTATAACTGCGAATCGAGTCGTTGGGGATCTCGAGTAAAAAGCGTGATGGAGTCACTGGCCTTTGCGTGCCATGACGGGTTCTCATTCGACAACGAGTCAACATCAAGCGATCCTTTGCCCTCGTTAATCCCACGTAAAACAACCTGCGTTCTTCATCGACATCAGCACCCAAGGTTTTGTGTGGAATCAAATCTTCCTCGACTCCAACAATAAACACACAAGGGAACTCAAGACCTTTGCAAGCATGCAAAGTCATAAGACTGACCTTTTTGCGGTCTTCGTCATCATTCACATCATCGCGAAGTTCCATCGCATCTACAAAATCTCGAAGTGTTTTTTCATTCACTCCGCCCTTTTTAGCAAAACTATCTAAAACTCGGCTGAAAATTTCCACCAGGGTCCATTTCTTGTCTCCGGCAATTCCATCCTTACTCGTATGAAAAAGATATTCACGATACTGAATTTGATTTAAAAACTTTAGAAGATTTTTACCCGGACCGTCCGCAGATTGCGGGTCCATAATCTGGCTAGGCAAATGCCGAAGCAAATCAAAAAGATGAGTCAGTGACTCGCCGGCTTTGTCGGGAATCCCAGTTTTTGGCCAATCATAGCAAGCCTTTAAGAAGCTTGTTTTTGTGTTCGTTGCAAAATTCCCTAACCGCTCAACTGTCGTGTCACCAATGCCCCGCGCTGGCGTATTGATGATTCGGCGAAGACTGACATCATTTGGATTTAATGCAAATCGCAAATAAGCCAAAATATCTTTGATCTCTTTACGATCAAAAAAAGCGGTTCCACCCGATACGGTGTAAGGAATTTGATTTTGCCTAAAATAACCTTCGATCAATCCACCTTGAGAATTGGAGCGATACAAAATCGCGATGTCCTCGTATTGACGACCATCGGTCATAAATTGGCGTATTTCGCGAACGATAAATTGCGCTTCTTCGTCTTCGTTTTCGCAGACGAAAGCTTCTGGCAATTCTTGCTGGCGAAACTGACCTTCGGCTTTTAAGACTTTACCATGGCGTTTTTTATTTTTTTGAATCAGCTCATTGGCCACTTTTAAAATCACCGGGCTTGAACGATAGTTTCTTTCAAGTCGGATCACTTCACAGGGTTTGTAATTTTTGGGAAAATCCAAAATATTGGCTACCTGGGCACCCCGCCAACCATAGATCGACTGATCATCATCCCCCACCACACAAATATTTCGATGCTTAGCCACTAACTTTTCAATCAAGCGCATTTGTACATCATTGGTGTCTTGAAACTCATCCACCATGATTTGCGTGTACTGAGTCTGAACTTTTTCTAAAATTTCGGGATGATGTTTAAAAAGATCTAGGGGCTTTAACAACAAACCTTCAAAGTCGACGACTCCTAAAAGCTCCATCTTTTTTAAAAATTTCGGCAATAGGATTTCGGCAACTTCGTGATATTCGTCAAAGCCTTCAATTTTCTCGCGACCCGTAGTGCGACGTTTGTTGATCAACTCAAGAACAGTTTCTAAATCAAATTTATCTTTCCCCGTGACTTTGATGTCGCGTAAAAGTTCACGTAAAATCGCCTGCGAATCAGACTGATCAATAACCCCGAATTGCGCTGGCAGCTCAGCTTCTTTGTGATACTGCCGTAAAAGTTTTAATCCAAACGAGTGAAAAGTTCCCGCCCAAATTCCTTTGGCCTGAGTTCCAAGCTTCGCTTGCACTCGGTGCTTCAATTCACGGGCTGATTTGTTGGTGAAAGTGAGAACGCAAATTTCCTGAGGCAAGGCCACTTTTTCAGAAATCAAACGCCCGGTTCGCGCGACTAGAACTGTGGTTTTACCCGAGCCAGCACCCGCTAAAATTAAAAGTGGACCATAATTATGGTCCACTGCTTTACATTGTTCGGGGTTTAAGCCGGAGCTCCACATTGATCTTTTTATCCGCGGTTATGAACCAACTGACGAACTTCGTCTTCAAAAACAACTTCAATTTTTTGTTGCTGAACAGCTCGGATCACGCCAACACCAAATTTTGGATGCTGAATTTTTGTATTCACAGCAAATTTGTTTTTCATATTGTATTTTTGCGCATCGCTAGAAATTGCGGCAACTAGAGCCGAATATTCGTTGGAGTGAGCATTTTTCTTCGCAGAAGCTGCTGCTTCTTTACGTTTAAGAGCTGCGCCAGCAAGGGCACGCTTAGGAGCAGTTCCGTCTTTTTTAGCTCCAGCTTTAGGCAATTTAAAAGTGCTCTTAGCTTTGCAAACTTCACATTGAACTTTTGCAGATGTCGCCGTCGTGTGAGCTAAAACAGTGTGGTATCTGTCCGCATCACATTTTTTACAAAATGTCGTAAATGATTTTGCAACGGGCGGTAATGAATTTTCAGTCGTCATCTTAGGCACTTCCTTCTTAGTTTTTCTTCGATTGGTATATTATCAACGAATCTGTTAGTTTTTTAGAAGCAATATCTGCGGCTCCGATAAAATAGGGCCCCTCGCCAGATTGAATCCTCTCGTGCAGATCAATCATACTTCGCTCATCTTTGGGGTCCAGCATCAAGCTTGAGGGCTCGAACTTCTCTAAAAAGCCGTAATCTTCCTCTTTAGTGAAGAACTCTTCCCAGCACTCGGTATTGACCTCTACC
>CAZDHC010000062.1:0-19506 GCA_964505225.1 uncultured Bdellovibrio sp. | reverse complement strand
AAATCTAACAATAATAACAATTCAATAACTAAAAATGTAGTCAAAACACCTGTATCCATGAGATTCGAAAAGTTCTTTCCAAAATCCAAATGGTTTTTCGTTAACGTGGTTCATCCCGCCATCACCAGGTGGGGCCGCTGAAAAAAGAATGAATTTGGACAATTTTGTGAGGCTATTCACTAACGACTCAGAAAATTCAGGTCTAATGTGTTCAGCGACTTCCAAACATATGGTCAAATCAAATGTTTCATCGATATTAAGACTATCTTCTAGATTATTTTCTAGAAATTCACCTGATTTCAAAATTGAGGCTAGTGTCTGATTAAGTTGGCTATCCACCCCTAGAACTTTTGGGGCAAAGGGTTGAGTTTTCCAGGCGGCAAGCCAGGCTCCCGATCCGCAGCCGATATCCACGACTGACTTTGGTCGTAATGAATTGTAGATAATGGGGACGATCAATTTTGCAGCCAAGGTGGATGAAGAGTGTATGGATTCAAAGAAATGATTTGTATAGAATTTGGAATTCATCCTGTATTTGGCCCCTAAGTACAATGGAAGGCTATTCTCTTGTCCAGAGAAGATTCAACATATTTTTGCTGTTTATTTCCTAGTCAGAACTAAAAATTTAGATAAAATGATCAAGAGGAAAAAATGTCGAAAAAAAATAGTGATTCAAATTTTTGTCCAATTCCATTTATTCAACTTCAGCTCAACCCTTTGGGTAATCTTTCGGCTTGTTGTTTTTCTGAAGAATATAAAATTGGCGACGTTCTAACAGAAAAAATTGAGGACATTTGGAATGGTCCCAAAATGCAAGAGTGGCGACAGGAGTTTATTTCTGGAGATATTAAAATTTGCGAAAAGGCCATGAAGTCCTTCGAGTGCCATAAAATGTATACACACTTGATTCCATTGGCAGAGCGGAAGGTCATTCAGGACAAGGCGCCTAGGCGTTTAGATTTGAGATTAAACGGCAAGTGCAATCTTGAGTGCATTATGTGTGATGTTTGGCGGCAGCCCAATGGGCTTTATGACAAAAGTGATCTATGGACCTATGGACCAGAAAAGATTTTTCCTTATTTGGTCGAAGTGGACATGCTTGGCGGTGAGCCGTTCATTCAAAAAGACACATTTCGATTTATCGAGGAAGTATCCAAGGTCAATAAAACCTGTAAGTGGGGTTTTATTACGAATTGCTCTTATAAATTCAATGCGATGCTTGAAAAGCATTTAGACAGTATTAAGCTACGCCACATTCATATGTCCATCGACTCATTGGTTCCTGAAACCTATGCAAAAATTCGAAAAAATGGAGATTTGAAAAAAACCATGGCGACGATAATGTCTTATGTGGACTATCGCAAAAAACGAGCTGAAAAGGGCGAGTGGTTTGTCTTGTTTGGTTCCTTTTGTATTCAAAAAGACAACTGGATGGAAATTGGAAATTTCTTAGATTTTTGTGACAAGTATGAAATTAGTCCAATTTTGCAGAGTGTGATTGGTCGCGAACCTTTATCGTTGGCCAATTTGTCGAAGAAAGAATTGAAAAGCATTGTTGCGTTACTGGATCCATTTATGGATGGTCCAAGAAGAATTTTTGTAATTCCGGTAATGTCTGAAGTTGAACGATTGTTAGAACAAAAGGCTTAAGTTCGATGAATGCTAAAACCCGAAAGTTATTGTTCTATTTAATTTCAATATTCATCGTATATGGAATAGTGGAACTTTCTGCGGGAATCATTTGGGGAATTAAGAACCGAGACTGGCAATGGCCCGGCCAGATTGCGTCAGTCTATTTTCCTAAAACCTACGGTATTGAGGGGTGCCAGTGGTCAGATCAGGTTGCAGTTCACCCGTATCTTGGATTTAATTATGGATCCCCATCTGCATGTGCGACAGTACCAATAAATCAGTTTGGCATGCCTGGACCAGAAATCCCCATTGAAAAGCAGAAAGATGTATTTTCTGTTTTGGTGTTGGGCGGTAGCGTTGCGGAATCTTTAGCGGCACATATTGGAGCTGCGGGTGGCGTGTCAGTTTTGCAAAATTTGGTTAGTGAAAAGTTTAAATCGGTCGACGGAAGGCCAATTCAAGTCTTGAATGCGTCGATCGCCGCAGGCGCACAGCCCATGCAGATAATGGAAATCGTACTTTACGCGCAGCACGCCGACGCTATAATTTCAGTAGAGGGCTATAATGAATTTCAGAAACTGAGCACTCAGCAGACTTTTTTTCGACCACCTATTTTATGGCAAGATCTTTTAAACAGAGATTTTATACCTGTTGGATTTAAGGGTATCTATATGTTCTTAGCGCAAAGATATTATAGGCTTGTCCGAGAATCATCAGTTTTGAAGAAGTCATTTTTGTTTGTTCAAACAGCAATTTTTTTCGAAAGAATTTCTGATAGGTATAGGCACAAGGCTTTTGCTTCCCAGAAATATCCCGATGTGAATTTTATTGAATCATACCGGAGAAGTCTGGCTTTTATGGGGGCGATGGCTGAAGTGCAAAAAATTGGAATTACAGTTTTTTGGCAACCAGTTCCTGCACTTTTTAAAAATTTGACTGATCGAGAAAAGAAAATAGTTGGCTCAACTGAATATGGTGACGAATATCAAAATATGATTTCACAAGTCCAAGGTAAGTACGGTCAAAATTTTGATGCTGTGAATCTGCTCTCTGTCTTTCAGAATACTCCGGATGAAATATACACAGATCAAATTCATAATAACATGTTAGGAAAAGAAATTCTTGCAACAGCAATAATAGATAAATTGGCAAAGAAATATAAATGGAAAAGGTACTAACTGCAGTGATGAGATTTATCAAATTTTTGAAGATTTTCTTTAAGTGGAGTCTAACTAGTACGATATTGTCGTTCGTTTGTGGAATTTCATTTGCGGTTTCATTTAAGGCCGAAGCTGTCGAATACTATCAGATCGAGTGCAAGATCTACGATTCGAAACGCACTCTGATAAAAGATTTTGGCGGAGCTTATTGTCAGTTTAGTGAGGACGGCTCATTTGTGATGGCTAGCTATGGCCGGGAGCTCACTCGATTCTCTTCGATTGGTAGTAAAGTTTGGACTAAAAACCTGTTGGTCCATCATCAGTTGAATCTTACAGAGGATGAAAAAGAAGTATTAGCCCTGTCCCATGAATATGTTTATGAAAAATTTGGTTGGGCTCGGTACGATGTTCTACTACGATTGAATCTGAAGACGGGCAAGATTCTGGCTAAACTCTCGTTAAAGACAATTATGCAAAAAGTCTTTCAGTCTTACCCGAGGGCTTTGGCGCCGGCAATGGTTGAGGATTTTGATTTAAAAGGGAAGCCAATTAATTTACTTGAATTCACGCATTGGAATTCAATTAACGAAATACCCGAGAATAGTTTAGGAGATCGAAATCCTATTTTTCGAAAAGGAAATATAATTGTCTCGGGACTAAGAAATGGATCCATTTTTGTATTTGATCGAAATTTAACGAAAATTGTTTGGCACTGGGAAATTTCTAAAGATAAGAGAAGTTCAAATATTCACGATGCGACGGTCACCAAAGATGGCAAAGTTCTATTTTATGCAAACGAGGGTTTGTGTAAAGGCGCGGAAACTATAAGCTCTATAAATACACTTGATCCCATCACTAATGAAGTTCAATGTTTGTACCCTAAAGAAGGTCAGAAGTATTTTTTTGTTAATTCCGCGGGAAAAAGAGTTGAGTGGGCTTTGGAATATAGTTCGGCACTTGGCGGAGTACAGCTTTTGGGAGATGGGTCAATTTTAACAAATAGTAGATCGATGAGTGTGGGTGGTGAAGGATTTTTGGTGGGTGCGGGGGGAGAAATAAAATGGGTCTTGCAAAATTCCCAGATCGACGATGGTACAAAGAAACCCCGGTATTTTCAAAAAATTTTCCAAAAAGACCTGTCCAAGTTTTTGAGTAAAAATAGAATGTAAACTACCATGGTCAAAAGTGCTATTGTTCCTCTGGGAGGTTTTTTTGTCTAAGCGAGATGAGCTAATTCAGTTGTACTCTGAAATTCCAGGGAAGATGATTACTTTCGATCTGACAGGTCGTTGCAATTTGAAATGCGTTATGTGTGTCTGGCATAATGGAAAAATGAAGGATCAAAAGAAAGAGGCAATGTCTTTTGATTCACTCAAGTCTGTTGTCAATCAGGCTCTTACCAATAAAATTAAGTTTAGTTGTATTAACCTAAGTGTTTCAGGAGAGCCTTTTCTTCATCCGGAAATTGATAAAATTATTTCATATTTTTTTGATAACAATGAAAAATTCCGACTTTTTGATTGTCTAAGTATCAATACAAATGTGACGCCAATAGCTCCAAAAATTTTGGACTTTATTTTAGAAAAAATGAAAGAGCGTCCCCATGGACAACTTTTTTTGACATGTTCACTAAACTCAGCGACCAGGGAAACTGGTGTTGAAGTAAAAGGTGGAGATTTTCATGAAATAATTGATTCTCGGATGAGGGAAATAATAGAAAAAAAAGCAAAATTTGGTTTTAAGGGCCGGCTGAAGTTAGATTTGCAGATGCTGGTACTTAAAGAAACTGAGGATGAAGTTGGTGTCTTTGTTGATAAATGGTCTAAGGTATTTTTGAAAAATGGGCTTAAGTATCGTGTGGTCGCAGATGAGTTTTGCGATGACGACAATGTCATTAATATTAAACGAGAGTTCGATTCTAGTCGCCAAGTTGAATGTGACAAAAGATTTCAAAAGGCTGTAAGAAAATTGAATTTGAAAGAAAAAGAAATAGTAAATTTTTATGAAGACACTATTTCCCCTGATCAGTTTTTGGGCGAAGTGAAAGATGAAGGTGAGAAAATTCGAAAACCCTGTCATGCCCTTTGGCAGACGCCAATCGTAAGATCGGATGGAAGAATAAGTGTATGTTTGTCTGATATCGATGGCCATATGGATATTGGCAACCTAGGAAAAAGCGACTTTTTATCTATATGGCTAGGGAAAGCAGCTAATGATTATCGAATTTTGCATTCAATGAATAAAGCCAATAACATTGGCGTTTGCAATCACTGCACTTATTATGAGGCTGGGCAGGTTGAAAAAAAGTATTGGGATAGATATCTGGAAATCATGGCCGCAGATTTCGCAGAAAAAAAAGATCGACAAGTAAGAATTCAGAAATTTAACAGTCTGCCAAATAAATTGCTCACAATTGACATTAGCAATGCATGTAATCTTTATTGTTTCTATTGTACCTTCACCCAAGAGGACGTTCATAGTTCAAAAAAGAAAAAATTTATGAGCGTTGATGATATCAAAAAGATCTGTTCAGACTTTTTGGCACACGGGACAAAGTTTGAGTGTATTGTGTTGTCCGTAAGCGGTGAGCCCACTCTCAATCCGCATTTTTCTAGTATCATGGAATATCTTTTTGAGATGAATGGTGTTAATAACCGTTTCTTTAAGTATATCTCCATCAATACAAACGTAACCTTCCTTGATAAGCCAAAGGTCGATTTAATCACCAAATATATTGGTTTGGGTTATGGTCAGCTTCAATTGACTCTGTCGATTAACTCAGCATCAAGAGAGAGTTTTATTAAAACAAAAAAAGTGGATTTGTTTGATAAGACAATTGAAAACACCATTTACCTTTTGGCTGAAAAGGCTAGATTAAACCTAACTTGGAAATTGAATGTCTATCTACTTTTTCTGGTGAATGAGATGGTTGTGCATGAAGCAGAAGAGTTTAAGGTATTTTGGGAATCCAAACTCAAAGAGCTGGGGTTGATATTTTCAGTTGATTACGCTTTGCCGGTTCAGGCAGACACATCAATAATCTTTAAGAGAACCTATGCAAATGAGGTGATTTTCAATTCAACGCAGAGTGAATATGATCAAATGCACCAATCGGTAGCGGAAGGGCTTGGCCTGAGGCCTCAAGATGAGGCTGTTGATTTATCTAAAAATGTACCTGTATTTGTCGATACTAAAAAGAAGTGCGCGTCGCCGTGGATTTCTCCAGTCATTAGGCATGATGGGACGCTAAGTTTCTGTCTTCAGGACACTCATAATGCAATGCCAATTGGAAATATTTTAGAAAACACTTTTTTCGATCTATGGCTTTCGGCCTCTTCCAGAAAATTTCGGAGTCGTTTGGCGAGAAATGATTTTAATGAGTGGGATTTGTGTATAGACTGTAAGTATTTTGATGGTGCCAATTTGCCTGAGGGAGTTTTGGAGTCTTATTTGAAAAAGTCGAAAGTTAAATCAAAAATTAAGTAATGAATTTTTCTATTTTATAAAGATCTTCGAATATAACTCTTCGGCAACTTTCTTAGCGGAAAGATCGTTAGGATGATAATCAAATGGAATTCTGTATTTTTGATCTGGTAATTCGAGCGAGCTTTTAATAAATTTAATTTCAGAATCTTTTAAACAGTTCTCAAGGCTATTTTGGTATTCAGTGCTGCTTTGCGGGTGGTAATAGAAAATGAATTCGGATTCTGGCGCAATATTTTTTGATTTAAAATTAAGATGTTTAACCATTTTACATATTTTCGAGATATCTGAATCAGAAATTTTGGGAAAGACTCTATCTTTTAAAATATTTTTTCCGAATAGGAAATCTATTCCAAGAAGCAAAGCCGTCTTTATAGGTCGGCCGGTTCTAAACGAGCCATGTTTTTCAAATGCTCCATTTTCAGCTTCTTCGTAAAAAGTGTCGTCTTGGTTCCAAGTAAGGGTTGGCAGTATCCCCAGAGTCCTAGTAATGTGGCTTTCAATAAAAATATAAATAAACTTTTTAATTTCTTTAGCTTTTTCATCGTGCGATCGATTTTCTTCCAATTGTCTTAAAACAGTACTGGTGCCAGCGCCTGGGATTCCCCAATTGGTAACCCAAAGTTTCGATGACAATGAATTGAGCCTTGAAGCTATGGTCTGCTCATCATTCAATCCTTCCCCAAATGTGTATGAACAGCCTAATGTCGCAACCCTTTCTGCCGGAGCATTCTGTGAATTTTTTGGATTTATAGTCCTTCTATGTGAGAATTCATCAATTGTATAGAATACATCATATACTAATTGGTGGTTTGTTTTGGCCACTACATTCTGGAAAGTGTTTGCGTTCAGCTGATGGTGATCGGATTTTCGAACTTTAATATTGCCCAAATAAAGATAGAAAGTTTTGGCGTCGGGGGCGGGGCTATTGATAAAAATATTTTGGTATTTTTTTGAAAACGCATCTAGATTGGTTTCTTCTAAAAAAAGCTTCTTTTGATCACGTTCGGCAGCGTTCAAATTTGAAAATCTATCTGCTTCAGACGCATAAATTGGTCGCTCTCCAAAAAGCAATATTAGGTTGAATAATTTAAAAAAAAAGTGAGAATGGGAGATGCGCATTTTAGTCTTTGGGAAAGTTTTTTTTCTTTGTTCTTTTTTTACACAAATTTGCTTTGGTAGTCAAAGTTTAACAGAGGCAGAAATTTTTAGGAAGTGCTATGGGCAGATGGTGCGAATGCATCTATCTGAAGATGATTCTCGTTTGATATCACTAAAAAATGGGAAGCTGCAAGCCTCTGAGGTATGTTCTCGCTTGCTAAGTCAGGCCAATTTGAATTCGAATCTTCGGCTTCAGGAAATTAATGAAGAAAATTTGGCAATACTGCGCACTTTTCAAACATTTCATGCTGGTTGGTTTTCAGCATATGATTTGGTCAAGTTTGAGTTGGACGTTGGAACTTCTCAAATCTATGACTCCAGTGAAATGGCCTACTTTTTGACTATAGCAATGTTCGGTTTGGGGCGAAAATACGAAAGTATTTTGAGTTCCAATGAAATCTATTCTGCTGTTCGAATGGGTGGGCCCTCGACCCACTTTTTAGATACCGATCAGTTCGGCGCCTATAAGAGAATTTCCGACAAAAGTAATTGGACAGTGGGGAAGCATCGAAAAGGTATTTGGAAGCCAGAGTTTGTAGAATTTGGGCAGTTGATAGGGTTTAAAGTCAATCAACGTAAGTTCCGAGTGGAATATCAAGAATCTATCGGATCGCCTCTGCACAGTGCAGTTCCTGGTCAAGGGCTAGGGCCTGGTGGATTATTGTCGAGTTCTTCCTATCTAATGCTCAATTCCACAGTTAAATCGGAGGGAGTTCCGGACGGCAACATTACAATGCATCGAAACTGGTCTAGAGCTGTATTCAATGATCTTTTGTGTCGTCAAATGCCGGTATTAGAGGAGAACGATGTTAAAAAATTCGTTCAAAAGGATTCTCCAACATCTTTTCGCAGACTGAAAAAGTGCATGGTATGTCATGCGACGATGGATCCGATGGCGGGCGTAGTAAGAAATGCGATAGTAACAAATCCATTTTTGGATGGTAGCGAATACTCATCTAAGTTGGTCTCGGTTAAGGATGTCTCGGCACCTGACAAAGAAATGAGTCCAAAGCAGTCAGATGATTTATATTTTAGCCGGCCTCCAAGGGGGGAGTTGCGATTTCGAGCCTATGATGGAAAGTTGATTGAGAAACCAGTTGAAAATTTAAAGCAACTTGGTCGGGAATTAGTGGGAGTAGACGACTTATATATTTGTGCAGCCAAGAGATATTTTGAATTTTTCACCGGGATTCAGGTTCCATTTAGGAACTTCGAGGCTCAGCCATTGAAAGATGAATTTTCAAGAAAAGTATTGGCTGATGTCATAAATTGGGGACGGGACTTGAAAAAACACCAAAGTTTGCAAGGACTCATTAAGGAAATTATTGAATCAGACTACTATAGGTCTTCTGGGCTTCAGGAGCAAAAGTGAAAAAATTCAGTCGAAGGGATCTATTAAAAGTATTGTCTACGACTGGAGTGATTGGTGTTTCAGGTGTGATGGGCGCCCGACTAATTTCAGAAGTAACAAATTCAATTTTGAAAAAGTTTATCGGAGAAGCTCAGTCTAAGTATTTGAAAAACACAATTGAAGAAGGGCCCGCACGAAATTTATTACAGGTAAATTTAGGTGGAGCCCCGTCGCGTTGGTTTTTCGATCACCTTCTTAAACCTTCAGATTCTGATGGCTTTATTTCACACCCTTGGATTGGTACCGTGTTGAGTCCTCAGAATAGTTCAAACCCATTCGATTTAAACATGGAATATAAAACTAGAAAGATGAATGGATTTAACTTTCCGATATTGTGGCAGAATTTAGTTGCCCAAAAAGGAGGGGGATTTCGTCCTATGGCGGATCTTCAAAGTCACCTTCTGATGATTCGTGGATGTAATATGAGAGTTGATGGACATCCCATTAATTCGGCGAGACAGGTATGCCCGATGGAGGGTGACTTGAGCATTACAGGATTAGTTGCCGACTATGCGCGCACTCAAATCCCGGCTATTTCAATTGGAAGGAGTCCTGCTACTCGAGCATTTAAGTCTGCTAAAGGGTTAGGAGTGGTGGATGTTCCGTTCGATCATCCCAACTATATTGATTACCTTCTTAGTGGTTTTTATCGAGCCGGTGATGAGGTGGGGGACAAAGAGATAATTATGAATGCAGCTATTTCGGCTCAGGAAGTTATCGATAGTTACGCTGCGAGCAACCGGCCTGGAGCGGAAATTTTGTTTAATGAAAAAAAACGAGCGCAAGAATTGATATCTCGCAAATTGTCTTCACTAACCGAGGTTTTTGGAAATTTGACTAAAAAATACGAAGATTTACTTATGCGTTCGATGGTAAATCGTTCAATTGGAGGAATTACGGATGTTTCTTGGCAGCTACCGTCTTTTCCAATTACGGTTCCTGGAGATAAAACTGTATTTGAAAGTTTCGGACATTTTCATGTTGATCAGCATTTGATAGATGAGGACATTCGAAATATTTTTAAAAATGTTCATCGCCAAGCGCTAGCGAAACAATTTGCTGTTGCTGAGTTTTGTCTAATGGAGGGCCTTAGTAGTTCAATTCTATTAGCACCAAAAGATGAAACGTGGAATTTTTTCGATAGGCAAGTTTCATTTAAATCAATTGCTATAGAAAATATCGAACGACTCTATGATGAAACACAACGCCAGACTTCGTTTCGATTAAAGAATAGCGATAGGTTTGGCAGAGGCGGTAACACTCATATTTCGATGGATACCCATTCTGTTGGAGTGTTGGCGAACTTTCATGCTTGCAATCAGTTTTATTTGGGGTTTTCGGCTTGTCTTTTGGAGCTCATTGACAATTTAAAAAGTGTTCCGCTTGGCGGAGGAACTCTATTTGACGATACGGTTATTCAAATTGCCAGTGAGTTTGAGCGAGAGCCACAATTAGACCCTTCTGGTACTGCGCATAGTTATCGGGCTGGCGTAACCTCGGTTTTGTCCGGCATTGTCAATGGGCCAATGACTATAGGAAATATTTATGTCGGAGAAGAAAAGGGAGAAAAATATGGAACGAGAGGATACGCAGCGCCCGTAGATGGACTTTCAAATCGAGTGATTAATTTTCAAAATATTTCCTCTACTATGTCGAGCTTACTTAGAGTTCCGAAAATTGTAGAGCGAGCGCAATCATTGGTTGAGGTTAAGCGCGGTGAAGTAATCAATCTAGTCGAAAATGGCAGAAACATTGAGGGATACGTTGAAGAAGCTTAAGCTTGTTGCCATTTCTTTTTTATCGATGATTGGTATGGTTTTATATTCAGGTACTGCGTTGGGTACTGAAGCACTCTCAATTCAAAAGAGTGATAGTTCTGAAGTTGTAAGTAGGCCTAGGCTTGGAGATCGTGTTTATATTTACAATAAATTAATTTCAATTTATGGCAAATCAGGCAAAGAGTTTCTGGAGCAAAATTTATTAAGACAAGGATCTGCGTTGGGAGGCCCATGTGATGTTTATGAGCAGGTACGAGTTGGACCAGGTCCCAATGATTTTAAAGATCTTTCGGTAGAGTGCCCAAACGGAAAATCAGGTTCAAGATTGCCTACTGTCCCCAGGGACAGCGTCGTTCGCGAGGGCGTAATATATTTAGTATGTAAATACCTTTCTGATAAAAATGAAGCAATGTCTTTTGCGGTGGAAAAGCTTCTCAAAAAAAATCTAGGAATTTCGCCTGATTCAGCAGATGTCGTTTCGTTTCATAAGAAGTTTAATCCAGCTTCGATTTTGCCGGAGCAAGATGCTCAGAATATTCTGAAAAAGATTTCAAGTTTTAATTTAAGTCCGGAGAACCAGTGGAGAGCGCTTTCCATCGCACTATGTATGGATTTGAAATGGCAAATACTGTAATTCAATATGCTGTCAATTTTAGAAACACTTCTGCAGCGAAAATTAACATCTAAAATATATAAGTCAGTTTGACTCAATCTTATAGGAAAATATAAACTTTTTGTGAAATCACAGCCGTGAGATCAGGGAGATTTGATTGAATATTTCTGAATTAAAACGAGACATATTGTTAACATTCTTAGTGATGCTACCTTTGGCGCACAGTGATGCCTTTGAACAAAAAATTGATTCTAATAAAATATACTCTCTAGACAAGAAAGTTTTTTATGTCTTAGATTCAGAAACTCATCAAGAAAATATTTGTAAAGCCAGCTATCAGAAAATCACATTGTTTGACGCGAAAAATTTGAAAGCTAAAAAAAGTTGGTCGGCCTACCTGCACAGAAGGGAGCTGTTTCAAAAATATTTACTGGCACCTTATGCGGTTGTCCTTGAAAACAATAAAAAAGCATCGAATTGTGAATTTGAATTCAAGATAAGAAGTTTAAATATAATTGCTCCTAATGACTCAGGAAGAAGTACTTCAGGTTTCCAGCCTGGAAACATTATATTTAGTATAGAGCCGTCGGCGGGTAGTCCCTATGTTAGGCACATTTTCGTTATTGATTCTGGCCTTAAAGAGATTGCTTGGCATCAAGATATTGAAAGTTACCAATTGCAGAAAATTCACCAAATTGTAGTTCGACCGGATGGATTGATAGAAGTGACAGCTAGTAAAAATGGAGAGACAGTTCAGATATTAATTGATCCTAATCAAGAATATGAAAAGAAAAAAACAACCAATTTAGAAACAATAGGAAAATATTTTTCTATCAAGAATTTTTTCAGGTTAGACCAAATCACTGATAAATTGGTGTCAATTATACATTCTGAACCTATTTCAGATTTAGAGCACTTTGTCGTAGGCTGTGAGATTTCTGACCAAAATTTCAGGAGACTCCGAGTCTTTTTCGGAGACATGTGTATTTTCTTGGAAGATGGTTCATATATATCCGGTAGCGAAAGAGGAGTGTCTCTTGTTTTGGCAAATGGAACTGTCGCTTGGCAAAGATCAGACATTCTTCCTCACCACCAAATAAATCTATCCAATGATGGCAAAAGTGTACTAATTTTGAACTACGAAAGAGTTCCAGACTTCATTTGTGGAATTACAAAAAGTGTTAGCTTTGTCGTGCTGAACTTGAAAAGCGGGGCCACTGAGCGCGAGTATTCGGTTTGGAAGAGAAAAGAGTACTTTTACAAAGAGCTAAATTTTCATCTTGGAAGGTCTCAGATTCAGCCACCTAGCAATGTGGAGTGTTTTTACGGACATATGAATTCTTTTTATGAAGTTCCATCGAATTCGAATCAAAACAAATTCGAATATCTAAAGCCGGGAAATTATATAGTAAATGGGTCCGGCGGACACATTTTGTTTTTTGATCACCTGATGACAAAAATTGTTTACAAAATGAAAACCTCCGATCTATTTGAGGGTGACCTGCATGATGTGCAGGTCACTGGCGAAGGTAAGATTTTGGTGTATAGTAACTTGGGCCCGGTCGGAGGGGCTCAAAAAACAACAATCTCGCTAGTTGATCCAGAATCAAAATCAGTTGAAACTCTTTTTCCGAAACCGGACAAAAATTTAATTTTGAACAAACTTCAAACAAGGCCCTTTTTGGGTCTCAGACAAGGGGGGGTGCAGTTGTTAGACAAGGAAGTGCTATTTAGCATTAACCCTGGTGATGGGGGCAGCTGGGTATTTTTAATGTCTAACCAGGGTGCGCTGAATTTGGTAAAAAAGTATTCCTCAAATGGCGCGACAGAAAATTTTTCTATCCAACAAATTAAACATCTCAACCTCAGCGCTTTTCTTCGCAAAAATATGCTGTAGAAATACCGCGAATAGAACGTCAATTTTTTAGCTCTATTTTTCAACCATAGATCAGAAAACTATGTTTTTTGCCAAAAATGAGTGATGGCCTTGAAAAACTCTGGAAATGTTTTTTCATAGGTTTCGTGTCGATATTCATCGCCGGCCATAATTTCAGTCACGCCTCTTTTGAAGACATCAGGTGAAAATGGCTTCGATTTTATAAACTCTAAAATTCCCATCAGGTCGCGGTGAACATCCTGATTTGCATTCTTTTGGAGCGATGATTTTAGAAATTCGGCCTCAATTAGTTCTTTGGCTCTGTCGGGTAGGGCTGATGCGCTCAAATGTTCTGGGTGATAGACGACATTGTTCCATATTTTTAAGTCGGGCCAATTTTTCGAAATGTATTCATGAAACGAAGGAACATAAAATAAATTCATCCATGAAATCGTGTGCGTGATCTGGGTTCCAAAGTTTGGATAGTTTGATTTTAAAATGTCGTAATAGCCTTGGAGATTTTCCTTAGTTGTTTTCCACTTACCTGGGTGCCTTAGGTATTCAAATTTTGACTCGACACCATCTATCGAAAGTCCAATGCCCACCCATTTGAAATTTTCAATTAGAAACTTAACTACATCAGGTTTAAATATGGTCGCGTTTGTCGACATTTGAATAGTAATTGACTTCGATCTACCCATTTTTACCAATTCAGTCCAAATATCCATCCATCCCTTTATCAAAAAGGGTTCGCCGCCAACAATTTCGATGATCTCGACGGATTCGAGCCATTGTTTTCGCTCATTCCAAAAGACAGAACTATCAGAAATGATGGGGCCTGGCGAGGGAGGCATCCACATTCTATTTCGATCTAGAGCCTCTTGGAACCATAATGTAGAGTGTGTGGGTGCGCAGGTTCTGCACTTCAAATTACATGTGTTTGATATTATTACTTGAAGCTCTTTTGGCCATTTCGGCTCTTCTGAAAAGTCTACATCTTTTAAGTAAATTTCTCTTTTGGACTTTTTCCCAAACTCTTCATCTTTCCAGCAACTGCTACAGCCAGCTGGTTTTTTACCTTGGCGAAATTCATTACGAAGATCCTTCATGTATTTTGAATTAAGAATATCCGCCAGTGAGGTTTCTTGAATATAGAAAGGCTTACCCTGTTCGTCAGTTACATTTTCTTGATAAATACAGCAAGGTCTTACCTGTCCTGATGGATCATTAGAGAACCCTGTCCAAGGTAAGCTACAAAAAGTAGATTCCTGTGAGAATTCAGTTTTTTTCATTTAACTTGACAGAATACAATAGAAAATTTCTATCTTCTTTCTTTTCAAAATTTGCATAATCGTTGGTAAATGAAATGCCGACTTTAACTTTTTTTGATTTTGAGTTTATTTTAATTTGCTTAAGTTCTGCGGTAGGATTGGAAAAATCTATGTTCTCTACCTTTTGATCATCAATCGAAACGGTGATTTTTACTGGCTCATTTTTGATGATTCCTCCGGCGCCCTTAATAAAAAGAGAATTTTTCCCCGGCTTGGAAACTTCCAAATCCAAATAAGCAGTTCCATTCGAAAACATCAAAAGATGATCATCTGAAATTGTAGCAAATGTTCTATTGAATGACAGGCCGTTGAGTGGAGGGATTGTGCTGACAACTTCCGCTTTGTCGATGATGTTTGGATCGTTGGATTGGGGTGTGGAGGTCGTTGGGGAGGATGCGGCGGCTCCTGCCTCGGTCTGATTCTTTGTGCAGCCGAAAACGATCATGAGTAGAGGTAGAAAAGTGAGTACAAGCAGTTTTTTAAATGAGTTCACAGTCAAATCTCCCTATATAGTTAAGTCTTTAATTGAAATGGGGGATTGTCAAATCCTTGATGATTAAAAATTGAAATTCAAAAGGTAAGACAAAGGTGAATTCTGAAATTGTTCGTTTGGCGACTAACGTCAAATCCAAGTACATCAAGTAAGATATTCTATGCTGAATAGGGCATTTGAGTTAAGATTTTTAAATAGGAAAGGTCCGGCTTTGTCGACTCAAAAAGATCAAATTTTAAATTTTAAGAAATCGCTCGACGGCATAAGCCAATCCGTATGCCTAGCTAAGTGGTATCACGTAACCCTATACTTACATCAAGGGCTGAATCATTCCTGTTACCATCCTCATCCTCATAAAATTACTAAGGATGATATCAAAGGCAACCCATCTGGATTGCACAATACCGCCGAAAAGAAAATTGCCCGCCAAGAAATGCTATCTGGCCAGCGTCCCAAGGAATGCCAATACTGCTGGGCAGTCGAAGATCTTGAAAGCAAGGATCATATTAGCGATCGCTTGATTAAGTCATTTGAGCAGTCGCAACCTCGTCCTGAGCTATTTGAAAAACTAAAGACTGTTGATGAAAATGAGAACATCATTCCTACGGTTGTAGAAATTTCTTTTTCGAATGTTTGTAACTTCAAGTGCCTGTACTGTAATCCGAAAGCTTCTTCAAAGTGGCAGGCCGAAATCGATCAATATGGGCCTTATCAAGATGTTCGAAACAACTATAAAAACCCAACCGACATCATTCAGGATGAAGAAAAAAATATTTACGTAAAGGCCTGGAAAAAGTGGTGGCCTCAAATAAAAAATGAGATTAATGCCCTGCGAATTACTGGTGGCGAGCCTCTCTTGCACCAGACGACCTTTCTGACATTATCGTCCCTAATAGATGAGCCAGCGCCGCAGTTAGAATTGATGGTCAATTCTAATTTGGGTGTTCCTGAAAAATTGGTTGCGAAATTTTCGGGCGAAGTTAAAAACCTTATTCAGGGTAAAAAAATCGGTGGGTTTAAGCTTTATACCTCATTGGAATCAACAGGGGCCGAGGCCGAATATGTCAGGTTCGGCTTAAATGTCGAGAAGTGGCTTAAAAATTTAGATTTGTTCATGAAGACAGTTCCCCAGGCAAATGTGTCCATTATGACGACTTATAATGTGCTATCGGTTGTTGGCTTTGAAAAGTTTCTGAAGCTGGTCTTAAAGCTAAGGAAAAAGTATTCGAAAAAGAGCCGGAGAATAGAGCTAGATATTTCTCACTTGGTAGAGCCGCCGCACTTGTTAATGACCATGTTGCCAAATCATTACATTCAATATATCGATTCTTGCATTGAGTTCATGCAGGCCAATTTTTCGGATTCAGACCCGACTCTTTTCGACAGTGTGGAAATTGGAAAATTAAGACGCATCCGGGACTATTTTCAAGTTCATTGCATGAACGAAATCGAGCGATTGCGACATAAACAAGAGTTGATTCGCTTTTTAAAACAAGTAGATGCTCGTCGTAAAACTAACTACAAAAAAACCTTCAAAAAAATGTCCGACTTCTTTTCGGAATAGTGGTGAATGAATTGAATGATGCGGAAGTTTCTGAATTAGAAAAAACTAAAAAGCTGTTGGATGTTATTTCTCCAACCTTCTGCGCGGCCAAGTGGTTTCAGGTCACTTTGCATTTACAAAATGGTCACACCCACTCCTGTCACCACCCCCCATCTCATCAAGTTGGTTTATCTGAAATCGCTCAGTCTCCGGATGCGCTTCACAACTCTGCTCAAAAAACTAGAGAACGTTCGGAGATGTTGGAAGGAAAGCGTCCGAGAGAGTGTCAATTTTGTTGGTCAGTCGAGGATTTGCCCGGAGCCAATAAGAGCGACCGAATTATAAAGTCGAATGATTTCTGGGCTAAAGATCAAATTGCCAGCAGAGATGTAAAAAGCTGGATTGGTCCGGTCAATCCAACTTATGTTGAAGTCTCGTTTAGCAATCAATGTAACTTCAAGTGTGCCTATTGCAGTCCCCATGTTTCCTCAAAATGGATGAGTGAAATTGTTGAATTTGGATCGCAGTGGAATCACCTTAAATATCATGATCTAGAGGAATTGAAGGCCAAAGGAATGTTGCCGATCGAGGAAGAAGTGAATCCTTATGTCGATGCCTTTTGGAAATGGTGGCCTGATCTAAAGACTAATTTGAAGGTATTGCGAATCACAGGTGGCGAACCATTGCTTTCTCCAAGCACCAGCAAGGTGTTGCAGAGCCTTGAAAAGGAACCTCAGCCGAAATTGAGTTTTGCAATCAATTCAAATTTAGGTGTGCCCGGTGAGATCGTTGATAGATATATTTCTGATATTCAAAAAGTGATTCGTGTTAAAGGTGTTTCTGATTTCGCCTTCTATACATCTATGGACACTTGGGGCGAGCAGGCCGAGTACATTCGATATGGCCTAGATCAGAAGTTGTTTCTAAGAAATGTGACCAAAATATTATCTGAACTCAGTCAGGTAAAAATTGGAATCATGTGTACATTTAATGCGCTATCCATTCCTAACTTTCGACGACTTTTGGATTTGGTATTAGAATTAAAGGAAGTCGCAGCTCAAAATAATAATTTCGTATTTTTGGATGTTTCGCACTTGGTTCACCCAGAGTTTCTATCTGTTCAGATTTGTGACAGTGCAATGAAAGAAACTTTGGCTAGAGATCTGGGTTTTATGGAAGAAAATAAAATTGAAGTCAAAGGCGGGCATAAAGCTTTTTTCAAGTTTGAGATCGATAAAGTCATTCGATTAGTCGAATATATCAATCAACCTATTGAATCTAGAAAGCAGACAGATCTGAGAAAAGCTTTTCATCACTTTATTTCAGAATATGATCGACGACGTAAGGCCGAGTTCAGTGTGACCTTCCCTGAGTTAGCTGGATTTTATAGCCTTTGTGAAGATTTAAGTGTGAATAATAGATAAGGAAAATATGGGAAAAACAGGAAATAAAATTACAGCAAACGCTCAGAAAGCGAAGAAAGTCCTTGATAAAGTTTCGCCTAGCTTTTGTTTGGCCAAATGGCTTCAAGTGAGTATTCACCTACCAACGGGGCGTACTCATTCTTGTTATCATCCGACTTCACATAAGATTCCCCTGAAGGAGCTGAAGGCAAATCCGTCAGCGTTGCACAACACAGAACATAAAAAGAAACAAAGACATTTGATGCTGGAAGGAAAGCGACCTGCCGAGTGCTCTTACTGTTGGAAAATAGAAGATTTAAAAGGTGATCATCTATCAGATCGTCACTATCGAAGTGCGGAACCTTGGGCGATTTCAGAGATAGATGTTATAAAAAAGATGCCTTGGGATTTTGATGTCGTTCCTAGGTACATTGAAGTCAATTTCAATCAGGCCTGTCAGTTTAAGTGTTCTTATTGTTCGCCTCAACTTTCAAGTTCTTGGATGAAAGAAATCAAACAAGAAGGATTTTTTCCAAGTATCTTTGGCCATAACAGACCAGATTTTTTCGTCAAAGAAGATTTGGTGCCGTACACTCCAGATCAAAAGAATCCCTACGTCGAAGCTTTTTGGAAATGGTGGCCTAAAGTTTACTCGGAATTGCGAGTGTTTCGAATGACGGGAGGGGAGCCCTTAATTGATCCAAATACATTTAAAGTTTTGGAATACGCTAAGATGAACCCGAATCCTAACCTAGAGCTAAGTATTACAAGCAACATGTGTCCTCCGCAAAAACAATTTGACATGTTTTTCGACAACGTTAAAGAGCTCGTTTCCAAAAAA
The DNA here is from genome assembly GCA_964505225.1 of uncultured Bdellovibrio sp. Classification (GTDB taxonomy): domain Bacteria; phylum Bdellovibrionota; class Bdellovibrionia; order Bdellovibrionales; family Bdellovibrionaceae; genus 21-14-0-10-47-8. The sequence continues at coordinate 781 of CAZDHC010000062.1, read as the reverse complement.
AATATTAAATCGTTTTTCCTTTATGCGAGCATAGATTCGATTGGCTCGCAGGCCGAGTATATACGAAATGGTCTTAACTATGAGCAATTCACCAAAAATGTAGATAAATATTTGAGTATTCCAGATAGTGAGATTTCTTTTATTTTAACTTTCACTAACTTGGCGGTGGGAGGTTTAAAAGAATATTTAAAGTGGATCATTGATTTGCGAAAAAAGTATTCTAAAACCAAGCAGCGAATTTCTTTGGATACGCCTTTTTTACGTTCACCGGACTTTTTTAGTCTACAGATTTTAACTGACGATTTAAAGAAGGAGCTGTTATCCACCATTAAGTGGGCTGAAAGGTTACACAAGAAAAACCCTAATGCTCTTGATGGACTTTATGACTTTGAGATTGCAAAGTTGAAAAGAGTCTATGAGTGGGCGATTTTGCCGGTAGACGAAAAACAACTGTCAATGAATCGAGCAGACTTCTGTTTTTTCGTCACTGAACATGATCGAAGAAGAAACACTAATTTTAAAAAGACATTTCCCGGCTATACAGCTTTTATGAAAACGTGCCAAAAGGAAACTAAAAGGTACAAGGTGACTTCGCCGGGGAGCGGAAAAGAAGCTAGAGCGTTTAAATAAAGATGTCGTTTGATTTATTTAATTGTGGGGAAGGGCTTGTTAAATAAAATTGAATCTTATTTCATTCTATTGATCTCGGGAATTTTCTTTGTCGCTTGCCTAAGTGCCGGATTCGTTTTGCGCCCCCTCAATAACGAGGCCTCATCTTGGC
>CAZDHC010000061.1:4406-19510 GCA_964505225.1 uncultured Bdellovibrio sp. | reverse complement strand
GATGGCGAATCCTCGGAAAAAAAGTAGATGTATAAATGAACAACAAGAGCTCAAATTTCTTACCGAAGGATAGTCCAAAGATAATAGCTTTTATTTTAACATATAACTCAGAATCACTTCTTGAGAAGGCCTACAAAAAAATCCCCTTAGCCCTGGTCGACGAAGTCATTGTTGTCGATGATTTTTCGACCGACCAGACATCTCAAGTCGCCAAACGTATCGGAGTTAAATTTTTTCAAAATTCCCAGAACTTGGGTTACGGTGGCAACTTGAAATTTGGCCTAGAAAAATGCTTCCAGCTAGGGGCTGACTTTGCGGTTGAAATACATGGCGATGGGGCGCAATTCAATCCAATTGCTATTCAAGCCGCAATCCCCTTAATGAAAGAAAATTTTGACCTAATTCTAGGCTCGAGGTTTATCAATCCCAAAAAAGCCCTAATGAATGGCATGCCGCTAATTCGATACATCGCCAACAGATCTCTTACTTTTTTTGATCGAATAGTATTTGATCTGCCTTTAACCGAGTTTCACACAGGATTTCGAATCTATAACCGCAATTTATACAACAGATTGCCATTGGACCAGACTCGAAACAGTTCTATTTTTAGTTTTGAAGTCATCGCTCAAGCTAAATTTTTTAACTTGAGAATTTCAGAAGTAGAAGCCGAAGCTGACTATGTCTCAGAACATAGTTCCTTAGGTCTTATTGATTGTTCAGTTTACGCTCTCCAAACATTCGCAATTTTATTCAAATACCTACTTGCAAGAAATCAGATTTATATAGCCCCGATATTTAGATTAAACAAACCTAGGTTGGACTGACTAAAAAAACAAAAGGCGCGGTCATCCTATATGCAGATTGTCGCTTATTAAATATTTTTTTGCTGTTTTAACATTTTACTGCAATAGTGTTTCTATCTTCGTTGTGTGATTTTTTAACCATGGAATTCCATTAATATGAAACGATTGCTCTTAACTGGCGCCTCTGGATTCGTTGGAAGTCATACTTTGAAGCATTTATTGGTAAATACAGACTGGGACATCATTTGCCCCGTCACCTACAAACACAAAGGAAATCAAGATAGGATACGCCTTATTCTTGAAAAGAATCCTGACTACTTGAAGCGTGTTAAAATCGTTCACGCAGACCTCGCATATCCGATCACTAATCTTACCAGCAAGGACTTTGGCAAGATTCATTATGTTTTGAATCTTGCCAGCGAGAGTCATGTCGACCGTAGCATTCGCGAGCCGGCCGCATTCATCCAAAATAACATTTCACTGATGTGTCATATGTTGGATTGGGCAAGAACATCCGACTCGCTAGAAAAATTCGCTCAAATCAGCACTGACGAAGTCTATGGACCAGTCACAAACGGTCATTTCCACACGGAATGGGTGGACCAACTTTTACCAAGCAGCCCCTACTCGGCCAGCAAAGCAGCCCAAGAACATATTTGCTTTGCGTATTGGAGAACTTATGGTTTGCCTATCATTTTAACTAACACGATGAATATTATAGGTGAGATGCAAGATCCAGAGAAGTTTGTTCCACTTGTTATCAGTAAACTACTGCGCAACGAGACAGTTCACTTACATGGCCATCCTAATGGAGAAATCGGAAGGCGATTTTACTTGCATGCCAGAAATCAATCTGATGCACTTCTTTTTCTCCTAAAGAATCAACCCGTGACTCTATATAGAGATGATCAACCAGGGATTAAACCAGAGAAGTACAATATTGTTGGCGACAAGGAACAAAGCAATCTCGAACTTGCCCAAAGCATTGCTCAAATCTTAGATAAACCTTTAAAGCATGAAATATCAGACTATCGACTCTCAAGACCCGGCCATGATCTTAGGTATGGTCTCAACGGAGAAAAGCTAAAAGCAATTGGCTGGAGCTCCCCAATTAGCTTTGACGAGTCGCTATTGAAGACGGTTCAATGGTATCTTAGCAACAAGGATTGGCTCAATTTATGATTTGTCGACAATGCAATCAAAGGTCACTTTTTACGGGCATGGATTTAGGCAACCTCCCTGTTTCAAACGAACTGCTAAGTTCACACAATGAAATTTCCGAAAAATTCGAAGTAAAACTTATGATCTGCAAGTCTTGCGGATTAGGGCAAGTTTCTAAAGATTTATCCCCGCATCGATTGTTTGATTATTATACATTTAGAACTTCTGTTAGCACCACGTTCGCTAAACATGCGATACAATTCGCAAATGATTGCATAAAAAACCTGAACTTTAAAAAGGGCCAATGGGTTCTTGAGATTGCCAGCAACGACGGCTACCTGCTTAAAAACTTCCTTCACAATGGAATAGAAACATTGGGAGTCGAGCCTGCAAAAAACATAACCTTATATGCAACTTGTGACCAAGTTCCCACCTATAACGCCTACTTCTCAAGCAAAGTCGCAAAACAAATTCTAGATTTAAAAGGCAGCCCAAGACTCATCGTTGCAAACAATGTGTTGGCTCACGTTCCAGACATACGGGATTTCATGCAAGGTCTTTCACTGCTAGCCAACAATGAAACACTTATTAGCATTGAAAATCCTTCCATAATTAATATTTTAAAAGATCAACAATTTGATACAGTTTATCACGAACACTATTCCTACCTATCCTGCAACTCGGTATCACGACTGGCAGAAGACTTTGGATTATGCCTTAATAAAGTTGAGACTCTCACAACGCACGGTGGATCCAATCGCTATTGGCTCTCAAAGAACAAAAAAGTAGAATCCAACGTAACCAATAAAATTTCAGAAGAAATCAATGAAGGACTTTTTGACGAGAACGCTTGGAAATTGGCCTTTCTAGAAATCAAAAAAACCGTTTCTTCTTTTTACCAAAAAATAAAAAATTTAAATGAAAATGGCGCCAAAGTTTGTGGCTTTACCGCCTCTGCAAAATCTACAGTTTTACTAAACTTTGCCCAGATAGAATCAGACTGGATTAAATCGATTGCAGATGATGCAATTGAAAAACAAAATAAATTTTTACCCGGACTTAAAATACCCATCGTTAGCTTGGATAAAATGTTAGACCAAAAGCCGACAGATATTGTGGTTTTTTCTTGGAATATTTTTTCTGATATTAAGAAAAAAATTACCGATCCTACTATAGATGTTTGGATATGGAATCAAGAAAAAATAGACTAACCTGGAAACCAAATCATCTCTGACCCGGACTTATATTGTTTCTAAGTATCGTCAAAGTGGGCTCCAAAGGAAAAACATGGCCTCCATTAAAAATACTTGTTTCTATTTTCCCTCCCCGCAATCGAACTCTATCACTTATTTCCAGTGCATTTGCTAACAACGGATCACCTAGTCCGATAATCTGATCCACTTTAGGACACCCCAAAAAATCCCGATCCTGAACGATTCCTCCCCCTCCGACAGTCAACATTGCCTTGAAAGGTAGCCTCAAACAATACAGAACCGCATAATTGACAAGATAGGCACCATTGCTAAAACCAATCAACTGCATCTCACTGAAATTACTGCCGACGCAAGATTCAGACATATTCATTGCCACTCGAAACATTTCTTCGGTGCTTATACGAGATTTCTCTACCGGCTTCCAGCAATTATCAATCTGGTTCCAGCATTTTTGCGGAGAAACCGGCATTGCTATTCTAGCATTCAGTCTTTTTGAAATCTCATTGAGCACCTTGAGATTTCTCTCCTCACCTTCCATATTCGGTGGCAGTTTGTTCATACCATGAAGATATATTATTTTGTTTTTAGCTCTTGGATCCCCAATACACCTATCATCTTTAAGCTGAGGCCAACTCAAAGAACCATAAAACACCAAAGAAATGAAAAAAATCATAAAGCCAAATTTCACAGCTGCTCCGCATATGTACTTTACTACTCATCTTAACATCACTGGTAGCCTTTTTTAAAGAACGTCAAATCTATTTTTTCTCTACCTTTCTCTTGACCAAACCAAAGACTGACTGGAAAATTTGGAACAGCACGCAATCACAATCAGTAGGAGCAAATGAATATATTATTTGCTGTTTTTATATTTTTCTCATTTAGCACAGCCATGGCCCATTACACCATTGGCTGCAAGATCTATAGTGACGAAAGACTTTTGGTTAAAACCTTTGCTGGGCACACTTGCCTTTTCCTAGACGATGGTAGCTATGTCACTGGGATCAACCGAGCAAACAATCAGGGAAATATCTCAAAATATTCCAGCCAAGGAGAATTGCTTTGGTCGACTAAAATTTCCCCAGTCCACGATCTCAACTTGAATATTTTAAAAAATGAGGTTCTCTCGATATCATCCATTTCTGAAAAGACACCCTATGGACCATTGGCTTCGGACCAATTGCACACGATTGATTTGAACTCTGGTAAAATTTTAAAAAATGTAAGTCTGAATTCAAAGAAATTAGACCTTTTCAATAGATTTGCGAGCGTTCGCTTTCGCTGTGTCGATAATGCAATCGCATCGGGCGGAAAAGACCTAAGCAACCAGAAAGAATGCTACACAACTCACATCAATTCCTTTTTTCAAATTTCAGAGAATCGCCTATCAAAAAAGATCCCCTGGCTCCAAAAAGGAAATTTTATAGTAACAGATGCTTTCTCGACTCGAATCTATATTTTTGATGAAAATTTAGAAAATATATTATGGAGCAAATGTTTTTTAGACATATCTCTCAATCAAATTCATGATGCAAAAGTATCTGACTCTGGAAGTATTCACTTCTACATAAACGAAACTCGTCAAAAGCCCTCAACAATTGCTTTGGCTGAATACGACCCCATTGCAGATACCTCAAAAATAATTCATCCAAAACGAAAACCTTATTTCCTCAATGCAACAATAGATTGGTTCAATCATCTGTTAACTTTTGAATTGACTGTTCAAAAGAAGATATTCCTAACGTCGCCCATGTTTGGAGGAAGCCAACGACTTTCAAATGGAATTTTATTTAACACCGGAAGCAAACAAAAAGGCGGCAATTCTCACTTTATCGACTTTGAAGAAAATGAGCAGTGGTCTTTCCCTAACGAAACAATAGAGCATTCAGGTCTTCCTCAAGCTTTTCAAGTCGTTCTAAAGCAAGATCTAACTGAATTTTTAAAAAACAATAAGATGTAAATTATGAAAAAAATAAAGTTCAAAAACCTCATAATAATTTTTAGATATCTGCTGATCACGATCATTTCAAATCTTATTTGTCTAAATTCTTTTGGCGCCCCAACCAAACTAAATCTATTGACTACCACCGCAGAAATAAGTCAGTTCCAAAAAACCGGTCGGTACGATGAAGTTCAATCCCTATGCTCATCATTTCAAAGGCAGTTTCCTAAACTAGTATCTTGCCTTACTTTCGGAAAAACCCCTGAAAATCGCCCATTGGTCGCCCTCGTGGCCAACAGCAGTGACAAACTCACTGCCCAGAAAAATCACGCAACCCAAACCCCTGTCATCCTAATTCAAGGTGGAATTCATTCAGGCGAGAGTGACGGAAAGGATGCTGGCTTTATTGCTTTACGTGAACTTTTGACCACCCAAAATGGTGTTGAATTGCTAAAAACCCAAACTCTTCTGTTCATCCCAGTAGTGAATGTGGATGGCCATGAACGCTTCGAAAAATGGAATAGACCCAACCAAAATGGTCCAGAAGAAACTGGCTGGCGAACAAATTCTCAAAATTACAATCTCAACCGAGATTATGTAAAAGCAGAAACAAAGGAACTTGCTCATCTACTGAAACTCATTAACCAATGGGACCCATTGTTGAGCGTCGATTTACACACAACCAATGGCGCCAAATTTCAACATGACATTGCATTTACTATTGAACCCAGCCGAGCCGGCGATCTTCAACTTCGATCTATTGGTAAAAGTATTCAGAAGAAAGTTCTCGAAGATCTTTCTTCATCCGGATCTTTCCCCCTCTCATTTTATCCTGAATTTTCAGTGCAAGATGACCCTACCTCCGAAATTTTAGACAATGTTTTTCTTCCCAGATATTCGAATGGATATTTTTTAACCAAAAATAGATTTGGCGTATTAGTGGAGACTCACTCATGGAAAACCTACAGAGCTCGAGTCGAATCCACAAAAAATACAATAATATCTTTGGTGACACAGGTTTCAAAAGAAGGAAAAAATTGGCTTAACGAAGCTAAAAAAGCAGACCAAAGATCAGCATTATTAAATGGCGTTTCTGTTCCACTTAATTACAAAGTGATGGAAGATACTTCTACAATTGACTTTAAAGGATACGCCTACGAACGAAAGATTTCTAAAATATCCGGATCTATGATGACCCAATATGACGACCAAAAGCCCGCGAACTGGAAAGTCAAAATCAGAAGCGAAATCAAACCAGACATTTCGGCTCAAGCTCCACTCGGTGGCTATATAGTACCTGCTGCTTACTCTGAAATGATCTCACAAAAACTTAAAATCCACGGCATCGATTTTAAACGCATTGCTAAAAAAATCAATGCCGCCAATTTAGAGGCCTTTCGAATTGAAGAAGCTACCTTCTCTCCTCAGCCAAAAGATGGTCGCCAGAGGGTTCGCTTTTCTGGCCAATGGAAGCCAGAGCAATTGGACATTAACTCTGGCAGTCTTTTTGTACCCATCAACCAGGCGAAGTCTGTTTTGCTGATGACAATTCTGGAACCGACTTCTCCTGACTCACTTGGCTCTTGGGGATTTTTCAACAGCTCATTTGAACAGGTAGAATATATGGAGCCCTATGTGGCAGAAGATTTTGCTCAGAAAACTATCGAGGGCAACCCCGAAGTCGCTGAAGAATTTAAGAAAAAGCTAGATTCCGATCCTAAATTCAAGTCAGATCCTTCCATGAGATTGGATTTTTTCTACAAAAAACATCCATCTTGGGATGATCGAATTAATCTTTACCCAATTAGAAGAACAAATCTTTCTATTTAATCTGACAGTCCAAAATTTGAATATTGAACCCAATTAAATCTTTAATCCCAGAATCTTTCTGTAAAAATTGAATCAAATCCTGGTCGATCACTTTTTTCATTGCTTTCAAAGAACTAGCATTGCGAATCCAAATTCGTTCACCTTTTTTTATGACTAAACCAGAGTGATAAACATACAAATCCGTACCGATTTGCTTTTTCAGTTTTACACTACTGTTGACTATGAAATGCACAATTGCACCACTTGGGATTCTCTTAATAATCTCAGGATTTTTCAAAATCACTTCTCTAGGCACATAGGGCAATTCAAAGGAAATAGGCTTCAGTCCATAAGTTGCCTTCTTAAGAATCGCACGCCTGTCTTCAAAATTTAAAGTCGATGGACCCATTTGCGCATCATTTAACTTTTGAAACCAAGTTTTTTTATCAATTGTCCCGGTAATTTTTTGAGAATATTCAGGGAAAATACTCACTGTTGCCTCTTTAAATATTCCGGCTTTCTGTCCGCTGGGTAACCAATCAACTTCTGAAAAATGATTTCTCTTTAAAAAGGAAGGCTCACTATCTAAATATCGAATTTGTAACATTTTTGACTGAAAGTCTTCATAATCAGCTGAACAGCTCAAGGAAATTGCTGTCTCCAAAAAAGTAACGCAGTCAAAGGCATCAAATCGAAATAACGGATCACCGTCTATCCCGTCTTTTTGACCTTCCCCCAAAGCTCCCCCCAAGTAAGGAGAACCTAAAAACTGTTCCGAGTAATATTCGACTTTGTCCGCCGAACTCAATGGAGCTTTTAATCTTAGACTTTCATATTTCAACTTGAGAGAAGACAATTCACTAGAAGATGCATTGCTCATAGGAGACAAAAAAATAAATGCACCGGAATACAGTAAGAACTTTTTGATAAAAATTCCTAAATAGTTAATCATGAACCCAAACCCAGTTTCCTTTTATAGGCGGATCTTTGTCTGGCCCAAGAACACCAGCATCTTTATCTCCACCCGTCCAATCCCAAATCCATTCAGCATCTGCCATGGATAGGTTAGCACACCCATGCGTTGTCTTCTTTCCTAAATTCCATTTGGAATAAAAACCATGGATAGCTTGGTACTTGTAAAAATATAAGTGAAACGGAATCGACTCGAAAAGATACTCTTTCTTGGTTCCCTCATTAGCCGCCATTTCAAAACTTTTCATTCGATTATAAATCCTAAAAAGCCCTTTCTTAGTTGGCGTTCTTTTAGCCCCACTAGACAGCAATGTAGCAAAAACCAACCGATCTCCTTGGTAAGCCGCCAAAATCTGCTTGCTTAAGTTGAGATCCAACCATTTTTCCGTTTCTGCGATTTCCTTTGGCCTCTTTACCACCTTCAAGTCAGTAACATCATTTGCGGCTACCCAACCCAGACCTTCAACTTCAGCCCAAAGCACACCTTTGTATTTTTTCGTACTCAAAATTCGAATATATTTATAACGATCAACTTCGGCACCCTGACCAGTGCGAATCAATTTTAAACTTTCATAGCTTTTTGTCGAATTGACTGTCCACCCAGCCCCCTTAGCCGGCACAGAGTCAAACAATTGCCCTTTGAAGGTAGTTGGATAAATAAATTCTATTGCACTTGCGGATATAAATTCACCATTTAACAATGGCAACCATTTCTGACCTTGTTTCTCAATCGGAACATCCGTCTTTAAACTGACGTTGAATTGACAACACTTAGAAAATCGTTTTGGATATTTTTGCTCGATAGCGTCTTCAATCGAACCATATATTGGAGTTCCCTCTTTAAGAACCTTTGCAAAATATACTTTCTCACTTAAAGCCATCACTTGAATTGCTATTGCACTGAAAATAAATAAACAGCTAAAAGCTTTCCAAGACATTTCCCCTACACCTCGCTAAAAGCTTCCCATTTCATAAATCCAATTGCAAGACTTCGCTTTACGATCTAGTCCGCTCTATTTAATCTTTAGGCCATGATACGGAGAAAGATGAATGGTCACTTCATCTTTCGAAGCCATTCGAACTCCTTCTAGAACACCCCCCCTAGATAAAATGAAATGCTTCAAGAAAGAATCATATATCCATCGATCGGAACTCAAATCCACAAACCGAAATCCTAACAAAGACCCAGTCACAAAAAACTCTTGCTCATTTAGATAGGAAATATTTTTAAATGTCTTTTCGACAAGCCTTATAATGGGATCACCCTTGCCTAAAGTTTCGCCTTTAGAATTTTTAAACATCTCAAAAACACAAACGCGAACATCTGAAATAGTAGATTTGTATCTATCTATAATTTGAATCAAGTCCGAAATTTGCTTTGTTGGCTGCCCACAGAATACCAGGCCTTTCTTAGACTCAAATATAAAGCTGGAACCCGTCTTTTTACTCTTACTTTTACGACAAAGAATCTCATACGTCTTAACTTGCCCCACCCATTTCTTTGGAATTAGATTTTTGTAGAGGAAACTGATCAGCAGTTCTGTTTGCGAGTTAGGGGGCGCAGGAAATTTATCAAAAAAATCTTTCACTCCAAACTCTCCATCTCGCAACAAAACCTGACTATATTCAGCCAAATCCTTTTCTGAATTTATCTGCGCGGAAAACTTAGAAACCAAATGATTAAAACATTGAAAGCTTAACGGCTGAAAGTAGCTCATGAATTCAAATCCAGCCCCCCGGTCAAACTGGCCAACTTGCAATTGACGATTCACTTCTAAATTGAAAGAGGCAATTGGAAAATATTGTACTTCAGAAACCTGTTCGGAAGATTTGACTTTATTTTTCAAAGGTAGATACAATTCCGTGTGAAGAATAGTTCAAAAAAAATATTGCTGCTTTCAAATTCAAACGATAGCAACTGGGCAAGCGTCGCAAAAATACGCTCAGACATAGTTAATGCTTATCGTTTGGCATTTAAAAACTTTCATATTTTAAACTATAACCCAACAGAAAATCAGGATCAACTTTTCTGGAATTCCCTAAAAAAATTTAGACCTGATAGGGTTGTTTTCGTAGACGCCAATCCTCACCCCAATGCTCTTGTCCATGAACTCAGCTCACACTTACCAAAGAAAACCGAGTATGCCTTTCATATTTACGGTAACGTTCCTCAATTTGCACACCTTTGGAACCTCACCTTTGAAATCCTTAAAGGCAGGCCAACACGATTCTATGTCGCCTCGCAGGCACAACACGGTCAACTATCAAGCCTATTAAATCCCAAAAGCCGAAAGTGCATTATAACAATCCCGTTTCCAGTTGAGTTCAAACCTAGCTCCAAAAGTAGACAAAAACTTAGAAGACAATTTAGATTCAGCGCTGATGATTTCGTCTTAACCTATGTTGGCAGAATATCTGCCATGAAAAATTTGGACCTCTTGATCGTTTTTTTAGCAAAATACATGAAGACTCTACCAAAAAAACGACGAACAAAACTGAAACTATTAATCTCAGGTGACTTTGATGACATTGGCGGCAGTTTCTTCACTTTAAAACAAAATGAGTTTTACAGTCTGTGGACAAAATGGCTTAAAAAAATTCCACCTTCCGTCCAATCTAAGATTCAGTTTTTGGGTCATCAACCACAAAATGAAATTGCTGAGCTCTATTGTGCTTGCGATCTATTCGTAAGCCTAAGCACCTTTCACGATGAAGATTTTGGCAGAGCCCCCATCGAGTCACTGATTTGTGGCACTCCAGTTCTATTAACCAATTGGGGTGGCTTTAAGGACATAAATGGCGAGCAGCATGACGCGACATACCAGGCGGATTCTAAACTGACCAAACAGGGACCACAGGTAAGCTTTTTTGATTTTAAAAATTATATGAACCTACATTTAGATGAAAATCGGCCTGAAAAGTCTAGATCCAATATCTCGCAAGAATTTACAATCAAATATAGAACTGAAACTTACGCTCACGCACTATTTAGAGACAACTCACAGGCCGCTCCCATGTTTTACGGAGGATCGAGTTTTTTAAAGAAGTTCTCGGTGCTCGTTCAAAATTGGCGAGCCGGCAATGGGCCCCTTTTTGATAAAATTTCTATTGAAAACCCCTACTATAGGACTCTATACAAGTCCTATTATGGGACAATAGATAAGGCCTAAAACAATTGTTAAACTAATTTGATTCATAGCTCCAATTTTGATACAATTCATAAATGAAGAAAACCACCAAGGCGACTGTTCGAAAAAAAAATATTAAATCTAAGCCATCAAAAAAGACGGCTCCGGGCAAAAAAGCAAAAGCTAAAAAAAGTCCTTCAAAAAAAATAGCTAAATCAGTCAGCGTAAAAAAAGACAACTTCATAGCAATCAGTTCAAATGTAATTTTCCGAAGTGAAAATTCATCTTGTCTATCTATTGTAGATTTGAAAAATGGCCAGTATTACAAAGTCGAACAACTCGCGGCCTATATTTGGATACTTATCGCAAGCGGTAAACAATTGACTGAAATTTTAGACATCTGCTCAAAAAAATTCAAATTACCTTCTAAAGTTAAAGCAGAAATTCCAAAATTTTATAAAAGCTTACTTATAAAGAATCTAATTACCAAAAACCAAAATGAATCCAAAAATAATAACCGAAAAACACCAAATAGTAACGTTCAAGTAACTGACATTACATTAGTCCCCAAACTTGCCAAGAACGAGCGCTTAAATAGCTATTTCTTGCAGGTTGCTGGCGGCGGTTGTTAACTCATTCATTCAGCCTTGAAAGCTTCAGGACCCAAGAATCAAAGACCTCAATCACTTTCGAATTTTCCTCAGGGCCGTTATAAATAAACACAAATGGAAGCGGCGGCTTAGCCTTCCTTTCTATAAATCCTGCTAGCGAAACCACTCCTCTCAGAGTTCCCGTTTTCCCACGAACAACCAAATCCGATCTGGCATTTCGAAACCTCGTCTCCAAAGTTCCCTCTCGGCCATTTAATGCCAATGAATTCACAAAAACAGGCCCCACCGACAAACTATTTGCCAACTGATCCATCGCTGCAAACAAAACTCTCGCAGTCACTTTATTTTTCCGCGACAAACCGCTCGAATCGTAAACTTCAAAATCCGCTTTATTTAAACCCAATCCCTCTAAATACTTATTTATCAAAATGACCCCATCCTCTAGTGCCACCTCACTGCGCCCATCTATAGTGGACATTAGCTTACAGAGCATTTCGGAAATATAGTTATTAGAAAAGTGATTCATCAACAAAACTGCTTCTTGGATTCGAACACCTCTAGTTACACCCAACTGCCGACTTTCCATAGGCGCTCTACCGCGCTTAAACTTTCCATTGAACACAACACCTCGACTTTGAGCTAAGGCAGCAAACTGCGCCAGTGACCAAAAAGAAGGATCAGCAACCTCTTTTGACAACTTTTTTTCACCGCTTCCACGGGAAATCTGACCACTCACAACAAAAGTCTCTCGCAGACCATCGCTTCCTAGTTCAGATGAAATTTCTAACTTAGTCTCGCCAGAACTTGTCTTTATTTTGTTCACGATATTCACATAACTATTTTGAAAGTCTGCTAAAACTTGGGCCGCGTCCCCCACTTTAGAGCCAGGATTGACTTTCAAATTAATCGAATTCCAACTAAAACTCATTGCCCCAGCGGGGCCATCAAATCCATTCCCAAAAAGGTTGTTTTTCCGATCGGGACCATACCATTCTTTTTTAAACAAAAAATCATCAATATACAAATCACCCTCAACAACCCGCACTCCGCTGGCAATGAAACTATCAACTAAAGCCAACATATCGGACTGATGGAAAACTGGGTTTCCTCCCCCTACCAAATACAAATCCCCTTTAAGTCTTCCCTCAACGACTTCGCCTTTGGACAACACTTTAGTCATCACTCTTCTATTTTCAGGATAATGCTTTAAAAAGGCACCTGTTGTTAGTATTTTAACTAAACTAGCTGGAGTAAATTTTTTATTCGGATTCAAACTGAAATCTTCATTACCAACCCAAATCCCCAAATCGTCTTTTTTAAGAGCTGACTCTAAAAAAAATTTGTTCTTTGGCGAAACCTCGCCTGCAAAGGAAATCACAGCAAAAGCAATCGTGACAAAAAAATAGGTAATAGAAAGTTTCATATGAAGTAATGATATGAAATAGAATCAAAGCCATCAACACAAAAATAGTAGTTAATCTAATTCCGCACAACCACTTCGATCGACTGGAAAATAATCATTCAAAATGCTTTCTCGATACCAACCAACTATCTCAGAACTATTGCCAAAAAACTGAAGTTTACTTCCCATGTTCTGACGAGCAGGGGGAATAAAAGACGGTAGCTTATCTTTGAAAAACACATTCCCTTGAAATTCAATACGCTTTTTTTCCAGAAGGTCTTCAAAAGTGTACACATTTCCATTGAACGATTTCTCTACCATCAACTCATTCCACCTGACTTGATCTTGAGAAAATCTGACAAAATCGACCCACTCCGCAATATACATTTTTTTTGAATGATTTCTACCACTCCCGGGAACCCAAGTCTTGGTTTGAATCGCCAGAAGAAAACTTAGCAATTGTTCAAATTTATTACGTCTTTGAAGCCAAATGACATTTGATCTACCGATCAACTGTTGCTCCAATTTATCAGACAAATTACGAGGGAATATTTTTAACAAATGCGTTTCTTCCGATTTCAGTAAACTATTGATACGACTACTTCTTAAATTCTCGAGTTTTGAAGGCGACAAAGTTCGACTACCTGGAGAAAACCATTTTGGCTGAACTCTAGAAAATTTTCTTTGCTGACTTAAAAAACGAAAACTACCTCGATCAGGATTGAAGTATTCTCCCAAATTAAAAATAGGCATCTGAGATTCAAGTATGGCTAAAAATAAAGCTTCTCCATAGTGACTACCTGACCTTGGTGTCGTGTAAATCAAAACATTCTTGTTCATTAAATTTCCCAACCCAAAATACGCATGCGGTATTTTATCATTGCGATTGGAAATAGATAAGCCAAAATTGGATTTTCGTTAGGAATCAATTTTTCCGTTTGAAATTCCGTAAGAATTCGAACTCCGTCTAATGCCGCAACAAATGGACAGCCCTTTGTAAGATTTCGAATAAAAACTTTATCCTGAATTTGAAAGGTCCATATTGGTTTTTGATGAGGGCAAACTTCAATACAATCATTCTTGTATCTAAAATAAAAATTCAAATTCTTCTTCGATACAATTTGAAAATGAAAAACTTTTCCCTTTATCCATTTTTTCCTCAAATTGGGCAAACTTTTAAAGGCCCTTGAATTTCGACAAAAATCTTCAACAAAATCATTGGCTATTCTTTTCAATTCTCTCTCTTGTTTGAGGGAACGAACAGCCCCTTGAATCGACGGAATTAATAAACCTTCCTTGAATCGACAGTCAATTTCCTTTGACCTACTTTTACTCAAATAAGCAGATCTTCCTTCCGCATCCACCTTACCCTTTGCGATATTGACCACCACGCCGGGCACAATCTCAACTCCATTGATTACGGGATTCAGTTTCGTCAAATCCCGAACGAACCTCTTCTTATCAATCGGAAACGCTTTTCTATTTCGCCAAACCTCATGTTTGTAAGCGATATCACAAGATGCCGTTCCAATGTGTTTTACCGGAATTTGAGCTGCAAACCTAATTCGGCGACCGTAGGCACGCTTAATATTAAGCGGAGAACTTGGAACAACCAATTGCTCTTGATTGATTTCTTGAAAGGGAAAGAAACAAAAGTCATACGGACCCTTTTTAATAATCTCTTTCAAAGTCTTTTCAGTTAAATCACCATCAACTAAATTCAACACCTTTGCAGTTCTAGACGAAATTTTGAAGGCACATTCAAAAAAAGAAAACTTTGTTCTGATACATTCTACTGCAACTGATTTAACTTTAACTATTTTATCAAAGCTCAATTGATGGACTTCCTTAAATCCCATTTGCTTGAGGTCGTTGATTTCAACCAAAGTCGGACTAAAGACATAAATCCTAAGATTCCTGTCGAATTGACTTAACGTTTTTAAACAAAAATGGTCTTCGTGAAAATGCGATATAAAAATAGCATCGATCGACTGTTTCAGCAGCAGACCCTCATTTGCCTCTGTACCTTCGGCACAAGTAAATCCCGTCTCCGAAAGTCTAA
>CAZDHC010000061.1:0-4396 GCA_964505225.1 uncultured Bdellovibrio sp. | reverse complement strand
TCAAAAAGTATTTTTACATTTCCTTCTTCCAACAAATAACTTGCATGTCCCAGGGAATGAACTTTCATGGACATCCCACATTCTTAGGATCTAAGAAAATCAATTCACTTTGTTCATGATCTTCAATTCTCTTTTTGACTTTTTCATATACCAACGGGTTCATCTTCCCAACATTCGGAACAATTTTTTTAGCTTCTTCAAAAGAAAAACCTAACCCCATCAACATCATGACGCCAAAGGGCCCGTAGTTCTTTTGGGAACCTCTTTTGGCAAGCTCAAATACTTTTTCCGCCGTAAAATTGCTGGCGATGTCATAGTCCCAATATTCATTTTTCCACTTAACTAAATTCAAATCCTTATAGACCTGATAACCATACTTTTTTGATTCAAGTTGAAACTGCGATTTCCATGGACTTAAAGATTCCGGATCAGAGATGTATAGGGTTCTAAGACTTTTGGAATGCAGTGGAAAATCAGGATCCGCTAAGTCTTCGACCCAGCTGCTCACGCTTTCCATAGTATCAAATGGCAAACCAATTATAAACCCACCAGCTGTGACAACTTCATCCCCCCACTCTAGCTTAAGTCTATTCAAAAGTTTGATAGCTCTACTTCCCCCAAAGGGCTTTCCAACAGCAGCAGCTGACTTGTCGTTTAGACTTTCGATTCCAAAAAATGCCCCTCGCAACCCAATAGCCATTAGCTTTTCAACGTATTTAAACTGTTTTTCCAAAAGATCTAATCTGAAATATCCGCAAAAATTAATTCTAAAAGGCAATTCCTCAACCGCATCTATAAAAAAATCTAGCTTATCTGGACTCTCATTAAAAGTATCGTCTGATAGAATGTAGCTGGTCACTTGATGGCTTTCAAAATTTCGCCTAAATTCAGCCTGAAGTGTCTTTTTATCTTTTACGTAGGTATTCACCTTTCGTCCATTAAGGGGATAAGAGCAAAATTTACACTTAAATCGACAACCACGAGAGATCTCAATCGTAAGTGTTTCATTTTGATGAAGTCTATCCTCAGGACAGTAAACTGTATCAAAAACTTCAGGAATGGATTCTTTCCATCGAATAACTTTCTTGTCGTTTATGAATTCTAAATTTTTTAGCGCTGCATGTTTATCTTTACATAAATGAACCAAAAATTTATCGGCAAAACCTAAAACAAAATAATCTATAAATTTGATGTTAAATTCATCAGCATTGGCGCCGCCGCACACAAAGTCTACATGAGGATTTCTTTCTTTCAAACCTTCTAAGTTCTCAATTAATTCTTTAGCATATAGGTTTCGAATTATACCGTGTGGAGGTTTAGAATGGTTTCCGAAAAAAGTAGTTGAGAAGCCAACGACTTTTGTTTCAGATCCCAAGTAGTGATTCAAAAGAGCCTTCTGCTTTTCAGGTGAAAAATCGGTAAGACCAAAAAGAACTTTAACTTGAATTCCAGCGCTCCTCAATTCCGTGGCCAATCGATAGACTCCTACCGTGCGAACCCACAACTCACTTGGATGCATATCCGCAAGAAGTAAAACTTCTACCGCGCTCAAAATCGAACTCCATTTTTACTAAGATCGTTGTCAGCAAGTTTCCAAAAGGTTTCCAGAGGGCTTGCTTTATACCAATCCTCGATCTCATTTATATTTGTAATATTTATTTTTTTATTTTTCTGATTTTGCTTTCGAGGCAGAATCGACAAATCAAGGTCCCCAAGTTGGTATTCCTGCCCAAATAATTCGATTTTTTGAGAATCTAGAATATCTTCAAAATAGAAAACTGGCGCATCGGGCGCAGCTTCTCGAACCGCCTCAATCTTCACAAAGGCTTGGCAGAAACTGACGAATAGCTCATACGAAACTTCGAACTTCTTGTCGCCAAATTCTAACCCATCTGGTTCATACCAGCGACCAGTCAAAGAACTTAAAGCAAAGCTTAAGAAATTTTCAAATAAATTACGTCGACGAACGAAAATCGGACGCGAAATCCCAACAACACTTTCAAATTTTTCATAAAAAGGGTTTACTTTAAGGACATATTTTCCTTTTGCATTTAGAAGCTGCTCGAACTGCTCGTTTTCCCAGATCACTTTCTGATTTCTATCTGCATTTTCTCCGGGCCCTGATTTAAATCCACCTTTTTCACTTTGGACATTGACCAGCCTCCCATCCAAGGCACACTTGTATTGAGGTGATGTTGTATTAAAGAATTCCCCGAGATCTTGATAGTCAAAAAGAATTTGCTTAATTAAAAGCCTGGTAAAGGTACTTCCGCTCCTGGGGAGAGCAACGATAGAGACTATGTCTTTTTGCAAACTCAAGACATTTTCCCTTTCTTAGTAAAGCTCAACTCGATCGTTCTCTTTAAAGCCAGCGCCCGAGTGTATGACCGCTATTGAACCGTCTTGACCAAAATAGCTGACCACTTCTAAGGTACCCTTCAAACGCCCTGGAACTTTTCCAATGTAATTTCCAGATTGGGGATCATAAATCTCATCCCCTTCGTCGCTGACCTTCAATATATCACCCATTTGCAGACCAGAAACCCGACCGACATTTAAAAAGATGCGATCGCCACTGATCGCCGCAATACGACCTTCCCAAGACATTTTATCCATGGTCGCAATGATTTGCGGAGTAAAATCCAAAAAAGCTTCTTTTAATAGATTGCTCAAAATTTCTGGATTGGCTTGAAAAAAACGATCCGCGCTGACATTTTCAGCAACTCGAACATTGGACTCTTCTACGGTCACTGTTTTCAAAGTATTGAAAAGTTCTTTGCCGGACCTGACAGAAACAATTCGGACCCGAACTTGCGCCTCGAATGTTGTCTTCAACTGTCTAAACACACCGACTGCATCGGATTTACGTTTTACTTTCAGTTCGATCACTTTGCCTTCCAGCAAAGCTGAAACCCCAAGTTCCCTAGCCGGTTTCGCCATATCATCTAATTTGTATTCGCCACCGACTAGATTTTTGGAAAAATCAAATTTCAAATCTTTGCTATCAATGACAATAATCTGTCCGGTTTTATTTAAATCTTGAATAAATTCAAAACGCGCGGCCTCGCGCAGCTCTGCTGGATGACCTTCGTTGGCATCCAAAAAAGGTAAGATCATCAATCGCTTTCTAGGACTAGCATCTTCGTTCCTAGCTTGCTGACTGACATCTTTGATCTCTTTTTTGATTATTGGCTGCTGAGCTTCGGGCATGGTCATACAAGCCGTCAAAGTCATAGACATGACCAAAAACAAAATAGAGGTTAAAATTGAATTCGATAATTTAGTCATTCTGCTGTTCCTATATCTCACTGCCATTAATTGGCGCGATTCAACTTATAAACAACACCCGTATCTGATGCTGATTCTAACACGAGTTGCATACTTCCGACTTCAAATTTAGGTAACCTTTGACCGAGGTCCTTAGGACCAAGGGCTGAATCCACCTCGTAAATCACTTCATCTTCAGAAATCAACCGCTCGGTCACATTTTTTACTTCCCGAACCTTGCTCTTCAGAGCTTCCTTAAAGGTCTCTTGCTGCAACAATGGCAACCGACCTTTAATGGCCAAACGATACAACGAAGCTCCAATGGCGCCCTTTTGCCAAGCTTCTAAAACCTGATTGGACAAATCAGCTGCCACCGAGTCCATATTTTCTTTTAACTTTCGATCAATCATTAAATCGAAATTTCCACCTTCGG
Organism: uncultured Bdellovibrio sp.; assembly: GCA_964505225.1. Classification (GTDB taxonomy): domain Bacteria; phylum Bdellovibrionota; class Bdellovibrionia; order Bdellovibrionales; family Bdellovibrionaceae; genus 21-14-0-10-47-8. Next base: position 696 of record CAZDHC010000061.1, on the reverse strand, counting down.
TTTCATACTGCCTTGCCACTTCAGCAATGATTCTGCCATTGACCACCTGAATTGCAGCCATTTTAATTGAAATCGTGAAGGCATCTGATCGCTCTTGGCTTTTGTTAAATTGAACTTCACCATCGATTAAAATCTGCGCACCCAACTTTTGCGATATATTTTGCCAGTCATCCGGCCGAACTGTTTCTGTTCTTAAAATCTCAGGCAACATTTGCCCCATGCGAAACATTTGAGGTCTTAAAGAATAAAAACTATTTTTACCAAAAGCTGATCTTAAGCTTTCTTCAAAGCGCTTGCCTTGTCGAACCAATGGACCAGACTTTGTTTCAATTCCACTCCACCAAAAATGCGACCGACCATTAACTCGATCAATGAACCGAATTGCCGGCAATACAATCGGAGTTCCATCAGTTTCATAGAAAAGACCATTTTCTAAAAGCACCGTCTGCAAATCATCGATGCTCACCTTTATGGTCAGAGCCATTTTAAAACCCTCAGCCTCCATTGGCACCAACTCAGCAGGCTTAGAATAGGGAACAAACCTAGCCGACTGTTTAATGACTTTATTTAAAATCGTGGACTTATTACGATTGTATTTTGGCTCGCCAATGATTTCTTTAATCAAAGCTTCAGAAATTTTTTCGGTGGCATCTTGTACCATTTCTTGCCTAGCCGCCACTGGATTTTTTTCTTTGC
>CAZDHC010000060.1:0-19853 GCA_964505225.1 uncultured Bdellovibrio sp. | reverse complement strand
AGCGTTAAAGCTTTAATCTATAGAGAGTTTTTAAATAGTTTTTTCATTACTGAGTGCTCTTTCTAAGGATGACCACATCAAATTGTTGATCCAATAATTTATTGGAACTGACACCTTCATCGTTAAAGTCTTCAGCACGGATCATTCCCGTCACGATCACTTTGTATTCACGTTTACCAATCATAAATGGCTGCGAACCTTTGACTCGATAGTTACCGTCTGGCTGACGTTCAACAATTCTTGTTGGAACTGCAGCGATATCCAATGGCTCCTCTTTTTCATCCTTCTTAGCTTCCGAAGCTGGTGCACGGGCCGCTTCCCCTTTTTTATTTGGAGTCGGATTGTTGTCAGCCGCAGGTGGGATGTCCACTCCGCCATTCGCACGCGCTTCTTCTTCTTCAAGTTGCTTTAATAGTTTTTTGATAACAGCAACTTTTGTTTCGACTTGCTTTTGAGCCGCACCTTCCATTTTCACGTTCAAAAGGTCGCCTTCTTTGCGAGACTTGTTTTGAGCAAAAAGAAAAGCCCCTTGACCTTCGTTCACCCACATACTTCCTGCCGAAGAACCAAGGTCAGACTCTTCTTCCATTCGTGACTTGGTCATTTTTCGGTATTGACGATTCGAGGGATTTAAAACTGCTGGAGTCTCGGAAAATCGAGTCGGCTTTTGATCTGGCTCGGTCGGCGTATAAGCCGCAGATGGACGACTAGAATCATCACCAAACATACTATCCAAAGTTGAGCATCCCGAGTTCGCTAGACTTAACCCGATAAAAATAATAAAAAGAGTCTGAAAAAATAAACTTCGCTTCACTTCTTATCCCTACCTATTCAACCTTAACCGTTGCTTTTTCAATCAACACACCTGACATAATTTTCTTTGTGTCAGCTGTTTTAACTTTAATTGTATCCCCAATAGCTCCAGATTCCTCTGCTGTGCCACTCACGCTCACTTCAAAAGACTCGGTGCCTAAAACAATCTTAACCATCTGGCCACGTTGAGCCGCTTGTTCTTTTTTAAGATCACCAAAATAAATCGGCTGCCCCATTGTGATCGTTCGAGAGGCAACTTTTCCAGCCAGTTGTTCAATGGCAGGAGCTCCATCTTTGTTGAAAGTCACATTCACTTTTTTGATCTGAAAGTCCGAAGCCTGAAGTCTTTCTCCACTTTGAATCAGGCGTGTGGCCACAGGTGCTTCGTGATAAAAAGCCAAGCGACCCGAAAGCCAAAGATTCAAAGGTGACTGAGAGGTCTCGACTTTCAATGGCAACAGGAAAGTTCCTGACTGACGAACGGACTGAGTGTCCAATTTCATCCCCAAGATTTCTTGATTGGATTTAATTTCCGGAACATTAAAATCCTGAAATTCAATATTGCAATCCGGACAAAATGCCGAAGCTTGCAATCGAACCTGTCTTTGTAAATCTTTGCTGTAAATGAAGTTTCTTTGAGCCCGAATCATAAACGTCTCAGGAATTTTCACTGACAATAATTGCAAGTCTAAAAAAGACAGTCTTTCTCTAAGCACCAAAGCCAGCTCTTGTGATTTAATCACTCGCTCACCTTCACCCGAGAAAGCTTCGAACACCACTAAGTCGTAAACTTTATTGATCAATTCTGAAACTTGAATCTCGCCCGCCAACAAAACACCCAGGCGAATCGGGTCTCCGACTCGAACTGTGCTTTTTTCAGCCACACGCAATTCGGCCTTTGCAGCAAAAGCTGAAATTCCGAAAAGCATTGTAAAAAGAAGAGCGCATACTTTAACCAAAACTACCTCAAGCTATTGGTCGACTGAAGCATTTGATCTGCTGCTTGAATCGCCTTTGAATTTGTTTCGTAAAATCTTTGTGCCGTGATCATATTGACCATTTCATCCACGATGTTCACGTTAGAGCCCTCAAGTTGACCTTGAGAAAGCTGCCCAGTCCCTTGCAAACCCGGTCGAGTTTGAATCGGCTGACCACTGGCCCCCGTTTGCGTGAACACATTTTTCCCCATCGAACGAAGACCTGCTGGATTGACGAAATTTACAATGTCAATTTGCCCAATCACTTGTGGAGGATCCACTGGATTGACGATCACTTTCACTTCACCAGTGGAATTGATGTCCACACCCATTGCATCTGCTGGGATCGTAATTTCTGGCTGCAAAACATTTCCATTTTTATCTATAAGTCTTCCACTTGGATCGCGCTTGAAAGCGCCATCTCTGGTATAACCGACTACTCCATCAGGACTTTGCACTTGAAAAAATCCCGCGCCTTCAATTTGAAGATCGAAAGGATTCTTTGTGACAATTGCAGAACCAGTTGTGAAATCTTTTTGAACGGCCCCAACTTTAACACCCAATCCTGTTTGGACGCCAGTGGGCGACATTGCATTTAAACCAGACGATGAACCTGGTTCTTTTTGAGTTTGATACATGAGGTCTTCAAATTCAGCGCGGGATTTCTTAAACCCATTCGTCGAAACGTTGGCTAGATTATTGGAGACAACTTCCATATTGGTCTGTTGCGCCTGTAATCCTGTTGCCGCTGTATTGAGTGCCTTAATCATCCATTACCTCTATCTGTTACTAACTACTTAATGCTTCCGACAGTATTAATCAGTTTGTCTGCCATCGAGTCATACGCATTGATTGCCTTTTGAGTGCTTTCAAAAACCCGGGTCGTCGCAATCATATCAGTCATTTCTTGAACCACATTCACATTGCTCATTTCAATGAACCCTTGTTTAAAACCAGGATTTGCAATGTTCACCACTTCTGGTTTTGCGTTCGATTTAAATTCGTACATCGAAGCGCCAATTTTATTTAAAGAATCTTTCTGAGGGACATCGACCAACGAAAGCTTTCCAAGACTGTTCTCGCCATCAAAAACTTCACCCGCATCTGTAATCGAAACTGGAGACTGACCACTGACTCGGATGGTACGTGCTTCGGGCTCTCCGCCTGCTGGAGTGCTTTTTAAAACAGGATAACCATCTTTTGTAACCAGTTGACCGTTGCCATCCAATTTAAAAGCCCCAAGTCGAGAAAGGCGAACTCCATTTGGAGTCGCGATTTCAAAAAATCCCTGACCATCAATTGCGACGTCCATCGGATTTCCAGTGCTCTTCAAACTGCCCTGAGAAAAATTTGTATAAGTACCGGCAGTGTCGACAAAACTTTTATCCCCACCCTGCATGTCATAGAAGCTTTCGATCGATGCCGGGACTCTTGGAACCTGAATCACTTCCGGCATTTTTTCGTTCGCAGTGAGATATTCTTGAAATAACTGTTGATCACGCTTAAACGCCGGAGTGTTTACATTTGCCAAATTATTGGCAATAGTATCCAACCGCTGAGATTGCGCCATCGCTCCACTTAATGCTGTGTAAACACCTTTTGTACTCATCCTACCAGTTACAAAAAGCAACCCCTGTGCCGATCAGACCTTAGTCGAAAAATCAGAGCTAGACCGCATTCAGGTCTATTGAAATCTACAAAGACGCCGATAAGGAAATCCGACTAGACCAATGTCCTAAGATCTTTTTTGGCTTAACAATTTTAAAGCGTCAAAAATACGTCAATTTTTTTTCACTCAAATGTGTTGGCGCCTGCCCATATTATGGCGAAGATATTGAAATGCGCTTGCCCGTTCTATTTATCACCACTGTCATTTTTTCGTTTTCAACGACAATGCCATTGCATTCAGCGCAAGCTTCTTTGGGTGTTCGTATCGATCGGCCGATTTCCTTACAAGAAAGACTGCAAGCCCGAGTCCAAAAGGCGCCTTCATCTGCTCAAACTTCAGTGATTTTTGATTTACCTGTGACCTACAATCGCAAGGTCAGCCATTGGATTTCCTACTTTCAAGACAAGGGTAAAAATTGGTTTCGCGATTGGCTCGAGCGCTCAACCAAATATATGCCCTACATTCAAAAAGAATTAAAAGAAGCGGGCCTACCGCAAGACCTTGCCTTTATGGTCATGATCGAAAGTGGTTTTGCTCCCAATGCCATTAGCCACGCGGATGCTGTCGGTCCTTGGCAATTTATCCAACCCACAGGCCATCGTTATGGCTTGAAAGTGAACTGGTGGATTGATGAACGGCGCGATTTAAAAAAATCAACTTTAGCGGCGATTCGGTACATGAAGGATCTTTATCAAGAGTTTGGCTCATGGTATTTAGTGGCCGCTAGCTACAACATGGGCGAGGGCGGCCTTCGTCGCCAAATTAAAAAACACCAGACTCGGGATTTCTGGGCACTGAGTCGCGCTGGCGCCCTACCTCAGGAAACTATGGATTATGTTCCAAAAATTTTAGCTGCAATGATGATCACCAAATCACCAAGTCTTTATGGATTTCGTGACATTGCTCAGTTTGATCCCTTTGACTACGACATCGTCACCGTACCGGGCGGCACTGACTTAAAAGAAATTGCCAATGCCATCGGCGTTACTGGCCGTTCGCTGCGCGACATGAATTCTGAACTGGTCCTAGGCTACGTGCCTTCGCAAGTTTCTAAACACACCATTCGCGTGCCGAAAGGCGCCATGAGTCTGGTCTCTGAGCATCTTGCAAATCACAAATAGTCCACTAAGATAGGCTCTATGTTAATCGTGCAAAAGTATGGCGGAGCCACGGTCTCTGACCCACAAAAGATAAAATCAGTTGCAGCAAGATTGGCCTCACTTCATCGAGCGGGTCACCAGGTTGTTGCGGTCGTCAGTGCCATGGGAAAAACGACAAATCAATTGATCGATCTTGCACATCAAATTTCCGATCAGCCCAATCGCCGCGAACTAGATATGCTTTTAACCACTGGTGAACGAGTCACCATGGCCTTGGTCACTATGGCTCTTCATGACTTAAAAGTTCCTGCAATCAGTTTTACTGGATCACAAGCTGGCATTTTAACAGATGACTCGCACTTCAATGCGCAAATTCAAGACGTGAAACCATTCCGAGTCGAAGAAGCATTGAAAGCTGGTAAAGTCGTTGTCCTTGCGGGCTTTCAAGGTGTTTCTCCAAGCACAAAAGAAATCACAACATTAGGCAGAGGCGGGTCAGACTCAACTGCCATCGCAATGGCAGCTGCCTTAAAAGCAGATCGCTGTGAAATTTTAAAAGACGTGCCTGCTGTATTTAGCGCCGATCCCAACATCGTCACTTCGGCCCATGTCATCCCTGAACTGACTTACGAACAAATGTTGGACATGACCCTGGGTGGAGCCAAAGTGCTTTATTATCGCGGTGTTGAAATCGCCAAAAAACATCAGGTGCCGATTTACGTGGGTCCGGCTTCTGACAACAGCGATAAAGATCACTTAGGAAAAGATGGAACCTGGATCGGCGACGAAATTAAACGCAAGGTTGAAACTCAAATATTGGGAATCAATTCTCATGCAACTGTCTTAGAGATTTCCACTGGAACAAAAAATCTAGAGCAGGCAAAAAAAGAACTTTTCGATATTCTTGAAAAAAATGAGATCGCGCCACCGCAAATTTTATTTTCCAATCAAGAAAAAAATGGCCTCAATCTATTCATCACCGGCCCTATTGAAATTTTGCAGCCAATGGAGAAAGTACTTTCTAAAAACCGAGATTTTCAATTGAACAACAATGAACTGTCCAGCGTAAGTGTGACCTTTTCACAGCTACTGACCAGTGATCTTTGCGCTCAAGTGCACAGCAAATTGAAATCAGTACAGATTCAACTGCTTCATGAAAATCATTCTAACGTCGGGATGACATTGATTTTGAAATCGAGCGATCGCGAATTGGTTCTGCACCTGCTTCACTCAATGACTTAAAAGTAAAAATAAAAAATTACGGCAACAACGACGGTGTTTCGGCAAAATATCTGGTTTTGACTTTCAACCAAATATCCGAATTCGGTCCAGTGATACCATCAGGACCAGAAATTCCGGCAAGTCCTCGTTTCGGATCCATCTGTCCACCTGGCAAAAACTGTCGAAGATCTACTTTTTGATTTCCATTTCCAGCATTTCCGCCGCCACCGTAACCGTAAGATCCACCTTGAGATCCTCCGCCACTGTAACCGCTTCCACCGCCAGCTGATGCTCCACCAAATCCATAACTACCAATGACTTTGGCATTTAGGTTGCTGCCGCCACCACCACCGCCACCTCTTGAAGGTGCGCTGCCTGTGCCGCCACTTTCGCTAACACTAGCTCGACCACCGCCACCGCGATTAAGTGATCCGCCAGCGCCATTTTCTTTTCCAGAACCCGCATCTGGGCCCGGAGCAAAGGATCCAAAGCCGCCACCAAGGCCACCAAAGTTTCCGTTATTTCCTGCGCCGTCAGCTCCAGCAACATCAGTGCGCGAAGCTTGGTTGGTACCGACTCCGCCAGAGCCATTGCCGCCAAGACATTCAGGCAAGCGTGGATTGGCCTGACACTTACAAACTAAATTTGTAGCTGCTTGTTGTGGATTGGCACAATCAACACCACTGCCAATTTTACACATTGGATCGTTCGGATTTTCTTGGCACTTTTGCGCCAAAGTTTTATTGGCCGCAGTTAAAAGTCCACACTGGGACATCTGCTGATCCACCGCCATGTATTTCATCATGTTCTCGGCCGCACCATTGATGTTTTCAGTTAGACTTTCGCATTGATCTTTTAATCGACGAACGGCAACTACGTCAGATGAGGTTGCTCCCTCCACCAATGGATCCGTTGACTGATATGCAACAGTGACCTTTTCCAAATCTTCGCTACAGGCTTGTGAACACTCACCATAACCTGATGTACAATATGCTTTGTAAGAACCCAAAGCTAAATTAACAGTTTTAGAAACATCACCCATGCCGGAACATGCTGCTTGCAAATTGGACGAAGCCTGCATGTCCATTTGATTTTTAAAGACATTCGCCATAGCCATGGCCATTCTCATGTCCTTATTAGAATTCAAATCACAATTTTGTTTTGCATCCTGTACTGATTTAAAACACCTTTCACCAAACTTGGGTGGGGTTTTAGGATCTGAGACCGTTGTTTCTTTAATCCGATCTGAACAAGCATTAGGTCTGCCAAGTGAATCTGTGTCGATATTTTTACAATTTCTAAACAAATCGAAATTTTGCTTATCGAAACAAAAGAAACCCTTTCCATACACCGAAACAGGATTATTACATTCACTTGGACAACTAATTGCTTCTTTTGTCCGTTCGTATCTAAAATTGCAATTAAGTTCCGCCCATCCAGACAAAGGAGCAAAAAAGAATAATCCCAAAATAATCAATGACATTAAATTTTTCACGCGCTCCCCCTCAGATTATTATCGGCAAAAGGTCTGTATTAGTGAATAGTTTCGGGCATTTTCCCTTCTAGATTCTCAAATTGAGACATACGCTGCGTATAATGATTATGCACTTAGGCAGCTGTCAGGTAGATTGTGTCCATCACTTCGACAAAGGAAGGTCTATGTCTGCATCCTCGATTCACGAATTCACTGTTAAAAACTCGGCTGGCCAAGATTACAATTTGGCTCAATATAAAGGAAAAGTTGTTTTGATCGTCAATGTCGCCAGCAAATGCGGCTACACTCCCCAGTATGATGGCCTAGAAGAAGTTTACAAAAAATACTCGGACAAGGGTTTGGTGATTATAGGTTTTCCATGTAACCAATTTGGTGGCCAAGAGCCCGGCAGCAATCAAGAAATTCAAGAATTTTGCCGCCTTAATCACGGAGTCACTTTTCCAATTTTAGCTAAGGTCGAAGTCAACGGCGATCAAGCTGCACCAATCTATCAATATATGAAAGCCGCAGCCCCAGGTCTTTTGGGAACCGAAATGATCAAGTGGAATTTTACTAAATTTCTGGTCGGCAAAGATGGCAAAGTCATTGATCGCTTTGCACCGGCGACCACTCCAAAAGACATTGAATCTGCCATCGAGAAAGCGTTAGGAGCTTAATATGAATCAATTGCCAGCATGGGATATCGAATCCGAATATCCAACATTGAATTCTGCTGAATTCAAAAAAGACGAAGCGCGAGTTCAAGAAATCATTCAATCCATCAAAGGACTGACAGAAAAAATTCGCCCCGCTTTGGATAAAGTTAAAATTGAAAAGTTGTCAGACTCTGAAACAAAATTATTGGTCGATGGCCTACAAGAAATTTTTGTTTTGGATCAAGAGTCCACAATTTTACGTTGGAACTTATCAACTTACGTGAATTGTATCCTTTCAAACGATGCCAAAGACACTTCAGGTAAGGCGAAAGATTCGCAACTGACCGATTTACATTCGGCTTACGGACAAACGATTAAGCCCACCTCATTGTTTTTAAGTCAGTGTGAAAATGAAATCTACGAAAAGGTCATCGCTCATCCAAAATTGGCGGGATCAAAATTTTCTTGGGATCAGCAAAGACTTCTTAAACACACTTTGCTCAGTGAAAAAGAAGAAACATTGCTGACAGCAATGGGACCTACGGGATTTCAAGCATGGAGCGAGTTGTATGACACCATTGCGGGCAGCATGAAAGTCAAAATTGAGCTTGATGGCAAAATCGAAGAAGTAGGCCTAGCTCAAGCGACCTCGATGACCAAGGGCCCAGATTCCAAAGCTAGAAAGGCGGCATGGCAAGGGATCCAACACGCTTGGCGCAATCAAGAAGAGTCCTCAGCCGCAATTTTGAATTCGTTGGCAGGATGGCGTTTGGAATTGAATAAAAAAAGATCTCATACAAAGCCTGTTGATTTTATGGATATGCCTTTGTTTCAATCTCGAATTCAAAAAGAAACTTTGGATGCCATGCTAACGGCTGTGCAAAACAACGCGCCCGACATTCAAAAGGCCGCTCTTTTGATGGCCAAAATGCACGGCAAGGCTAAGTTAGATCCTTGGGATTTGTTGGCACCAGCACCGATCGCAACTCAATCCAAAAATTTGAGCTTTGCTGACGGGATCAAGCAAATTCGCGACGCCTTTAACAAAGTCAGCCCCGAATTTGGAAATTTCATCGATATGATGAATGAAAAAAAATGGATCGAAGGCCGAGTTCTTCCTAATAAAAGAAATGGTGCCTATTGCACTGGCTTTGCGAAATCCAACACTCCGCGAGTGTTCATGACTTATATGGGATCGAACCAAGACGTTTCAACTTTGGCTCACGAATTGGGACACGCTTTTCACTCTTGGTCGCTACGTGATTTGCCATTGGATCAGCAAGACTATCCAATGACTTTGGCCGAAACTGCCAGCATTTTTGCCGAGACTGTTTTGGCTGACGAGTTGATCCAGAACGCAAAAACCAAAGAAGAAAAAATGGATTTTGCTTGGGCCAATGTCGAAGGAGCGGTTTCGTTGCTATTAAATATCCCAGCAAGGTACGAATTCGAATCTAAGTTCTATGAGGCCCGAAAGGAAAAAACTCAAACTCCGGACGAGTTAAGAACTTTAACCAACAACGCTTGGAAAAAGTGGTACGGCGACACCCTGACTGAAAATGATCAAATGTTTTGGGCAACGAAGCTTCACTTTTCAATTGCAGGTGTCAGCTTTTATAATTTCCCATACACTTTTGGTTATTTATTTGCTCTTTCAATTTATGCCCGCCGAAAAGAGTTGGGCGACAAGTTCATGGGCAAGTATGTGGAAATCTTGCGGGACACTGGCCGCATGACCGCCGAAGATTTAATCCAAAAACATTTGGGCGAAGATATTCGCAAGCCTCAGTTTTGGCAAAAATCCATCGACGTGGTGAAATCCAAAATTAAGGATTTTGAGGCTTTAGTTTAAATACTTCGTTTCGACTCGCCGTTACGCAGAAAAGTAGCTGGTACCTAATGGCAGCGGATTTTAAGGTTGATCAGCTTAGCTTCTAAAGAAAGTTTTTGCTGATCCATAGCTTCGAAATCTTTTTTGGAAAGATCATATTGGCCCCGGGTGCTTTCTACCTGGGCCAACTCAGACTTTAAAGACTCTAGATTTTTTTGTGAATCCAACATCGCCGTATAAAGACGAACCGTCAAATTCATATAAGTTTCATTTAAATTCTTCGAAGACTCTGGAGTTTTTTGAGTATTAAACGCCACTAAAGAGTTTTTTAATTGGTCGCGATTTTCAACCAACTTCTTAGTTTCTTCTTCGCGCGAATTGGTCATCTGAAACAAAAGCTCGGTCATTTTATTAAAACTTGAAATGTAGTCTTGATAGGAAGTTTGCTGAGAAAGCCTGGCATCGCGAATTCGGTTATTGATATCCTGATAGTCCGAATCGGTGCGAGCAATGAGCTCTTCACAGCTTTGTGTTGCGACAACCGGACTCACTTCAATGTCACCCACAGTGTCGGCTGTTTGAGCGTAAACCAAGGCGCCCGCGAATAGATTCAATAAAATAAATAAGACTAAACCCTTACCCATAGAACAGGGTCTACCATGCTCTTAGATAGCAATGGGACTGTTTGATTTTTCGACAGAATAAATTACCAAAGTGGTGACTAAAAAAGGGCCTCGGCAATTTGAATGCCGTTTAATGCGGCTCCCTTACGGATATTGTCGGAAACAACCCACATCAACCAAGTTTTTTTGTCCTCTAGGTCTTGATGAATTCGCCCAACGTAAACCGGATCTTTACCAGAGACCTGCTTCTGGGTCGGATATTTCTTATGATGACCTTCCACAACCAAGCCTTCGCCTTCGGTCAAGGCCGCGACAACTTCTTCGCGGGTCACTTCTTTATCCAAGGTCACCCACACTGTTTCCGCATGGGCATTTAGGACTGGAACGCGAACCGTAAAAGCCGACACCTTCATGTTCGGAGCTCGCATAATTTTACGAGTTTCGTTCATGATTTTCATTTCTTCGCTGGTGTAGCCCAAGTCATTGAAAGAACCAATTTCTGGAATACAGTTAAAAGCAATCGGATGCGCAAAGGTCGCTGGCGTTGGATTGGGATTTGAGTCCATTCCCCGCACTTGCGAATGAAGCTCATCATAACCCGCTTGACCCGCGCCACTCACAGCTTGGTAAGAAGAAACTCTAACTTCCTTGACTCCAAATTTATCCTGAAGTGGCTTCAGTGCCACGACCAATTGAATGGTGGAGCAATTGGGATTGGCAATAATCTGTGCTGTTTTTTGATTTTTTAATAAATCCCCATTCACCTCGGGAACGATCAACAAAGTGTTGGGATCCATTCTAAAGGCGGCCGAGTTATCAACTGCCCAAGCTCCTGCTTTAGCTGCCAAAGGGGCCCACTCTTTAGAGATATCATCACCGGAAGAAAAGAAAACCAAATCCAATCCGTCAAAGCAGCCTGGCTTTAAGGTCTGAACAGGATATTGCTTGCCTTGTAAAGTGATCATTTTGCCAACAGACGCGTCCGAAGCAAAAGGCCGAAGCTCAGCTACTGGAAAAGATCGTTGCTCGATCGTTTCCATAAAACTTTTTCCCACCATGCCGGTGGCACCTACAACACCAATTTTTAATTTCTTATTTTCGGACAACATCTTCTTCTTCTTCGCCGTCTTCGTCTTCGACCAAGTCTTGTTCATTTACAAGTGCTGGCATGTACACACTGGATTTGATTCGTTTGTTCTTACCAAATCGCAATACGCCAAATACCGCACCCAAAACCGCATAAGTTAAAAACAATAAAAACAAATTCACTTCTGGTCGATAAGCCACGACACCCAAAATCACCACTCCCAAAATAAGGTATTTAAAAGGCAAACGCTCTTTCAAATCCAAATCTTTAAAGCTTCGGTATCTAAATGTGCTGACCATCACGAAAGCCAACAAGAAGGTCATCATCAACAACCAAATACTACCCGCTGGATCAATCTCAAGATCTTGAAACGCCAAGATTGAAGAAGCGACAATTCCCGCCGCCATCGGAATAGGTAAACCTTGAAAGTAAGCTTTCTCGATCACACCGGCTTGAACATTGAATCTTGCCAATCGCAAAGCACCGCAAGTCGCATACAAGCAGCACGCCAGCCATCCCAATCGACCAAATGGTTGCAAGGCCCAAATATACAGAGTCAAAGCTGGAGCCACTCCAAAGCTGACCAAATCACAAAGTGAGTCATACTCGGCACCGAATTTAGAAGTGGATCTAGTCAATCGGGCCAATCTTCCGTCCATCAAATCAAAAATAGAAGCGACGACAATAGCATAGGCCGCCTTTAAGAAATCACCCTTCATCGCCATGGTGATCGCAAAAAATCCGCAAAAGATATTTCCGGTCGTCACCAAATTTGGAAGGACATAAATATGCATAGCCAATTTACGAGGCGCCGCGGCCCCACCATTAACTTGAGATCCAGTTTGTTCAGCCATTTTTTTTGTTCCTATATTACGGGTGCGAAAGCACCAAATACGGTGAATAAAAACCAAAGTGCCATCGCGCTCAGCACCGGTAAGGTAAAGTTATCGTCTAATTTTCCAATTGGCACTAGCTCTGCCAATGCACCAATAATTCCGCCAGCGATACTGACGACAATTAGGCGCTCCATCAAAAGCCAGTGAAACGAAAGATAAAGAAAAGTGATCACGGCACAAACAAAAAATGCAGCCATTGAACCTTGCAATGATTTTCCACCAAATATTTTGTCTTTGCCATAACGAATGCCGACGTAGCTCGCAATTGGATCAGCAAAGGCTAAAAACAACATCGTGATCAATACAATTTGCGGCGGAAACAAGCAGGCCACCAATAAAAGACCAGAAAGCAAATATGTAGTGCCGGCGATTTTATTGACTTCATGCTGACGCATGATTGGCTTAAAAACCAACAAAGCAACTTCGTTCACGGCCGGATAGCGTTGGCGGGCAAAATCAAAAGGGACAAATAAAAACCAAGCTAATGATAACAGGGCAATTGAGGTCTTTTCAGGAATTTGAGAATAAATAAAGGCAATTAAAGAAACGCCGCCCATGTGCCAAATTTTACGGGCCAAATGAAGGTCTGTACGCAATTTAAGCTTTGGTTTCTTCTGTTCTTTTAATTCCACAGTTTTATAAAGATCTTCCATTGTTTGCTTAAAATCTCCTGCTCTAAAAAACGAAAACTTAGAGGACGAAAATTGTTCTGACAACACGTCTGTTAAGATATTTTAAATATATGAAATTACTAGGTTTTTTAATAATACCATGCGGCGGCGCCACAAGTTTTACAGCCCATTTTTTTTCGCCTGTTTATTGCCTAAAAAGATCTAAAATACATAAGTAATTTCAATATCTTACGATTCGACACTTTGGCCGAATGTTTGCTCTATATTTGGATATGAAGGCTCTATTGCGTTTTACGCCCATTTTAACCGCAATTTTACAGGTCATTTCCTGCCGCTTTGCGTTCGCAATTAGCTCACCATACCCTGGTTATGTCAGTGATGTTCAGGTTGAAAGATCTGAACGTTTTGTCGAGGTTTACCTGTATTCTCCATCAAAATCGACCGAGCCAACTTTGCAAGAGCAAATTTTCAACCCCTTGTCTCAAGAATTTAAAAGTAAATACCGCGAACAATTTGGGCAGCTCGACACCGAAAGCTTTTCCTATCAAAGCGCTTTTACTCAATTGGATGAAAACCGCGGAGCCCTTCCGATTGTTCAAGCCAAAAGTGAAAAGCGGAAAGCTTTTGCCGAGTACATGACCAAGCGTTTGATCGAACATCACGTGGACCAATACATGAAATCAAAACCTGAAATGCGGCCAGTGATGGAAGTCAAAGAACGAATCCAAAACGTAAAAGTCGAAGTGACGAAAACCACTCGCTTGAATATTCAGTATAATTTTGCAGGCAACATGGTGGACTTTATTTTGGACAATCCTTACTGTGATTCGAAAATGTCCCTTGAAATGGATCCGCGCGCTTTCGGCCCAAGTCAGGTCCTTGAAACCAAATTTTGGGTGGGCAAAGGATTGACGAAAACGGTTCGAGTCAATTCTTATGCAGCAGTTACTGACGGAGTTTTATACGGTGATATTTCGAAAGCTTTCCCTAAGTACAATATCAGCCAGGTTTTTGGAATTCGCGGTGCTATAAAGCCCGAAGGCACAAGTCCACGCGAGACTCAGTATCTTGTTGGATTTTCACATTCGTATTAGTCGTTTTGCTTGAGTTACTTTTGCTCAATGACCGCTGCGGAAGCCGGCATTCTTCGTTCAATTTTTAGATTTTTTTGAAATGCCTTACCTTGAAGATCCACGCCGGACACTTCTAAGACATTGGACCCTTCTTTTAGATCAATAAAGTCAGTCGTAAAACCTTTACTTTTTAAATCTACGATCGAAGCGGTGAAACCATTGGTCTTGTTGATCACGGAAAGATTTTTGTAATTTTCTTTCCAGCAATCACCTTTGATTCGCATCAAAGTTCCATCCGTCTGCTGAGTCTGCTCATCCCCTTCACAGTTCAACTCCACTGTGACTGACTTTGCTTTAATCGCATTGGGAGAGTGGGCCCCACTGACTTCACGAGCTTGTGTTTCCGTCGACACATTGGCTGGTGCGCGATCACTGTTGGCTTGCCCTGAAATAATGTATTTCGGCTGAATGGGTTCACGCAATACGCTGAGCACAGCCGGTCCACCGATCAGAACTGTCAGAATGAATGTTAAAAGTAAAAACCGCTTTTCGCTCATGTAAGAACAGATCGGCGGATTTTTGACGGGACTAAAGGCGTATCAAAATGAGAACAGCTCCACTAGCTTTCAGTTGAGCTGTTCTTGATACTTAATTTTACTTAGATTTTTCAATGCTGATTGCGAATTTTTTGACGCCCACTGATTTTACGACATCAATAATATGGACCACAGTCCCGTGAGGAACATCTTTATCTGCTGAAATAATAGCCTGAATGTCTGGATTTTTACCTAGTTGCTCTTGGGCTTTCGACTGAATCGCAGCTTCGTCTGCTTTAGTTCCATTCAAATTCAAAGTTCCGTCAGCGGCTATAGAAATGCTCAATTGGCTTGGAGTGCTCTTATCTCCGCTCACTGCTTTGGGTAAATTTACATTGATAGATGGCTTCATAATCATTGGTGCTGTCACCATAAAGATAATCAATACCACCAAAATAATATCAACTAAGGGGACGACATTTATATCTGAAATCGATTCGTCATTATCAGAGCTAGATTTCATTGCCATAAATTAACGACCTTTTTTCTTAGCGTAAGCCAGGCATAATTCTTTCACCGAATCTAAGGCCTGCAATGTCGATTTCACTTGTCGTTGAAAATAGTTGTAAGAAATAACCGCAGGAATTGCCACGAACAATCCAGCAGCTGTCGAAACGAGAGCTAAAGAAATTCCCGCCATTACCGTCTGTTGGCCGGCTTCAGCACTGCTTGCCAAATCGTTAAATGCTTTCATGATACCCAAAACTGTACCCAAAAGACCGATGTAAGGAGCGTTGGAGCCAACTGTCGCTAGAAATGCCAAAAATCTTTCAAGATCTGGTCGCTCGGTTAAGGCATAAGAGTTAAAGGCTTCTTCCAACCCATTGCTGCCACTTTCGTTGATGTGCTTCATGGCATATCCCAATGCGCGGCCCTCAATCGTATCTGGGTTTTTAGGAATAGTGGTAACATCCTCGATACTATGATTGTGAATGGCTGCCTTTACCCTCTGACGAATGTCAGCACTTTGCTTGGCCACATTTTTTAAATAGAAAAATCTCTCTAAAATCATTCCAAAGCTAATAACGCTCAAAATGACCAAAATCCAAAGAACCGCTTGATCGGCGATTTGCGCAACTGCAAAAATTCTGTCTGTAAGCATATGTCTTCCTTTTCTTTCTGAATTATCTCTGGTTCAATTTGAAGCGGTCAAGATGAAGCTCATAATTTGTATCCTTATCATTACACTGACGTCCTGCAACCTTAACAGAGGTTCGCACCCCAATGTGCTCATCATTGCGGTCGATCAATTAGGCATCAACCAGGTCAACTGCTCTCGGGAAAATCATAATAATAGCAAATCCGGCCTTGAAATATTATGTCAAGAATCGGTTCGTTTCACACACGCATATACAACATCACCGTTAAGCGCTCCAGCTCTGACTTCAGTCCTGACTGGACTCTACCCGTTTCAGCATGGGCTTCGGCACAATGGAAAGTCCTGGCTAAACTCGAAAATCGAAACCGTCGCTGAGATCGCCGTTAAAAACGGAATCGCCACAAGTTTTTTCTCGGGCGGAGCTCCTATTTTAAGAAAATTAAATCTGCATCAAGGTTTTGAAGTATTTGATGACAACATCAATCCAAGTTTTCACCACTTGTATCAACCATTTGAAAAGTCCATCGGTCTGTTCAATTCCTGGCTCAAAGACATCGCCGGACAATCATTTCTTTCAGTATTCTACGTTCCTGACCTGCAATTTCCTCAAACTCCTACAAAAAATGACTTAGGTGAAGTCAGAGCCTTGGGATCAGAAAGTCAATTAGAAGAAATCGACGAATCGCTGTTTAATTTTTTTCAGGATCTTAAACAAAAAAACCTTTGGGATTCGACCAACATTATTTTAGTTGGTTTAAATGGCATCAATCCCGATTCTGGAGATGAAGAACTACACAACATCAGTCTAAAAAGTGAAAAAAATCAAGTTGCCCTTTTGATCAAACCGGCTCAAAAACCCCGCGACAATGGTATCAATTGGAGCTTTGACGGTAATGTCACAATTGCTGATATCGGTAGTACGGTCTCGGAAATGTATGGGACCCGATTGAAAGCAGATTCAGCTGACTTTCCCGTCATTTCTTTAAGCAAAATTATCAACAAATCCACCGACACATCTGAACCAGAAAGAATGATTGCCCTGGAAAGCTCTTGGGGAAATCAGCAAGAAAGAATTCAAACCAGGTATGGTGTTCGTTACAATCAGTTTCTGTTTGTTCTAGATGAGGAAACAAAAATCTACAATTCACTGATAGACAAGGCCGAAACCAATTCGTTAAGACCCAATGAAAGCTATTTAAAAGAGACCTTTGAAAAAGTCATAAAAGCTAGCGAGCAAAACAAAATGACTCACTGGGGAAATCTCCCCCGAGAATCCATATTAAAATGGACTGGGTTAGCCCATCTTAATACCAGCAAACAAACGGCCAACATTTTGCCCTTAGAAAGATTGGCTTATCGCTTGAAAGACGACCCTGAGGTCTCTTCCTTTTATATCTCCAAACTACTTTCCGAACAAAATTGGGATGAATTGCAAAAATGGGCAGAAAGTATGCGCCTGAAAGATTTTGAACTGTTAGCTCAGAAAAATCTTTTTCAACCGACCAATTGGAAACAGTTTTCAGACCCTTGCTTGGCGATTTTTGATCAAGGTAAAAAATCAACCGCCGAATTAAAACTTTGTGATGATGCGACAGCCCTCAGTCTGATCGAGTGGATTTCCCTCGATAAAACTGAGTCTGAAGAGTTTTCGACAAAAGAAAGTGCTAGAAAAAAATTCTTACGGGCCTATTTTCAAAACAAATTAGATCAAAAGATTTTAGAAACCAATTGGTCCCTGCAAGGCGTTTGGGATATTTCTTCGATTCTTAGAGGCAATACTCCCACCGTGGAATTGATTTTGGCACATCCAGATGCTTTAAAATATCGCCTCATAACTACCAAGGCATTTCAACAAGCAGTCTCCGAAGGCACACCCTAATTGTTGGTAAGTTAGGTTTGCAGAATACCAATCCAAAATGGTACCGCTTCTGAATCCGCTACCAGAACTTTACTAAGCTCATCCACATCAACTTTTTTTGAACCATAAAATGCACTGGGCACATAGCTTCTTGAAAGCAAAATGACCTGATCACCTGATTCCAAGCGATAGCTTCCACAATTCAAATTGACCGATCTTTCGAGCCCCAATGATTGACACATCAAAGGTGCACCTTGATGAATTTGCCAAGACCAATCTGGTGTGTAGCTTAATGGCTGAATTCCCGCTTTATTAACTAAAAACAAATGAGGCGCTCCCACTTGGGCCCAAGCTAATGTGTTCTTGCTAAAGCTCAATGCAGCTAATTCGACGCCTGCTACATACTCATTTTTATTAACGTTAAAATACAATGCATCATTGGCCAATCCCGCTGCACTTCTTAAGCGATTGCCAGCTAAACCTAGTGATTCAGTGTATTGCCCAAATCCGGTTGCTTCCGGATCAGAAGCTAGCACCAATGATTCTTTTATGGTTTTAACGACATCCGCTGCTGCGTCTTGGCCATTCCAAGAAGTGGCCACTATAATCGACTGAGTCCCAGCTTCAAAATCCACCAAAGGCTTTGGCCGAAAACATTTTCCAGAATAAGATCGTTGCTGAAATGGTGCTGCCGACATCACTCGGCTCCGTATTTCTTCAGTTTGGATTTTGCCTTTTTATAGTAGTCTTCTTCAGGCAAGCTCATTTCAATAATTTTCTTCCACTTACCTTTAGCGGTTTCAACTTCGCCCACACTTTCCTCCAGCACTCCTTCTTGATAGTAAGACTGCATCTGCTTTTTCAGCTCCGAAAGCATCGAGTTGACTCGGCCCTTTATGGTTTCATTTTCAGGATTAATTAAAAGTGCCTTATTTAAAAGCCCCACTGCTTCTTTGATATTCCCTTTTTTGTAAGCTTCATCTGCAGTTTTTTCCAATTCTCCTTGTTTGCTCACCAAATGTTGCTGAATCGAGGCAATTTTTCTTTTGGCTTGGCCCTTTAAATCTTCGGGATCAGGAAGTTTTGAAGAGACAACTGCTTCGAAAGCTTTGATCGCCTCTAAGCCATTTCCCGATTTTTCCATCGAATCGGCTTTTTCAAAAAGGGCCTTTTGTTTTCGCAACATCGCTTGATATTCACTTTTACGAGCATTTTTAACGGCACGATCGGAAACAATTTGATCTGTTTGAGCTTTCAATCCAACAATTGCAGGATGATCCGGATTGAATGCGACGACTGGACCCAGGCAATCTTCTATTTCTTTGGCTTCAATGTTCGGATTTAAATTTGCTCGGCAAGTGGCTACCGTTTTTTGAATTTTATCTTCCATTTCGATTTTTTCTTTTTCGCGTGTATCAGCCTTTTGTTGTTCAACTTGAGTTTGAACAGCGACTTCTGCCAATTTCTCTAGATTCTTAGACTCTTCAAAAAATGGAACAACCTGGTGAATTTTGGTGATTTCTTGTCGAGCCAATTCATATCGGCCCTCTTTAAAAAGACGATCCGCCAATCGATAGCTGTCACGAACATACTGTTGCTGTGCCGCTGGTAGTTTATCAAAAGCATTGATTGCACTTGCCATTTTTGGTTGGCCTTCATTTAGGTCACCATTTGAACTTTTTCCAGAGTCACCAAAAATATAGTAGCCAATGGTCCCAACTATAATCACACCTATTAAAACTCTGACAAAATTGGTCTTTTTCGCAAGTGGCGCTTCATCAAAATACTGTGAATCATTTTCGTATTGCGATTGCCGATGCGGAGGAGGCAAAGCGTGCATTTCGTCCATTGGTTGCGACATATGAGATGCTTCTAAAAGTTTCATATCGAAATGTGGGTCTTTCAATTCAAACTGAATATGCCAGTCTACAACGGTAATAATGTCACCAGATCGAAGCGGAATCCACTGCGAGGGAACTTTTTCACCGTTTACAATAGTTCCATTAATGCTTCCTAGATCCCGAATTAAATAAGCCCCTTCTTGAAGGCAGATCTCAAAATGTCGGCGACTGAGCTTTGGGTTTTCTAAAAATACTGTGCAGGTCATATCACGACCAGCCAACCAACTATGTCCGTCTAAGCGAAACAATTGCACAACCTGATTTTCGCTATCGTAAACAGTCAAAAATGGCACCAATTCAAAGGATCCAACTAGAGTTTTTTCTGAAATATCCACCAGGTCATGTCT
>CAZDHC010000059.1:0-19884 GCA_964505225.1 uncultured Bdellovibrio sp. | reverse complement strand
GGCATCACTCGATCACCCAGCACAAAAATCCCGCAAGAGATCAAAACCACCGTTAAAATGATTGGCAAAGTGATCCGCCCTAAGCTCATCCCCACTGAAAAAAGTGCGATCAGCTCACTATTTCGACTCAATGTGGAAATGGTAAACACTGTGGCCAACAAACATGCGACCGGCGCCATTCGATAAATAGTTTCCGGAAAAGAGTATCCATAAAAATGCATTAAACTGCTGGCCGCTACATTTTGATAGGTCACCATGGTGGTCAAAGCATCGATCGCCATAAACACGGTGACGAAAACTAAAAGCCCGGCCACGAAGTAAAGTCCGAACAATCCCAAAATATATCGATCGATTCTATTGAACATGTAATAAAAATATCCCGACTCTTGACTCAGGTCTCGAAAAATTGTGTACTTGTTTTATGGCTTTACGCGTCTTGTTGGCAGATGAAAGTTCAACAATCAAAAAAGTGATGCAATTGGCGTTGCAGGATTTCGCTATCGAAGTGAAATCGGTGCCTATTGGATTGGATGTTATTCAAGTGGCGAAAGGCTTTCGCCCGGATATCATTTTTGCGGACGTGCTTTTATCTAAGCGAAACGGCTATGAAGTTGCCGGCGATATCAAAGCGGATGCCTCATTAAAAAACATTCCCGTCGTCTTAATGTGGAGTGGCTTTATGGAGCTAGACGAAGCCAAAGCTCAAGAAAGCAAGGCCGATCGTCGCCTTGAAAAGCCCTTTGATGCTGAAACTTTGCGCTCAATGGTCAAAGAATTAGTGCCTTCGACTTCTGGAAACTTAATCTCTCAATTTTTGTCTTTTCCAGATATGCCCGAGATGATCGAGGAAAAGGCTCCGCCGGTTGCCAAACCTGCCGCTAAGCCATCAAGCAGTCCGGCGTCTTCCGCTTCGCAAAGCGTCAAAGCTGATGAGGTGGAATTGACCGTCGATATTCCAATTTTGGACGAAATAGAAGATTTAGAGGAAATCGAAGAGCCCGAAGAGTTTCAATCGGTGCCTTTGCCTAAAGAATCTTTGTCAAAACCTGGAACTCCGGCTTTTAAACCAAAATCTGAGCCTACGACTTCAGGAAATGATTCTTGGTCTCGCCAGGATCTTAGTAAATTTCGCATTGAGCTTCCGGCAGAAGATGATTTTTCAATGGTGGATTCAGATCTTTCCCACACCAGCATTGCATTAAGCTCTGGCGTTGAAGAGATCGACTTGGCAGATATTGATAAACCGATGTCTGCCAAAGGAAACTTAAAAGAAAACACCGGCCTTTCAAAAACTTTTGGCCAAAAGATAGTTAAAAAAGTGGCGGCAGCTGTCGCCTCACCTGATCCAGCTCAATATTCGGGTACGAATCTTAATTCTATGCCGCCAAATCTAATTGAAGACGCTGTTCGCGCCGAAGCTCGTGCTTCGATAGAAGCGATTGCCTGGAAAATACTTCCGGACATTGTGGAGCGCGTTGTACGTGAAGAACTGCAAAAGCTTCTCAAAGACGCCGAACGCCTGTAATACAGTGTCGCATGACACTTTTCGATTTAATCAAAGCCGCCCTTAAAGAAGATATGCCCAGTGGAGATTTAACCACTGAAAGTTTAGCCCTTAGCCCTCGCGATGGCCGAGCCAAATTGATCGCCAAACAAGATATGATTTTGTCGGGCGCCCCCGCTTTCGAGCAAACCATGTTGATGCTTGAGCCCTTTGCCAAAATCAAATGGCACTTCGAAGAAGGCGCGCAAATTTTAAATAAACAAAATATTTGCACCATCCAAGGCGACTTGATTCAAATTCTTAAAGCTGAACGTGTGGCCATAAATTTTCTGATGCACCTTTCAGGTATTGCGACTTTGACTCATCAATTCGTAAAAAAAGTGGGCCCACATCCCACTAAGATTTTAGACACTCGAAAAACTTTGCCGGGCTATCGCGATCTTGAAAAACGCGCCGTTGTTCACGGTGGCGGAATGAATCACCGAATGAATTTAAGCACCGCGATTTTAATTAAAGACAATCACATTGCCGTCATGGGTGGAATTGCTGAAGCTGTGAAAAGAACCAGATCACACTCAAATACACCGATCGAAGTCGAAGCCCGCACTTTAGAAGATGTTCAAGAGTGCATCGATCTAAAAGTGAATCGAATTCTTTTAGACAACATGACCAACGAAATGATGAAAGAAGCTGTTCGCATCACACCAAAATCGATCGAGACCGAAGCTTCAGGAAATATGTCTTTAGACCGAGTCGAATCTGTGGCCAGTACTGGCGTTAACTTTATCAGCGTGGGCGCCCTAACCCATTCGGCACCCTCTGCTGACGTAAGCCTTATGTTTCAATGGAACGATCAGGCCAATGACACTGCGACAGGAAATAGATCATGAAATTTCAAGTCGGAAAAATTTCTGCTGATTGGGCTGAGCGCAGTCAAATTCCAGTTTGGTATTCACCGGTTGTAACCAGCACCAATTTGATCGCCAAAGATCAAGATGTGGGCCCTGCCCCCATTTCATTGTTTATAGCTGAGCAACAAACCGCTGGTCGTGGCCGCGGTGAAAACACTTGGACTTCTGCCGAAGCTGGTTCGCAATTTTTATGTAGTTGGGTTTTTCAAATGTCAAAAGCTCCGCAACCAGTTTTAGCTCCGGCGATTGGTTTGGCGATTTGGACTTCACTGAAAGCCACTTTTCCTTGGCTCGATTTGAGCTTAAAGGCTCCCAATGATATTTACTTGGGGGATAAAAAAATTGCCGGAATTTTATTGGAAAATGTCCAACAAGGTCAGGCTCATCGCTTGGTCATCGGCCTGGGCATCAATGTCTGGAGCTCGCCCGCAGATATTTCCACTTCAACTTCGCTGGCTTCAAGAAAATTAGAAAATGAATTGAGCGAGTCCACTTGGTTCAATATTTTGGATCGATTGCTGTTAGAGTTAAGCCTTGCCGTTTCGCAAACCCGGGTTGAACTTTCAGAGCAGCAAAGACATTCCCTAAAGCACTGTTTAAATCTTTATCCAAAATTGCCTCAGCATGTTCAAAAAGTGGAAGCGGACGGCAGTCTTTTATTTTCAGATCGCAAGGTCAATTGGAGCGAACTGTAAATGTCTTTAACCTATACGCCTAAGGGTGAAATTGGATTTTTGTGCCCCGACTTTCAATTACCCGCTGCTTATTCGTTAGTGGGTTCACAAAACCACTCGTTAGCTGATTTTAAAAATGGCAGTCCCTTGGTTGTCATGTTCATTTGCAATCACTGTCCCTACGTCAAAGCCATCGAAGATCGCTTGATCCAATTGGGAACGAAATTAAAAAACATCAATGTGAACTTAGTGGCCATTTGCTCCAATGATTCAAAAGACATCGTTGAAGATCGCTTTGAAAATTTGAAAAAACGAGCTGAAGATAAAAAATATTCTTTTCCTTATCTTCATGACTCTGATCAATCTGTGGCCAAAGCTTTCGACGCCGTTTGCACTCCGGACTTTTTTGTTTTCAATTCAGAATTAAAATTGGCCTACCGGGGCCGCTTGGACAACTCTTGGAAAGATGCAAGCCTTGTGACTAGTGAAGATCTGTGGTTGGCAGTCCAAGAAATCAAAAACAACAAATCAACTGCAACAAAACAAATCCCCTCAATGGGATGCAACATCAAGTGGATGGGACATGAATAAGATTCAGATTCGCTATTTAGTATTACCTTTATTGGTGGCCATTGTCGTTTACGTTGGCTATCTGTTTTCCTACCTAGGCGCGTGGAAACCCGTCATTGTCGCTGAAAAAAAGATGCCCGCTTTTCAATTGATTTACAAAGAGCACATCGGCACTTACTACAAAATCGTACCCACAATCGAAGAAGTCGAAAAATGGGCTAAAGCTCAAGGTCTTGACTGTCGCTTATCTTTTGGACTTTATCTCAATGACCCAAAAACCACCGAAGAATCAAGACTTCGCTCTCGCGGTGGCTGTGTGGTCGACAAACTTCCAGAATCTTTACCTGAAGGATTTCAATCTCAAACAATACCCGAGAAAAATTATGTCACAGCAACTTTCGAAGGCTCTGCCGGAATTGGCCCCATGAAGGTTTACCCAAAAGCGGTTGAATATTTTGAAAATCAAAAGCTTGAGCGTGAAGAGTGGACCCTGGAAATCTACGAGATCCACTCGGAACAAGCCATGACGACCAAGTATTTTTTCCCGATCAAGGATTGATTGAATTGAGTATACTGTTCATCTCAGGGTAACGGCTCATGAGCTCTCGAGATCTTGGAACAGCTTTTTCTCCAAAGGCCATTTCTAAAAAAGCCCGATTGCGATTGATATCTTGAAGTTCTAATTTCAAATCCTCCACCAATTTGTCGGATAGATCTAAAAACTCAGACTGCATTTGCTCTAGAATTCTATTTGAGACCCGCTTGGGCGAGGTGTAGGCTGCCATCAATCGTTTCATCAAAAACTGCGCCCACCACTTTTTCCATTTCGGTTGGTGATCGTAATATTCTTTTAAAAAATAAAGATCCATTTGAAAATGTCTGGCCTCGTCTTGTAAATGCAGACGATGCACTTGAATAAAGTTCGCATTCAGTCCGCCCACCTGCATCGCTGGCTGGCAATACTGCTGGCTGTAATCCATGGTTCGCTCTTCAAAGAAAATCGCCATCCAAATCCAAACCAAATTTAAACTAGGCATTGCGGTCATAAAAGAAATGGCAGACTGTTGGAGCCAAGACAGATTTAAAAATCGAAATTTCCGCTCGGGATATATTTCAGGAGCTTGGCTTTGCAGCAGACGCCAAAACATTTCCGTGTGCTTTTCTTCGTCCTCAATGAAATATTTTATGGCCTGTTTCATTTCAGTCGACTGAGTCTGCTTCATCACTTTCGGCAAGATCTTTGCGATCAAAGAACCTTCAAACCAAATAAACTGTTCAGCCACACCTAAGGCAAAAAGCTGATTGTAGCGAAGCTGTTGCTTCTTGCTCAATTTGGCAAAAGACTTCAAATAATAAAGTGGGGCCATTGCAATCGGGGCCCAATATTGAACCCGGGGCGAATCCACAAACCCCAAATCTTCTAAAACAAATCTTTTCTTTTGAGCCAACGAATTGAGCTTTTCTAAGGACAGTGATCTTAAGTCCATGGAACACCTTTCTTTCTGATTTTGACGATTTCAACTTGGTGGTTTTCCATGATGTAGTTTCTAAGTTGAACCAAGTTTTGAATATTTAAAAAATCTAATAGCGGAATCTCGACCAGCTCCTCTTTGAGCCGCGTGTTCAATTGAATGATCTGGACCGAATCCAACTGATAGTCCAAAAAACTTTTTTCCAGACTGACTTTATCAGGTTGGACCCGAATCACTTCTGAAAAAACAAAAGCCAGATAGTTCATCAAAACAGTCGAATCATCGAGCGCTTTTGATTTTCGATTCTTTTTCAAATAGCGAAAGATCTCGGCCATCATTCTAATTTCGGTGGCGAACCAGTCTATTAAGAACAGACCTTCATGCTTTTTTAAAACGCCCTGACTTTGCCATTCTTTTAAAACAAATCTTTTTAACTTTCCGCTCGAAGTTCTTGGCAGAACACAAGGTGCCACCAAATAGACATGAGATGGGTTTCGCATGGTAAAGGCATAACTTTTTTCAGCTAGATATTTTTTTAAAGCACGCCGACGACCTGGCAACCACTCTTTGGTTTCGACAACTAAGGCATAAGCCTCACTATAGGAAAATGCTGCCGTTCGCCCCATTTTGAAGCCGGACTTCAAAGTTGAAGTTTCAGAAGTTAAAGATTCCAAATCCTGTGGATAAAATTTCCGACCGTTAACGATGATCAGGTCTTTGATTCGACCCGTGATCGCAAGTTCATGATTATGAACAAAACCCAAGTCACCTGATCTAAGCCAACCGTCATCTGTGAAAAGTGCCTTTGTTTTATCTGAGGCATTCCAATAGCCCATGGTCATAGACGGGGAACGATACTGCACTTCACCGACTTGGCCTTCTGATAAAATTTGATTTTTCTCGTCAGAAATTCGCAGATCAATTCCTTTAAGCGGGCGACCGCAAGAAACAAATTTCTGTCCAAACTCGGATGAGTTTTTGTCGGTGACTTCCAAAGTTTTGATTCCGGCATGGACCTGAGGAAAGGTGATAGCCAAGGTGTTTTCGGCCATTCCATAAACCGGGAAGAAAGCTTTCGAGTTGAAACCGCTTTGGCTATAGGTAGCACAGAACTCTTCACAGATTTTTTCAGAAACCGGCTCTGAGCCCGACAAAGCCAATCGAATATTGGAAAGATCTAAGGTTTTACGAACCTGAGGTGAAATTCTTTTGACTAAATTTTTGTACAAAAAGTTGGGCCCCATCATCACAGTGGATTTGGTATCCACCACGGACTTCAACCACTTCTCTGGTGAGGCAATAAAATCAGAAGGAGTTGTGAAGTGAGCTTCGACATCATTGTACAAAACTGACAACAAACCACCGATCAACCCCATGTCGTGATAGAAAGGCAGCCAAGAATTTAAAATGTCTTTATTAGTAACTTGCATACCCTGTCGGATTTGTTCCAAGTTGGCCAATATCATTTGATGAGTCAGCTGCACACCTTTTGGTTCAACGGTGCTGCCCGATGAAAATTGCAACATAGCCAAACTTTGAGCAGAAATTTCCGATAGAAAGTCTTCCCGTAAAGGTTGCTGAGAGTCTTTCAAAATTTGACTTGGACTAAAACATTTTATTTTGAAATTTGGGATGGTTTTTTCAAAAGTTAAACAAATTTGGGCATTGGTAATTTGACCAATGTGTTGGCATAAACTCTTAAAATAGTCTCGGGTCACGTATTGTGCGGTGGTCATTGGCACTGGAATTCCACCGGCCATGATGACGCCAAAAAATGAAACTGCAAATTCAAAACAGTTCGGTAAACAAATCAAAACGGGCTGTCCGCCCAGTGATTGATTCAAGTTCGACCGAATCAAGGCAGCAGCTAGAACTTGACTAGAATTTCGTAAATCACGAACCGTCGCAATTTTATTTGGCGAAAATCCTTCATAGAAATAGAGCCGATTGTCTGGATTCGACTTATAAAGAAGCCGACTGATCAGATTCATTGGCTGCTCGCAAATGCTGCTTGTCTGCACGTCTGATCCATCCTTCCTGGCCGTCAAATTCAATCAGGTCCCCTGATTTCAATTTCTGAGTCACATCAAACACACCAACAATTGTCGGAATGCCCAGTTCACGCGCCACAACTGCCGAATGTGAAAGCGCGGATCCTCGTTCAACTATCAAACCACTGATGTTCACAAAAAGCGGCGCCCAACCCGGGTCCGTTCTCATGGTCACTAATATCTTTCCTGCCAAATTCAATTTCTGGCTATTTTCATTGGTGGCTGACATCACCACCTCGACCTGCCCTTTAACAATCCCTGGAAAACAACCAAGTCCCGTCAGTTCAGCCTTCACATTGCGAACTGGCGTCTTAAACTCTTGGTCTGAAAGCCACGGAGTTCTTGAAACAAAATGCCCGGCTGGTTCAATCTCGGCCCAAGAAGAAAACTCTTGTTTACGAATCTCGACCAACTTCATTAAATCTTGGTGGCAAAATCTGGCTTCGGTCTTTTGTTCAATTTCATCTTCTGTTAAGTAAAAAATATCCCTTTGATTTTTCAGCAATCCCATCTCGGTCCATTGCTTCCCAATCTCTAAATAAAGGTCTCGGAAAAGCCCGAACACCCGAGTTCGACTCATTCGCATTTGTTCTCGAAAAACGATGCCCTGCCGAAGTTTTTTAAGATCGGATTTAAAGCTCATCAACTTTAACCGTCCAAACTTATTTTGTATGGCCGCAAATACCTGTGCTTCGGCGTTTTTCCGAAGTTCCACTTCTTTGCTTTCCAGATCCACTAGCTTTCGATTTTGAGAATTGTAGAGCAACTGAAAAAGAAACTCTTTGTCTTCCCGAAGTGACTTTGACTCCAACTTCAATTCGCCAATAACCCTGTCGCCGTAGCGCTGAATGTACTTGTCACAACCATCCGCAATGGCTGGGAATCGAGACTTTAATTCTGCAAAAAACTGTTCTGCATTTTCCGCAGAATTTAAAAGCTCTTTGGCAAAACCATTTCGCCCAATCATTTCAGAAATTTCTAAAATTCTTTTCGTTGGTTCGGTGCTCTCGAGCTTTTCGCCAAAAAGCAAACTAGGTTGCTCTTTTTCAAGGCCCACGGCTTTCAAAACTCGATAGACCTTGCCGTTATTCATCATCACATAAAAATCATTGATGATAGGCACAGCCCAATTGGACAAAAAACTACCTTTTGTTTGCCGAATCAAATTCACCAATTGTTGTGAATTCATTCGATACAGTTGAGCTCTTGGAAATTGATTGTATTCACATTCAAACCACAGATCAAATTTTCGGACCAAACTTTTGATTTGCACAAATTTGACGGAAAGTCTGATCACGATCAGAAGCATTCTTGGAAATCGTTTTGCTTTTTCAATCAAGTTTAGTTTTTGATCTTCAACAAATTCGACGGGATACTCAACTCCCATCATTCGTTCCATATCTGATTTATTTCGCCCAAACGAAGGTAGAAATCGAAGGCCATCATACCAGCTTCGAATATTGTAATAGACCCGACCATTTATGTAGCTCAGCATATTGCGATGACGAACCTGATGTGCCAGCACATCAGCTTGGGAAAATCCCATGACCTTCATCAACTGGCTATAGACTTGTTCATAGGACTGACTTGCAAAACTAAAAGTTAAAGGCAAAGTGATGCCACAAAAGCTTTCTTGAATATTGGAATTGTCATAGACCTTTTTCTCATTGTCGTGTCGCAATCGCACCGATTCGCTGGTCACAGGCCTTGCCTGCAAAAAATAAAGCTGTCCATGAGCCATGGACCATTCGATATCTAAGGGTTCTTGCCTTTGATCGGCCAATTGACCTGAGATTTTCACTAAATTCAAAACCTGCTGATCACTCAGAACGCATTGGACTCCGGCAATTTTCTTTTGAATCTGATTTGTTTTCAGATCCACCAAAATTTCGTCACAGTCCACTTCACCTGACACAATTCCTTCGCCCACACCAAGAGCAGCTGATATCACAACTTCATTGCGATCACCGTTGCTGGGATTGGCCGTGAAAATCACTCCAGAAATTTCAGCGTTCACCATCTTTTGCACAATGACCGACACTTGGATATCAGCCACAGACAATTGATGCAAAAATCGATATTCAAGGACTCGTACTGAAAAAGCACTTTTCCAAACTTTTTTGATAGAGCCAATGACGTCGTCTAAATTTTCTTGAAATAAAAACGAATCCATCTGGCCGGCAAAAGATTGCGTGGCCCCGTCTTCATCGGCCACGGAGCTTCGGACTGCAACTGACTTGGCTTTTAGGCCACTTATTTCCAGCTGCAATTGCTCTCGAAACTGGTCTGTGACCTGAATTTGGTCGATGGCTTTATTCATTTTTTCAGACGCTTCAGCGACTGAAATGGTTCTTTGCAGAAGAGATGCTGCTATGGAACTCCAAACCGATTTCGAAACAAATTTCCAAAGGTTTTCACTTGGTAAAATAAAAAAGGCTGGGACTTCGAAACCACGAGACTGCAGGTCAATCAAACCTGCGCCTTTGCCGCCGACTTCTGTTTTTTTAGACTTAATCAATTGATTGCGCGAAATAATCATGAATTCAATTCTTCCTGTAATAGATCGATCAAATGCATGGCAGTTTGATAGACCCGAGGTAAAAAACGACACTCTTTCAACGAGTGGGCGACGAAATAAAGTGACAATCGATGGATGACAAATTCGTAAAGACTAACCAATGCACCTTTAAGATATTCTTTCTCATCGATGATCAAATTCAATTTAGTCTGCAGTTGAACTCTATGAAAAGTAAGGTGTTGCAAAAGTTCTTCTGGACTTGTCTGTTGACTAAAAACGAAGCTTAAAAGTTCGACGACGTCTCGTTGGGCTGGTGCGACAGTGGCCAGCTCCCAATCAAAAATTCGGACTTTCAAATTCTCATTTTCTCGAACCAATCCGATATTTCTAGGATTGAAATCGTTGTGAATCAAGGTCTGCGGCTGCGATTGAAATTCTGCCGACCAGGACTCGATGGATTGGCAAATGGACAAGTGCTTTTCGTAGTTGTTTTTAGAAATCCAATCTGGAAACTCGCGAAATCCAAACTTGGCCATTTCCATAAACAAAGGCTTCATTTTGGTTAAAATCTGCTGATTGGGACGATAGCCAATCCAATCTTGAGATTTCAAATTTTCGACTTGGTTGTAATAGACCCCGTGCAGACGACTGATGTTTTCCAAGGCCAATTGAATTGTCCTGGCATTCCAATGTCGGGTGTCCTCAGCCCCAGGTTCAAAGGCAAACTGAGTTTCGAATTCTTGAATGAGCATATAGATCTGGCGATTCTCATCGATCAATGAACCATAAATTTTTGGCGCAATGCCTAAACTTTTCAATTCCGGAAGTTGATTAACGTGTACTTCTTTAATGTGATTCTTCTGAAAGATATTAGAGTCACGATTTTCGACCAAAGATTTCTTAACGTTGTGGTCACACATCGAAGCCATCATTTCTGTGGCGATCATAACCTCTTCATCTTTTGGTTTTATTTTGAGCAATATATTTCTAACTTCCAATTCGGGACGACCTAGATTTTGATAGGTGATTTTATACGGAAAAAATCCACATAGCTTTTGAGAGACCTGGGATGACAAATCCATCACCATACTGTTACCAAACTGTGCGTTCTGAATTGGTTCAACCGACAAAATCTTTGCGTTTGCTAAATCTGGAATCTGATCTGTAATAAATTTTGAATTCAGCTCAGATCTTTTCAACCACTGGCCTAATGAAGACCTTCCCAAGCGACTATGGGCATCGGCAAACTGTCCACCGGCCATCGCACACAAAGTCGAAACATCTAAAGCCAAACAAAAAGAGGCGATCAGTTCAGCAAGTCTTTCGGCTTTTCCTTCGCCCTGACAATCCATCATCTCGAGCATTTCAGCTTGGACCGGCAGCCTAGTCCCCCCACCAATAGTTCCCACAATCAAACACGGAAGGTGAATCGAAATATAAAGATTTTTTTCGCCATTTTTTTCGATTTGCGGCTCTAAATGAAATTCACCAACTGAAGATTCATGAACGCAGGCAATATCTTGTCCAGTGGCTGCAAAAATTCCAGCCAGGACATTTGCCACATTGATATTCCATCCCAATAGGCCCGAATGAATTCTTGCTGACTTAACAAGATTTGTAACATGGACCAATTGATCCACATTGATTTTCAAAGTTTCCTCTAATACTGAACCTTTGATAACAGCTTCCGCTATAACTTCAGTTCCACGTCCGTTGGCGATGGACCCAAATGCCGCTTTTTTGTCAGCGCTTAAATTGCCATCTAAAATAAAGTTTTTAATATCAAATTGATTTTGCTTTTGGACTTCAGCTAAAAGCCACTGACAGGCATTCCAAGTGCAGATCGTGGTCATGTTTTGTCCAGCCGCATCTTGAGTCGTATAAACAAAACGCAAATGCACGGATCGACCTAAATGCTTTGCCTCAATTTCCGTCAGCTCAGAATAGTTCGAATATTTTTTTACGATTTGCTTTAGGGCGCCAAATTGACCTTCAATCCACTTGGTGAATTCCACTGCTTGAAACAGGCTTTCAAATTCAAACATTGGCACGCGAGTCATCTTTTGGCGAATCGCTTTTGCGCGGACCCCGCCACTTAAAGTGATCGCTCTTGCTCCCCTGGTTATCGAGGCCACTAAGGCACCTTCAGTAGTTGCGATGGGTGCGAAAACTTCTTCGGTTTCGCCATTTTCTTTTTGAATCAACAATGGCCCAGCCACACCGATTGGAATCGTCAGTGAGCCAATAAAATTTTCGACATTTCCCTTTAAGGCCTCTGCCGAAAAGTTCGTGTTGGAAAGTTGCTGAATGGGCGCACCGGTTTTACTTCTTAGGAAATCAAGGCGCTCAAGACGAGCTTTTTCCGAGTACAATCCTCGCCCCGGAATTTGCGAGGAAACGGAATCTACCTTGGTCTGCGACTGCGGCATTTCCATTTCTAACTTTAGGCTGGGTTTAAAAAGCTCTTTGTCCAATGACTTCCTCCATGAAATCAATCTTTTCATCTTATGTGACACATCCAGAAGAAGCATTCGGTGAAACGGAGCCTTAAAGTCGAAAACATGAAAACTAGACCAAAAGCTAGGCTTCAAGCAGGTCCATAGTCTAGGTCTTTGACTGAGTGCATTTGGGATGCACAATGTAAATCCCTGAAATCTTTGCAAAACCAGTTCAATGATTGCCAGACCTATATAGAATAAAAAAGGTAACTGAAATTTAAAAGCACTCTCATCAAGGAAGATTTGGATGCCAACTCAATTAAACAAAACATTTATTCAAAATCAAAATCTCAAACAATCGCCGTTGATTCATCAAATGGCTTTGGATGAAATTCGCTATTCCATGGTCTGGGAAGATCCCGAGCTGTTGAGCGAAGCCTTGCTTGTGCACTCGGCCGATCACGTTCTATCGATCGGAAGCGCTGGCTGCAATGCCCTTCACTTGCTTCTATCAAATCCACTTTCAGTCACTGCGATCGATTTAAGCCCGGCTCAAACGGCTTTGATTGCTTTAAAGAAACTCGCAATTGAACGTCTTACTCATAAAGATTTTTTAAGTCTTCTTGGTTATGGCAACAACAACAAAGCCGAGAGCCTTTACTTAAGACTTCGCCCAGATTTATCGGAACAAGATCAATTCTTTTTTGATCAAAGAACTTACCTATTTGAACGAGGCCTTTCCTCGCAGGGTCGTCTTGAAAAATATTTCGAAACATTTCGAGTGCAAATCCTAAATCAATTGTGGGATGGAACTTTCATTAAAGCTCTTTTAAAATGCCAAGAAATAGAAGAGCAAATTTCTTTATTAAAAGAACACGGGCAAATTGATCTTTTAAAGTCACAGGTTGAAAAATATTTTGGAATTTCAGGTCTGACTCAAGGAAGATCTGAAGCTCAAATGAAATATGTCACCCGAACGGATGTCGGAACAAAACTTTTTAACCAATTTTTTCAAGTTCTGAATCGTGATTTGATTTCTGAAAATCATTTTCTACATTTATTTTTGACCGGAAAACTGGTGCAAGAAAAACATCGCCCGGCTGTATTGCAAGAAGCGAATTATTCACGATTGCAAAATCAAATCGATAAACTTGAAATCGTAAACTCGGATATCGAATCTTTTTTGGCGACCACTGATCGACAGTTTTCGAAAATGAATCTGTCCGATATTTTTGAATACTTAAGTCCAAACCAAACGATTGATCTGCTTGGAGCTTTGGCCGCAAAAATGCCAATGGGTGGACGTCTTGCATATTGGACTTTGCTCGTCGATCGCGAACCACCATCTTTTTTACAACCTTTGGAAAATCAAGATTTACCAAATGATCGATTGTGGTTCTATGATCGCTTCCATGTTGTGGAGAAGTCTTGGCTGGCTTAAAAATTCACCACCTCAATTGTGGAAGTTTTTGTCCGCTCACTGTTCCCATTATCAATCCTCATCCCGTCGAAGCCTCTTGCCATTGTTTATTGGTAGAAACCGACAATGGCTTAGTCCTTATTGATTCTGGCTATGGCACACTGGATGTTTTGCATCCAACCGAGCGCCTTGGATTCAGTTCCTTGATTTTGGGCGTAAAAATGAATCTGGAAGACACCGCCCTAGAACAAGTGAAAAAGCTTGGGTTTTCACCCCAAGATGTTCGGCACATTGTTCTAACCCACTTGGATCCGGACCACCTTGGTGGTGTTCATGATTTTCCTTGGGCCCAAGTTCATTTGTTTGAAGATGAATTTCATACGGTTCGTCAGCTTTCGCAAAAATCAAAAAAATACCGCCAAAGATTTCGCCCGCAAAACTGGCCTAACACGGACAAGTGGAACTTTTATCCAGCCAAAGGCGAAAGTTGGTATGGCTTTGAAAGCGTGCGCGACTTGAGCAACTTGCCTTCCGAAATTTTGATGATCCCATTGACGGGCCACAGCCCAGGTCACTGCGGGATCGCAATTCAGCAAAAAGACAATTGGCTGGTACACGGAGGTGATTCGTATTTTCAAAGGGCCGAAATCACTTCAGACTATTTAAGCCTGCCCGCTTCTTTTCAAATCTATCAATCTTTGATTGCCACTAACAATCGTGACCGCCTCGACAATCAAAAACGACTACGCGAACTTTTAAATAAACAAAAAAACATTGAGATATTTTGTTCCCATGACATGACTGAAACCAAAGGCTATATTGCCTATTGAAATGAATAAAATCCAAAATATTTGCCAGTCCATTTTAAGGCAACTTCACTATATTTTGCTTCGAGCTCAAAGGATAAGCCTGACTTTTCCAAAGTCGACTCTTGCTTTTTTCATTGCAATGCTCCTGACCGGTGGATTCTTTTCAGGTCAACTGAAAATGCTTTTGTTGATCGACGACCTGATTGATCCCGACTTTGCAACCTACCAACAACTGAAAGACCTAAATGAAAACTTTATTGATAAAAATAATCTCTACGTCATCTTCCGACCTCAAAACAATGCCTCCTTAAGCAAAGACGCACTTTGCGATATTCAAGCTTGGACGCAAAACCTGGTCAAAGAACGTCGGGACCTAGTCCGAGTCCTATCTACTTTTGGCGTCCGTAAAGCAGTTCATCAAGATCAAAAACTAAATTTTGAGCCACTGTTGAAATTTGACTGCTCCAACCGATCTTTAGATGAGTCTCAAAATATTCAAAACGGTTTTACCGAACTGGCTCTTTCACCCTGGGCCCAAGTGTTGACCTCTTTAAAAGCTGACGATGTTCTGGTTAGCATTTTCATTGCCGACACTTTAAAAGACAGTCGCACCGGAAGTTTTGACACAAATATCGTACAGGAATTAATGAATGATTTTGAACAACAAGTTCAGATCAAACATCCTGAAATTAAACCCCTTTGGTCCGGAGTTTCGACCTTTCAATACTTTCTTAAGAAAGGTTATGACCAAACTGGCTTATTGAACATCCTGACCGCAGTAGTTATTTTGATTTTATTTCGAATCATATTTCAAACCTGGCTGTCCGGATTTCTGTTTCTACTTTCCTATCTTTTTGCTTTGATACCAACCTATGGAGCTATGGCCTATTTCAATGCTCCAATTGATGTTTTAACCAACTCACTTGCGCTGATGGTGCTGATTGCTTCCATCGAAGATTTTCTGTTTATTGCTTATCTTCAATCCATCGAAAAAAAATCTTGGCGAAATCCATTTCGTCGACTTTTAGTCCCGGGATTTTTTACTTCCCTTACGACTGCGATCGGATTTCTATCTTTGGCCTCGGCAGATTTTTCGGTGATCCGACGATTTGGCGTCTGGGCCGGCTTTGCGGCCATGCTGGAATTTGCTACGGTATTTTTTCTTTTACCTGCAATTTTAACTATATTTCCAAAACTTCGCCCATTCACGGGTGGCAATATAAAAAATCGTTTCACCAAAATTGAAGCACTGAAAGAAAAAAATCTACCCGTGTGGCTTGGCATTGCAGCAGTTATCTTAATTTTGGTTGGGCCAATCGGAGCTAGTCATCTGTTAGTTTCAGATGCACCTGAACGAATTTTTAGCAGCAGCCATGTTGTCAGAACAACGGTACAAGAAGTTGAACGCTCTAGAGGTTGGCAAACAGAAGTCAGTTTGATTTTCCATCAACATGCCGCCAAAGAGTCGAATCAGAAATCACTTGATCAGATTTCAAAAATACCTATTGTAAAAGCTATAGAGAATCCATATCGAATTCAGGAATACGTCAAAGGAGACACTGGCACTTCGATCGCCAGAACCTTAGACACCCTGTGGTCGCTCACTTCAGTTTCTAAAAGATTAGTGAACCCAAACAACGATGAGTCGAGGGC
Source organism: uncultured Bdellovibrio sp. (assembly GCA_964505225.1). Classification (GTDB taxonomy): domain Bacteria; phylum Bdellovibrionota; class Bdellovibrionia; order Bdellovibrionales; family Bdellovibrionaceae; genus 21-14-0-10-47-8. The sequence goes on along the minus strand of CAZDHC010000059.1, from coordinate 3,864 downwards.
CATACTCTATTTAAATAAAACAGACATCGTCGAGATTAACAAATTTCGCGATCAAGTTGAAAAGATTTGCCAAGGACAATGTCACTTGGCTGGGACACTTGTTTCTTATGGCGAGTTTGGCGAACGAGTTCTTTCAACTTTGATGAGCAGCCTTGGCTTGAGCTTGGTTTTAGTTTCAATAGTACTTTCTTTCTTAATTTTAGCTCTCAAAAAAGAGGGCTTCTTGCCTTTGATTCTCTCGGCGGTTTGGGGACCATTAGCCCTTTTAGCTCTATTTGTCATACTTAGAATTCCCATATTTTATGTCACCAGTATCTTTGCTTCTATTTTAGTAGGTCTTGCAGGGGATAACACGATTCAATACCTATTCTCGTCAAGTAAAGGCACTTACTCTGACGGGATCAAAAAGTTAGGTTCAGCTTCGATTTTGCTGACTTTAACTATGTGTGGTTTGTCTTGCGTGCTATTTGGATCCATGTTTGAACCCATGAAAATTCTGGGTGCCTTAATGATTGCGGGATTTATCTTTGCATTGATTGGTGATCTTTGGTTGTTGAAATCTTTTTCACAGATTTTTTCGAAACAGGGCGTACTGCCGAACTTCATCCGCAAAATCTTTCAAAAATAGCGACGGGACATTGCCCTCTCTCATCAAACACAAAATCGCCGATTTATACGAATGATTTGAGATCAATAGTCTTTTGATCATTTCAAAAAATACAAAACCCATTCTTCGGTATTCTTCAACGACTCCTACTGTTTTGATCAAAATCTCGGCTGGGTTGTTTGGGTTTTTAAAGTTCAGACAGGCACCGATGATTTCTTTCTTTTGGTTTTCCACTAAAATCGAGGTCTCAGTACAAATCAAAGATCGAACCGAAGGTTGATAAACTTGTCGAAATTGTTCGACCGAAATTTCGGTAAAGCCAAAATTTTTGGCGAATATTTTATTGGCCGCCAAACAAAGTCGCTCTTCAAGCTCACTCCAATTAGACAGGTCAATTTTATTAAAGATTAAATCGGCCGTCATTGCGGCTGGAATTTTCTTTTCAAGCTCGGCTGTCAGAGTCATTAGCTTTGTTAAATCATGACAAACATAAGAGTAATATTTTTCAGCGATCTCATACCCTAGGCTCTGTATTAGAGCCACTTCCTCGGAAGAGTTCGCCGGCTCACCCCAAAAAGGAGTCTCTTCAAAGTGATCAATTCGAAATCGATAGGATCCCAATGTCGAACCATCGATGGGACCGAAAACTTCAGTGGCTCCTTGCTCTTTGGCCCAAGTCTCAAATTTGCTAATTAGATCTCTTATTTTTTCTAAATTTTGAGACCTGCCTGTGGCTTTCCAATTTCCAAAATAGGTCAGGTCGGCTCGCGAATAGCCGGTCATTTCGTCACCAAAATTATTTTTGAACAATTCAGTTTTCATTTTCAACTAGCTACGACGATTAAGCTGACATACATCAAAAGAATAAAAAGCCCAACAGCCCCTTCGACAAACTTCCTGGATTTTTTTGAATTCTTATTCAAATAATTGATCGCTGACACCAGAACCAACACCCAGGCGGCTGCAATTTCGGGATACAAATCATGATCAATTCCATTGATGAGTTTTTCATTGATTAGAATGTAGTTTCCGACTGCCGCGACAGAAAAAAATAGTAAAAGAGCAGTGGCTTTTTTGTGTCCCAATGCTAAAGAATACGAGTCCACATTTGGACTTTCCTCTTCTGAACCCCGAAGCTTTCTAGCAATTTCGTAAACCATTCCCGCGAAAAAAGGCAATGTGATCAACCAACCTAAATCTTCCTTAAGCGGAGCCAACTTAGATGCGCCCGCCAAAATCCAAATCACCGAAGCCGGTGCGATTAGCATATGTGATAGCGCATAAAGCAGCAGATGATTCTTAAGCCACTCGCCAACAAAAAATTCTTTAGCCATCAGAAAAGACCAAACCAACACTACCAGATAGGCCACGGCTGTTGCCCCTAAGCCCTGATCTGCCCTTAATGTATAGAAGACCTGAAACAGAATGCATATCAAGCCAATCACTCGAAGGTCCTTTAAAGTGATCTGACCGGATTGCAAAACTCGCTTGGGATGGCTGATCATGTCTTTATCGAAGTCTTTGTGCTCGTCGATAATTCTTAATAACAAAAATAAAGAGGTTAATGCGACTGCGCCCAATAAGTGCTCGGGCCACTGGGTCAATATCACCTTGAAATTTTGGTTTTGGCCTACGGCCACCACCATCAAGTACATGATCAGTCCAGATATAAAATTCACTATGGGAAATCGCTCATTGAGCCAACGACCGACAGCCAATCCAATAGAAACCTGTTTATCATTATAAAAAGTCATAATTCCCCGTTTCTTGACTTGAATCTTAACAGTGCATTTCGTGTAATGAAAGAAATGGTGAATAATCTCGCTGAACTTTTTTTCAATCAAAGCCGAAAGCATCCTGAAAAAATCGCTTTATGTTTTCAAGATCGCACCTTCACATTTTCTGAAATGACATTGACCTCGCAAAAGCTCCGAACTGGACTTAGGTCTAAAGGCCTTAGAAAAGGGGACCGAGTTCTTTTAATGGCCCCCTTATCGGCAGAGTTCTACAGTTTGGTCATTGCTCTTATGGCCATTGGAGCAGTTCCTATTTTTGTCGACACTAAAATGGGAATCAAAAGTATTTTGTCAGTGATTCAGACACAAAAACCGAAAATGATTTTTTCTGTTAAAAAATTTTGGAACTACCGACTTTTATTTCCCCAAACATGGTCTACTCTTAAATATTCCTTCGATTCAGATGGCCTAGGCGTTTTACCTTTTAAAAGTCTTTTGGATTACAAACCCACTTCTCAAACCGAACCTTTAGATTTTTTCAGCCCCGGTATTATCACCTTTACCAGTGGTAGCACCGGAAGACCAAAAGGCGCCGATCGTTCCTTTGGAATTCTATTAAAGCAACACGAACTGAGCCAAAAATATTGGCCAGAATTTTCTGATGAAGTCGACATGCCATGCTTCCCGATGATTGCCTTACAAAACATGGCCTGCGGAATCACCACGATCTTACCGAAAATGGATTTACGAAATCCCGCTCTAGTGCAACCAGAATTGGTTATCGAACAAATTGAAAAATACAAAGTCACTAGAATGTCTGGCTCCCCTGCTTATTTGCTCAAAATTCTGGAGCATCTTGAAAATCAAAACGAAACTTTACCTCAAATCCGCAGTTTGATCGCCGGCGGCGCCACCGTCCCCGACCGCCTTTGTCGATTGGCTGAAAAAACTTTGCCAAATTCTGAAAACTATATTGTCTATGGCTCAACGGAAGTGGAGCCCATTTCCTATTGTAAAATGAAAGATGTCTTGGCCAATCCACAGATTGGCTTTTTAGTGGGAAAGCCATTGCCCGAACTGAATGTCAAAATTGTTAAAGACTTGCAAAATGGCCTAGGTGAATTTTCAAAGTTTGGAATTTCAATTTATGAAACTTCTGAAGTTGGCGAGATTTTAATCTCGGGTCCTCACGTCGTTCAAAGATATTTTGATAACCCTATTGCTAATCAAGAGACGAAGTTAATCGATCCACAAGAAGTCGTTTGGCATCGCACTGGTGATTTGGGTTATTTCGATGAACAGGGACGAATTGTTTTAGTGGGTCGACAAAAGGACCAAATTCAAAGTCCAGTGGGTCCGATTGCTAATTATATGATCGAAAAATCTTTAGAAGAAATACCAGGAATTCAAAGAGCGGGATTGATCGACACAAAAAATGGACCTGTTGTATTTATTGAAACCAGCACTGGTCAGGCAAAAGACCAAAGCCAAAATGAATTGCCTAAAAAAATAGAAACAGTT
>CAZDHC010000058.1:0-20248 GCA_964505225.1 uncultured Bdellovibrio sp. | reverse complement strand
GCCGGGATTGCGAGATGGTTGGTCAGGAAGATCAGATCCCGCTGCGTCTCCTCGTCGAAGTAGCGCACCTTTCGCAAAAGGTCCGGGAAGGCTTCTCGTGCTTTGGCCAGCGTGGGTTTGCCATTGACGGAAGCGCAGCTTCCAGCTTTTAAAAAAATCAAAGGTTGATCGGGAACTTTGTTGCCAAGTTCTTTTGCATGATCTGCGTAGTTTCTACCGACGGCCCAGATGTTTCGAATGAGCATGTGAATTCCTTTGTTTTTGGCCTGGGCCGTTGAAATTTAAGGGGCTATTAAATGCGAGTTTTGAAAATGCCAAACACCATCTTGAATTTCGAATTCTAAACCCATGCAAGGTGGCCAATGATGAAATCGATCTTGGGCCAAATCCGTGTCTGAATGAATTAGAAAAAGAGCTTCTTCAAGCCAATCCAAGTGAGTGGCAAAATACACCACGCCAGATTGCAAATTGAGGTGATTTAAAAATTTAAGAACTCGTTTTTCGAATTGTTCTTTGGATTCGTCAGGTTGACGCTCATCCAAATCTTCGCTGGAATGCATTTCAATTTTCAATTCAAGGCGAATTTGATGCAGTGTTTGGTGAGTTCTAGTTTTTGGCGAGCAAAACATTCGGTGTGGCGCAGGTAAATTACCTGTTTGAATTTCTTCAACAAGTTTAGCGGCCTGTTTTAAGCCATTTGGACTGAGAGGTGCGTTGCTGCCCCCCATCCGATCTCTTTCTGCATGTCGAAACATTAAAACCCGCATTGCATCGCTTTCATTTTGGTAGGATAACTATCCTCGCATTAGTAGGATAACCATATCCGTTTGCGCGGGCTACAGAGAAATGTTAGGATTTTAGTCGTGAATTTAAATAAAAAAGTACATCGATTTGTTACAAATGATTTTACAGTACGAATTGCCGCAGTTGATGCGACAGCCGTCGTTGCTGAGATGCAAAAAATCCAGAAAAGTTATCCTTTAGCGACCATCGGTGTCGGAAGAGCGATGGTTGGGGCCCTATTAATGGCCAGTCAACTCAAAGATGGTCAAGAAGTAGGCATTTTGCTTAAAGGCAATGGTCCACTGGGAAGTCTTTATGCTCAAGCAAGCTATGAAGGGCATGTTCGCGGGTATTGCCCGCACCCAGAATATTTAGCTCCAGACCAAGAAGATGTTTTAAATTTAAGAAAAGCCGTTGGCTTTGGTCACTTAACAGTTTCAAGACAGCAACCGTTTCAACGCCAACCTTTTACGGGAACTGTGGAAATGGTTTCGGGCGAAGTGGGTGATGATATCGCTCATTATCTACACCAATCCCATCAAATCAGATCTCTTGTGAATTTGGGCGTTTATTTGGATCGCGACGGTAGTGTCAAGGCGGCTGGTGGAGTCTTGATCGAGGTTATGCCAGGGGTTGAGGACGAAATAGTTGAGAAAATTCAGGCCAATGCAGATGCCTTTAAAGAAAATGTTTCGAAATTAATTTTAGAGGGCAAGTCTCCGGCCGAGTTGGTCGCGCCTTATATGACCGGCATGAATTACACAGAGATCCCTCATGAATTTGATATTTCTTATTCTTGTCCCTGCACTTTAGAGCGAGTGATGCGGGCCTTAACTGCTCTGGGTGAAGCTGATCTGCAAGATATGATTGAGCAAAAAGAATCACCTGAAATCACTTGTCAAATGTGCGGTCGAAACTTCAAGGTGACCACCGAAGAATTGCAAGAATTAAAAGAAACTCTGCATCGAAATTCCCTCCATTAATCTTTTAGCAAGGATAGTTCTGTGTTGATCCCTTGGAATGTCAGTCCCGATATTTTTGAAATTGGTCCCATTCGCCTTCGTTGGTATGGCTTGATGTTTTTAGCCGGATTTTCATTGGGCTATCGCTTCATGGTTAAAGTTTGCCAGTGGGAAAACAAGCCGATCGAAAAATTGGACTCGTTGCTGGTTCATATGGTCATGGGGACAACCATTGGCGCAAGACTTGGTCATTGTTTGTTTTACGATCCTGATTTTTACCTCTCCAATCCCCTCGAGATATTTAAAATTTGGGAAGGCGGGTTAGCCAGTCATGGTGGCGGTACCGGAGTGATCATTGCCCTTTGGATATTTTCCAAGAAAAATCCTGAATTTTCTTTTTGGTGGCTGTTGGATCGAATAGCGGTGTTCACGGTTTTGGCCGGTGCCTTTATTCGAGTCGGAAATTTAATGAATTCGGAAATTTTAGGGAAGCCGACGGATGGCACTTGGGGGGTTATATTTCAGCGAGTGGATCAGTTGCCTCGGCATCCGGCTATGATCTATGAAAGCATTTGCTACGCTTTGATTTTTTTAATCTCCTATTATGGAATTTACCTGAAAAGAAAATCCAAAACTTCGCAAGGCTTGCTCTTTGGTTTAGTGATCGCTGCCATTATGAGTTGTCGGTTTGTGATCGAGTTTTTTAAAGAAAGCCAAAGTGGCTTTGAGCAGGACCTGTTCATCAACATGGGGCAAATTTTAAGTCTGCCATTTATAGTTTTTGGAATTTACTTTGTGATTCGAGCGGTCAAAAAGCCGACCTTGGTCTAACCTTTCGGTTTATTCTGTCCTGCGTCTGAAGGTTGCTGGATCTGGCTAAACTAAAATTATTCAATTAAGCTAATCTTAATTTTACAGAAAGGGTTTGTTAACGCCTTAATAAGGGGATGCAAACAGATTCTTTGTACAACAAAAATATAGGAAGCGCGGGTAAAACTATGTCTGAAGGAACTTTAAGAGTTCTTGTCGTAGAAGACGAATCGGAAATCCGTGAATTTGTTATTTCACAATTCAACGATGCTGGTGCTTTAGCGCACGGTCTTCCATCTGGTGACCAGATCTTAAATACTTTGGAAAGCTTTCAGCCCAATGTGATTTTGCTAGATCAAATGATGCCAGGAAAGTCAGGCAAGGAAATCATTAAAGAAATCCGCTCTTCGGCTCGATTTTCTGAAATTCCAATTATGATTGTCACTGGTCTTGATGGTGAAGCTGAAAAAATTCAAGCGCTTGAGATGGGTGCCGATGACTACGTGACGAAACCATTTTCAATAAAAGAATTGATGGCTCGTGCCGGTGCTTTAGTTCGTCGCTCTAAAGCTGCTCATAAACAACAGCAAAAAAACTTAGTTGTAAAAGATTTAACCGTGGATTTTTCGGCTCACAAAGTATTGCTTCGTGGGGCGGAAGTGGCTTTGACTTTGACTGAGTTCAAAATTTTGTGTGAGTTGTTGAAGCAGTCTGGTCAGGTTTTGACTCGTGATAAATTGCGAGAAAGAGCTTTAGGAAATTTAAACGTAACGGATAGAACAATTGACGTTCACATGGCTTCTTTACGAAAAAAGTTAGAAGATATGGGTGATTCAATTGAAACTGTTCGTGGCGTTGGCTACCGAATGGCTTTGTAGTTTTAAAAAATGAGTTGTTGTTAATTTAAGAAGGTCACAGAAATGTGGCCTTTTTTTATACCTACTATAAGTGCCATTTTTTCCGCAGACAGGAAGGGAGGAGTTTTTATGCTCCCCTTCCAGTTAGGCAGGATGGGTGAAATTAGGTGGCTCGTTGGTTTCCGCGAATGCGGTGGAGCCAGATCGCTATTGCATGTCTACTAGAGCAAAGGTCGGGCCTAGTCTGATTTTAAATTTTTGGGATCATTTTGACCTCGAATCGTGAAGATTGCCGACCAAAAGTGACGCCAATGAGCGAATACGGTGTCTTGTCTTTTGACAGATATAAATTTCACTTATTTCAAAGGCTTATAAAGTGACCCCAGTGGAATGTCTCATATTGATCCAACTATTTGCGCAATAATTGGCTCATCCGAATTGGCCCAGTTGCTGTGGGTATTGTTTGGACATTCAATCATTTCAAATACTTATCTTAATAGATGCGAAGTGGTCTCGGGTTTGTACTAGGAGAGCCTGAGAGGTACTGATGAAAAGGTGGCTTTGGGCCCTAATATTTCTGCCGTTGGCTGCGCTTGTTTTGCAAGCTTGCGGTCCTAAACATCAAGATCAAGCCGATTGTGGCTTTGTTCAGAATGTCTATGGCGAGAGAATATCATGGAAGAGCAATGACGTAATTAATCTCTACCTTCATGAGTCGGTACCCCAGGAAATGTATGCAGCTATCGAGTCTACAATTAAAGTTTGGGAGCAATCCATTGGTCGTCCGGTTTTTAAAATAGCGGGCTATCACGTAGCAGGGCCGCTGACGCCCAAACAAGATGGAACCAATATCATCTATTGGATGAACACTTGGGAGACAGACAAAGCTTCGGAGCAAGCTCGAACGTCGGTTTTTTGGGTGGGTGATAAAATTCGTGAAGCCGACCTTAGAATCAATGCCAAAAACTTTACCTTCTATGTCGATCAACCTGTGAACTATCGCGATGTTCATTTGCAAAGTCTATTGGTGCACGAATTCGGGCATATTCTTGGCCTGAAGCATAAGGATGACGCGCCTAGCGTGATGTCGACCTACTTAGCTAGTCAAACCCTCAGAATCAATCTGTCGTCTCAGGATCAGGCTAATGTGAAGTGTGAGTACTAGATATGGGTATGGCGAAGCTAGGTTTGAGCGTATTGGAATAGAAGCTCTAGTCGTAATTTTTGAAAAGATTTTATGACAGATCATTTAAGTTGAGTGTTAAAAAAAATCCGGCCTAGACTTAAGAACTGGGCCATCTAACAGAAGATGGAAATAGGAGTAAAGATGAGAACAACTGACGAAAACCAAATGCAGCCAGCGGTGAGCCGAGTTGAAGTAAAAGAGTTCTCATATAATTCGGAAATTTCTTATCATGAAATGGCTGAAGTTCCTGTTCGTGAAGTTTCCCAGTTGGATCAATTGCAAGCCAATCTTAATGCCTTGATGGACGTGAACGGTCGCATGAAGTTTATGATGCGTGAAATCCGTTACATGATGAAGGTTTAAGCCTTGTTAGGTCAGTTTTTGACTAGGCTTTTTTGCTCAGAAAACCAATTTTAGGAATCATAAAATCTACAAAATCTCCGTCTCGCTGTTGCATGATTGCGCTTTGAGCGACGGGATGTTGAAACTTAAATTCTTCGTGAAATGTTTGGTAAGAACTGGTCGAAACTTTCTTATCTTTTTCGTCAACCTTATCATTGAAGCTTCGGGCGCCGGCCACAGTCGCTTTGTCATTTTGAATTCGCACCTTTACCGTGTCCTTATCGGCATCGGGTAGGTAGGCCCTTAAAACGTACATATTCCCAGATTCCATCAGCACGCTGCCGCGATCTTGCAATCGATAAAACGGATCTTGGGCTTTATCGCTGTATCGTTGTGCTGCAGTCAATTGTTCGGCTTTCATCTGATTGAGTTCATTCAAATAAATTTGCTTTTGAATCGCAAACGCCTCTCGCTGCGCTTTTGCGGTGCCTGCGTAGTTGGTTTGAAATTTTTCGTTCTGTTGACCTAGATTTTTACGGTAAATTTCACGGTTGGTTTCAAAACTTTTTTGATAGTTCTTATTCATGTCCGTCGCTTGACTGTCATATTGCTTTTTTTGTTTTTCTAATTCGTTTTTGTGCATCTCTTGCTGACGAAGTTCTTTGGATTTAATTTCCGTCTGCTCGTCGTTTATCTTTTGGGTGCCTTCACGGTGAATTCGGCCAAGTGTTTGCTCGTTTTCTTTATTGAGCTTTTCTTGTTGCGTTTTATTTCTTTGCACCAAATATTCTACTTTGGTTTGTTGTTCCTGTGCCTGCCGATTGATCTTGTCGGTCCCTTGAATGCTTTGGGTTTGGTATTCGTCATTGAACTTTTGCTTCAACTGGCCCAAAGACCTTTCGCTGCTCAAGCGTTCCTTGTTCATTCTTTCCAGATTGGTATTTTGCAATTCTTTAATAGTCGAAAAACTTTGTTGTCGCTGTCGATCTATTGTGTCGTTTCTTCGGTTTGTTTCATCTTCCAAAGTTTTTGTGAAATCGTGATTCAATTTTTTCAATTGACTATTGTTCTGTTCCTGAAGGCGCTCTCGTTCTTGGTTGCCCTTTTCGGTCATGGAGGAGGTCAGTTCGCGAGACTTTTTCTCGGCCTGGCGAATCGAATCTTGCTGTTTTTGCATGTAGTCTTGCGAACTTTTTTTCAATTGCTCTCGTTGTTCGTTTTCCCGGGTGCTGAGCTGTTTTAGGCGCTCGCCCGCGGTTTGATTTTGTTCGCGAATCTGACTGTCCAGCGCTCTTTTGTTGTTCGAAGAATACTTACGATAGTTTTCAATTTCACGTTCGCCTTGGTCTTTGGCAGTTTGGGCTCGAACTTCGGCATCTTCACGAATGCCTTCGATGTTCTGTTTTCCGCTTCTGCGAATGTGATTGATGGCAGCTTGATTCGAGTTTTGTACGTCTTGCTTTTGTTTGCGATATTCATCGCGAAGATCCGCAATTTCTTGCGACTCGCTTGCAACGATCTTTTTTCGTTTTTTTTGATGCTCGACCTGAAGTTCATTCAGCTCGTCTGCATTGCTAGCTCTAGTAGCTTGAATTTCGCTCGACATAATTGAAGTGTAACACTAGGAAATGATTTGAGCGATGCTGTGAGTGCATCGAAATGATGATCTGGTCTGAGGTCCGATGATTTTATTGAGGTTCGGTCGAAGCCGGAGCTCGAGGATTGGCGCAAGGTTCCTTGAAATCGCTGGTGCGGCCGCGGCACATCCAGGTTTCAGTGTAGCTAATTTTATCGGTGATTTTCAGAGGATAGTAGCGCGGATATTGTTCAGGATCTAAAGTGCTGAGGACTTCTGTCGAGGTTCCCTCGGCTGTGGTGATTTTAAGCTTAAAAACTCGATACTCGGCCGATGCCGTTTGCAGCGAAAGTGAAATTAAAAGGAATGACCAAATTGCAGCGAGGCGTTTCATGGAAGCCCTATCGGCTTTTTGAAAATGAAATATGACTGGACTTGAGGAGAGGAAGTTTTGCAAATGATTGGCCCAGCAATAAAGGGTGAGACTTGAGTTAGCTAGAGCCCAGTGCTGTAATATGTTTAATGCAATTGATCGACTCTTCTATTTTTGACAACACTTTGCAAAGCGTCTTGATTCTAGATGATTTATTTCATTTCACATATGCCAATTCCTCTTTTTCAAACTTGGTGGATGTTCCCTTGCCCAGATTAAAGCAGGGACGGCCGGTTGCAGATTTGTTGCCGAATTTAGATGGTGAAATAAAAACCTTGGCCACCAAGATCTCAGTCATTCAAGAGGTGGCATTTGAGATCACTAAGGGTGAGCGCAAGCAGGTTCAAGTCTGTGTCGAGCAAATTGACTTTCAATCGCGGAAGCAGTTTTTGTTTTACTTTCAAGATGTTAGTTTGGAAAATCGACTGCAGAGCAAATATCGATCTGAGCTACAACAAAAAGAAGAGTTCATCGGAAAGTTAGATCGAAAGCTTTTTGAATTGAGTTTTTTGTTGGATATTTCTTCAGTCCTTCACAAAAATTCAGATGCCTAAGAAGTGTTTGGGGAAATCGCAAAGTTGATTTCGGCAAAAATGAGTTTTGCAAATTTAGCCATCATTGGCTTAGAAGATACGGGTCCCAAAATGGTGGCTCAAGTTGGCGAATTTAGTCTTGAGCTTGTCAAAAAAATTATCTTAGAAAAACCTCCAGAGTATCTTCGAGTGGAAGCCTTTTCCTCGAAAAGTTTGAAAGGGGTTTTGATCATCAAAACTGAAAAGGTTTTGGCAGATGAAGATAGAAACCTTTTGCAAGCGATCACCAGTCATATTGTCTCAAGGCTGGAGCAAGAAGTTTTATATTCGTCTTCGATCACCGATGCTAAGACTGGACTATTTAATTCGCGATTTTTTCAAGCTTCTTTGTTGAAAGAGATCGATCAGGCCCAAAGGACGAACACATCCTTTGGGGTGATTGTCATTGATATTGATCACTTTAAAAAATTCAATGATACCTACGGACATCAGACGGGTGACGAAGTTTTAGTATTTGTGGCTGAACAGATTAAAGAATCTGTTCGAAACGCAGACGTCGCTGCCAGGTTTGGCGGGGAAGAATTTTGCATTATTGCTGTGAATACCAATGTGGAAGGAATGATGGTGGTGATGGAGCGAATTCGAACCGCCATTGAAACAAAGGGTTTTAAAAGTGCAACCCACGGCAAATTGAAATTAACGGTCAGTCTGGGGGGAGCACTTTTTCCAACTCACGGAAAAGTGGCTGAAGAGCTATTTGCGCGAGCGGATGAGGCTCTTTATGTGTCTAAAAACTCGGGGCGAAATAAGTCGACGATTTCTAGCGCTAAAATCTGAAGCAATCTCAATACAATTCAAACATTCAATAAATCATCTTGAAATGAGATGGTCATGTCCTCAATTGAGTCTAAATTGAATATATTTTTTACGAAGTCTTAACTTTGGTCCAGTTCAACCGAAACGATAGTGTGCTTAAACCATAAGGAGGCACTTTTGGTGCGATTTTTATTAGGAACGTTGCTGATGTTATCCAGTTTTTCAAGTGTCTCTTGGGCGATTATGATGGTGGATTGTTCAGATCCAGACATTGTCCTGAAGCCAGGCATGGTGTGTTCGGACGGTTCAAGGCCGATGGGCGCTGTTGTGACGTCGACGACCATGAAGCCGGTGGTACAGGCACCAGTGACAACCACAACATTAAAGCCAGTCGTCCAGGCTCCAATGTCGGCTTTTGATAAGTCATTCAGCGAAGCTATGAGTTCTTTTAATAGATTTGCTATGTCCTGTGATATTGAAAAAGATTTTCATCGAGAATTACAGCATAAGATGAATCAATTGCGACCAAAGGGCATTGATCAAATTCGGCGAGTGAGTTCTTTGCGTTCGGATGCTCATAAACAGCGGGACGTTTGTAATGTCTGCAGAAAATTAGATAGAAGGAATAAACAAATTGTTGAAATGAAAGATTCAAGTGGTCGAATCTTGAGTTGCATTGAAAATAAATCAGGCAAAGCACCAGTTCTGGCCGCGCCCGTTTCGCCGCAGCCGGCTCCAGCAAAGCCAGTTGAATCAGTTCCACCTCCACCAGTTGCAAATGTAGGTGGAGCATATGTGGGCTATATGAATGATCGAGTGTTTATTCAGACAAATGGAATTTCGCAGTCAGAGGCGCTCTCTAATTGTCAGTTGAACAGTAAAAACAATCCAAGTGCTGTCGTTCGTTGTACTTGGAATGGTGTTGAAATTTTTAAAAGCGGAAGTGCAGTGTCATCTGGTTCTAGCTCAGGATCCAGTTCGACATCCAGCTCGATATCTAATGTTGCCTGGGGACCGCAAAGCAACACGCCATTCAATGCTGGAAATGTAGGGAACGCATACAGTTTTGGAGGTTCCTGTTACTCGTGGACAACGATTGAATGTAATGGATCCTACAATACGAATAAGGGAATGTGTCAGCCGGGACTTCGTTATTCGATCGATTTCAGAAGTGTAGCTTGTGCTGCGGTTTCGTCTCCGTCGACGACAATGGCTCCAGTGACGACGACTACTTTAAGGCCAGTGATCGTGACGACAACGACCTTAAAGCCAGTGGTGGTAACGTCGACGACATTGCCAGCAGGATATGAAAAGTATCCAGGAGCTCCATATCCCAATGGAACTTGTGGTGGTGATATGCCAGCAACATTCAAAGGCATTTGTCCGTAACTTTGAAAGTTGAAAGATAAAGTTTGATTTTAAAACGGCGACCTGAGGGTCGTCGTTTTATTTTGAAACAAGTTCTGCAATAATAGGTGACCCTAAAGTGCGTCGCCAATCACCAGGAATTTTACTAGAGTCAATCCAGCCGACCTCCTTTCCTTCCTGGGGTTCATCCTTAAACAGACTCGCGATTATTAGCAAATGCACAGACTTGCATAAACCTAAGCCCAGTTCATCGAAGATCGTTTCACCTACCTAAACAGAAAATAAATCAAAAGGACATAGTACAGAACTTTGATTGCAAGCAGAAAAATTCGGCCTTTGCGCTCAAGTTTGTCTTTGTCGTTCCGATCAGTACTATGTGGTTGCATAGTAAACTCCTCTCGTTGGGCGAGAGGCATCCGTTCCAGATTAGCGGCGACTTTAGGGTCGCCGTTTCTATTTACAAAATCGAGACTGAGTTTGAATTGGTTTTAGATCGTGACTGGTGTTAAACGCGGTCCGAAAAATGAATTTGAGAATTTCAGGTAGCAAAATAAAAAAAGGGCTTCCAATAAGAAGCCCTTTCTCAAAGATCATAATTTCAAAAAGTAGAACTAGTGACAGCCTTCCATGCCAGCGCGAACTGTGTTTTCCACGATGTGGAAATAGGTTCGGACGAGCATTTCGTAAGACTCTTCATCTAAATCTTTTAGGTAGGCTACTTTTTCGACATAAGTTTTCTTTGCAATCAAGGCCGTCATAGCATCTTGAACGCGTTTCATTTTATCGAAATCAAAAAAGTCTTTGTCATCTTTTCCTTGGCCCATCACTTTGGCAATAGAACCATTGTCGAAAAGAATATGAATCCCCATAGCAGATTGCTTCAGTAGAGCCTCCATTCGCTCCAAGTTTTTCTCTTGAAGTTTTTCTTCGGCGCTCTTTGCTTTTTTTGCCTCTTCAGCCTCTTCTGCAGCTTTCGCTTTATTTTGGTCATTGTTCTGACCACTTCCCGAGCTACTAGACAACCACGCCTCCTTGGTGTTTCCAAAGCAATGCTTTGGCGATGATCTATAGTTAGAAGTCCCCTCAACTTTATGGTCTGGAAAAATCCTTCGACTTGCAAGTTTTTGTAAAGATTATGACAAGGTATATCAAGATCGTTTTATTCGACTCCGGTACGAAGCATGCTACTCTGATGTCGGTCCTGCGTTGCAAAGTTGTTAAGGCAAAATTTGAAGCAAACACGGAAAAGGTTCAATTCATGAGATCAAAAGTTCCCAAAAAGAAACCCAAAAAACTGAAATCAAAGGGTGTTAAGTTGCGATCTCGCAAGCCAGAAATCGTGATTGATCGCGAAGCTGGGTTGGTTTTTAAGAATGAAAAAGATCTTTACGCGCACTTTCACGACAAAATTGACCAGCTCGAGCACGAATATCAGTCTTTGCGCAGTGAAAATGACATTTCCGAAGAAGAAGTCGACCAAGCTGGCGACCTTTATGATTCAACTTTGGATTTAACTTTAGATGAACCAGCTGAAATCTGGCATGACGACAAAACTTTTAAAGAATTTCCGATCTTTTACTTCATCAGGCCGGTTGAAGAGGTCAATGGCTTTCATGTTGCGGTGACTTATGTTTCTTCCGAAGATGAGCCGACTTTTATCTTTTTAAACTTTATCACCACAGATTTAGATTTGGTTCAAAAGTACCGCAAAGGTGACTTGGTCTATGACCGAGCTTTTGAAGAAGTTGGATTTGGAGCGGTTGAGGGGGATGGATTGAGCGAGGGTGACCCGATGGCGATGGGTTTATTTCTTTCCATGCTTAAAGTTCGGGGCGAAAACGATGTGCCTTTTGATCAATTTCAAAAAATTGGCCTCGAGTGTCGGGAAGATACGATCGAATCAGCTGATGAAATTTGGCGAACCACGGATATGAAAGGCAACACTTTGGTGACTTTCATCAAAGAATACCCGGATCATGAAGTTAAAGATTTACATTATGTTTCTGTGACTCAAGAGGATGAATCTAGCAATGTGCATTCGTTGTTGTTTTCATTTCCAACCACGGATTCACATTTGTTGGATCGTTATCGACATGGCGAGAACTTACAGGCGGAAGAAGTCAGTCAAGAATCCTCGCACTAAAATCGGCCTAAGCCGATTTTTCGATCTTAGAAGCAGAAGGTCTTTGCAAATTCTGAGTACTGAGTTTGACTCCAAGACTGTCCAAGTTTGGCTTTTAAAGGGTGTAAGCCCTGTAGAACCAATGGGTGACGGCTTTCGCTGTTGTATCTTGCAGGATCAGCCGAGAAAGTTGGAATCAAGACATCGACTTCTCGTAAAACTGAAGTCTCGTCCTTATTGTGGATTGTAACCCGTAATACTTGATAAGAATTGGTCGAATCTTTTAGGTCTACCAAGAAAGTTGCGCCCTTAAAAAAGTCGGTTGGGCTTGCTTTGCTGATAGGCGCATAGCCTGTGTACTGATTGGCATAGTCAGCCATTGGAGCAATTTGGCTTCCATAAAAGGCCGAGTAGACAACTGGTGTTTGAGAGTTTTTCGCAATCAATTCAAAGCCAGTTCCAACTTTTCTTTCAAATTGGAAACTTAAAGGCGAATTGTCGATCGAGGTGCTGCCATCTACAGTCGAAGTCCAACGATACATTTGAACTTTCCAGTCTGAACTTGTCGAGTTGAATTCAGAAGGAGCTTTGACGATTTTAACTCGAACTAAATTTGGGGCGTTGTATTCTCGATACTGCATGACTTGGACTTGAAAGTCAGAAAGGCCGGCGACATCTGTTGAGCAAGCTGCCATGGCACTGTCAGAGGCGCTCGAAGTATTGTTGCTAGTAGAGGCTGCATCGAAGCCGCTGCTTGCGGTCTTAGAGGATCCACAGCCGACCAGCCAGAAGAGTGATCCTGCAATCAAAGTGATCTTTAATAAGTTCGTTTGATTGTATTTCATATTATTCTTTACTGTATTCTTTGCTGTGTTCATAAATTCCCCCGATGACCTTTACTAGAGCAACAGGGGTGCCAAAGTGGAAAAGTGACCCGCTTTGATTCAGCCAAAATATCCAATAATTTCAAATACTTACGGCTGGCGCGGCGGCTCAGATTGAGATGGCCATATTTGCAGCTGTCAAGACAGTGTGCAGCTGTATAGGTGGGCCTGACAGTGTCTCAGAATGTAGCGTTCAAATTGGATTTTATCTGTGCCCAAAGCTCTTCCATTTGCGCTGTGGTCAGTGTCGCGAATTGATCTTTATTTTGAAATTCTGGTCCATATTTTTTGCCGGCCAATTCTAGCACTTTTAAAAATCGAGATTCAAATCGGCGATTGGCCTCGCGCAAGCATTGCTCTGGTTCCAAGTGCAAATGGCGAGCAAATTGAGCCGTTGAAAAAAGCAAATCGCCAATTTCGTGCTGCAAATTTTTAAGCTCATTCGACAAGTGGCCTTCTTCGATTCTGGCAGTGTTCGGAGCAAATTGGATAGATTGAGTCACTGGTTTGGAAACTCCGCCTTTATCTAGAAACGCCTGATGGGCTTCTTCGACCTCATGAAACTCTTCGCGAATTTTTTCAAAAACGGATTTTGAGTCAGGCCAATCAAATTTGTAGCCTTCAGTTTTAACACCAATTTTGTAGCTAGCCTGTAAGGCGGGCATAGAACGTGGATAGCTAAAAATTTTCTTAGGGCCATTTAAAGCAGCGCCATTGTCTTTTGCTTTATTTTCTTGGGCTTTTAGTTTTTCCCAATTTCGCCAGACTTCTTCAGAATTTTTTGCTTCCGTGTCTGAAAAAACATGGGGATGTCGGCGGATCATTTTTTCACTTAAATTCTCAATGACACCCTTAAGATCAAAGTGGCCATGATCTTGAGCAACTTGTGCCTGTAAAATCACCTGAAACAAAAAATCACCCAGTTCATCTTTGATGTCTTTTTGATTTCCGGACTCGATGGCTTCGACCAATTCAAAGGCTTCTTCGATGGCGTACTGAGTCAGCGAGTTTTGCGTCTGCTCTTTGTCCCAAGGGCAGCCGTCAGGTCCGCGCAATTTCGCTACGATCTCGACCAATGTTTGAAACATTTCAGTTAAAGAGTTAGGCTGGTCTGGTTTTGTTGTTGGTTTTTTTTCATTGGTTTTCATGACTAAGGTCCAAGATAGGGTACTTTTTCAGTTAAGGCGAGAGAAACCTAACAGTCTTGACTCTGGAAATCATAGAAAAAGCCGATAGTTAAATGTCGTAAAAATTGATGATTTCTTTCGATTTGTTAGAACGAGAGCAAAAAAACCATGATGTTTCCGAACGGTTCTGGAAAAAATAAAACGACGACTCATAAAAGGGTCAACTACGAGGACCACAGTCTTAAATTTTTAGATTGGGTGGATCGTCTTGGAATTGAAAGAACATATTTTGGTCGAATCGCTGTTATCTTAGAGCAACGCTACAAAATTCGTCGTTTCGCTTTTGTTTTTCTGTTTGCTGTCGTTCTTTCCTACGCAATCACCTTTGAAATTCGCACCCCAATGAATTTTCAGATCGGTGACGTAGTGAAATATGATGTTGTGTCGCCAGTCAGCTTTGAAATGGTCGATGAGGTCACCACCGAGGAAAAACGAGTTCGCTCGGAAATGGCTATTCCAATCATTTTTGATTATGATCCGTTAACATTTGAGCGAGTTTCGGGTGCGGTTTACCGGGCATTTCGAGTGGCCCGAAATGATTTCAAAAATGTGGTTTGGCCCAAGTCTAGTGCTGATCACGAAGAAAAAATTAAAGACTTTTTTAGCCACAAAGGTGAATTCGAAAAAGAACTGACGGTTCCTGTTCCGGACTATTTGTTCGAGTGGTTGGTGCGAAACCGCTTCAATGCGCGCATTGAAAACGTGATCATTCGCAATCTCGAAATTTGGTACCAGTCCAAAATTGCTGATGGCGTTGAAAAAGTAATTCCAAATGGTTTGTCCATTGTTTTGGGTCGAACGATTTCGAAAACCAACACGAAGGGCCGAGAATTCAATTTGAAGCGAATCGAAATATTAGAAGCTTCAAACGCTGAAGCATTTACTTTGAAAAACACCAAAGGACTTGAAAAGGGCACTGAGCGCGACCTGCAAAATGTGCAAGAAATCGCCAGACATTTAGTCTATCCAAATTTGACCTTGAACAAGCAAGAGATGGCGACCCGCCGGCAAGCGGCTCGTGAATCGGTCCTGCCAATCACCATTTCAATTAAGAAAAATCAAATTTTGCTTCCTGAAGGCACTGTGATCCAGCCATTTCACATGGCGATGATGAAAGAGATTCAGACGCTTCGTTCAGATCGTCGCCATGATGTGATCGCCATCACCATGGCCTTTTTGTTTTTGGGAATTATTGTCGTGTTTTTCCAATACTTAAGAAGATTTTCTTTAGGAAAAGTCAAAGTCGAAGCCAAAGACATGTGGGTTATGGGGCTTGTGACTTTGATCACAGTTGTGGTGGCAAAAGTATTTTTATTTTTGACAGAAACAGCTTTGATGTCGCGGTTTGGTTCGGCGCTGCCGACTTCGATGTTTTTGTACGCCATGCCAGTGGCTTCAGCGCCAATGCTGGTGGGTCTGCTGATCCAATCTGGTGAGGTCATTTGGTTGTTCACAGCCTTTTTGTCGGTGGTCGTTGGTATGATGACCGAAATGAATTTTGCTTTTATGATCGTGACTTTTGCCAGCGGAATTGCCGCAGCTCGGGGAGTTTACAATTGTAAAAAGCGAAATGATATTTACTGGGCGGGTGTGCGCACCGGCGTGGTCAATATGTTGATGATCGCTTTGCTTTTGACAATCACCAAATTAGATCAAGAGCATTTTGCTCGTGAAATTGTTTCGGCGGTTCCGGCGGGATTTCTATCAGGAATTTTTTCTAGTATGGTTGCGATGATGTTGATTCCATTTCTGGAGTCCGTCTTCAATTATACCACCGACGTGAAACTTTTAGAGCTTTCAAATCTCAATCATCCTTTGTTAAAAGAAATGATCGTCAAGGCCCCTGGTACCTACCATCACTCGATGTTGGTGGGAAGCATGGTGGAGGCCGCGGCTGAAGACATTGGTGCCAATCCATTGTTGGCAAAAGTGATGAGCTACTACCATGACATTGGCAAAATGGAACACTCGAACTACTTTATTGAAAATCAAAAGCCAGGTGCAAATCCTCACGACCATATTTCGCCTTTTATGAGCAAAACCTTGTTGGTGGCTCACGTCAAAGATGGGGTCGAGTTGGGAATCGCTCATCAGCTGGGAAAACCGATTATCGATGGAATTATTCAGCACCACGGTACGACTTTAATTTCTTTCTTTTATAATAAAGCGCTGGATTTAAAAACTGGTGAAAACGCGGAAGTGACCGAAGATGAATTCCGTTATCCAGGTCCTAAACCGCAGTTCCGTGAAGCGGCTTTGTGTATGTTGGCCGATAGCATCGAGGCCGCAGGTCGATCTTTGGATGAGCCGACGCCAGTGCGATTGCAAAATATCGTGCGAAATATTGTGCAAAGAAAGTTTATGGAAGGGCAGCTAGACGAATGCAGCCTGACTTTAAAGGATCTTTCTAAAGTTGAAACAGCCTTTACCAAAATTTTATTGGGAATCTATCACCAAAGAATTGACTACCCTAAATCTGCCGGCGGTGGAGCTTCTGAATCGCCAGCCAAAGCGCCGTTCTTTTCAGTCAAAAGTAGTTCTTAATGAAAACCGTTTTGATCAATCAATCTGAAATTTCAATGCCAAAGAAATTCATGCAAGATTGGCTCAAAGCTGTTGCTAAAGGTTTAAAAGTTAAGAATCTTGAACTCATTGTTGTTTTTATGGATTTGGATGAGGCCAAGGTGATCAATAAAACCTATCGCAAAAAGAATTACGCCACCAATGTTCTCAGTTTTGAAGGAGCCGAACCTAATTGTTTAGGCGAGTTGGTGATCTGTCCGCAGGTGCTGAAACGTGAAGCGAAAGAGCTGGGATTTACTTTTCAATATTGGCTTGGCTATATGTTGATTCATGGCGTCTTACATCTGCAGGGCTATGATCACGAAAAATCAAAAGCCGAAGAAAAAAGAATGTTCAAAATTCAAGATCAAGTGTTTGACAGATTGTGCACAAAGTTTGACATTTAATTTGCTAGTCAAATAGCAGACTAAACTGAGGTGTTAATTTGGGCATTGCATCTGAAACCTATGATTTGAAAAGACGTTTGACGGATCTTAAAAAACTTTCGGATGAACTTCGGGGGTATCTTTGACCTCAGTAAAAAGAAAAGAAGGCTAGAAGAAATTGCTATGGCTTCTGAAAATCCTCAGGTGTGGAATAAGCCCGAGGAAATGCAAAAGCTCAACAAAGAGAAATCCTTTCTAGAAAAAGCCATCAATGAATTTGAAAAATTTGATCAAGGAATTGAAGACGCTCACGTCCTAATGGATATGGCCATCGAGGCCCATGATGAGGGTTCTTTTGCAGAATCTAAATCTGAGGTGGATCGCTTAGTCAAAGTGGGTCAAGACCTCGAGGTTCAACGTTTGCTCAATGGCGAATTGGATGCAAACTCGGCTTATTTGTCGATCAACTCTGGCGCTGGTGGAACTGAAGCCTGTGATTGGGCGGCCATGTTGATGCGAATGTACATTCGCTATGCGGAAAAGCAGGGCTACCGGGTTGAGACTTTAGAATTAAGTGATGGTGAGGGTGCCGGAATTAAATCGGTCACGTTATTAATTGAAGGCCCTTATGCTTACGGATATCTAAAGGCCGAAAGCGGAGTTCATCGCTTGGTGCGAATTTCTCCATTTGATTCCAATGCCCGAAGGCACACTAGCTTTGCTTCGGTTTTTTGTTGGGCTGAAGTGGATGATGACATCAAAATTGAAATCAATCCTGCTGACATCAAAGTTGAAACTTTTAGATCCAGTGGAGCAGGTGGGCAGCACGTCAATAAAACAGATTCTGCCGTTCGAATGTATCACTTGCCATCAGGAATCGTCGTCAGTTGTCAGACACAACGATCGCAAATCCAAAATCGGGACAAAGCCATGAAAATGTTAAAGGCGGCTTTGTATGAAAAGGAATTGGAAAAAAGGCAAAAAGAAAAAGACGCCCTAGAGAGCACCAAAAAAGCCAACGAGTGGGGATCGCAAATTCGTTCCTACGTCATGCACCCATACCAGTTGGCCAAAGATCATCGCACGGATTATGAGACCAGTCAGGTTGGTGATGTGATGGACGGAGATCTGCAAAATTTTATCATGTCCTTTTTGAAATCTGGAATTGCGCCTCAGTCAATACAACCCAATTAAGCCAAGGAATTGAAATACATGAAATTTTATTTCTGGCTGGCAAGAAGAATGTTGCTCACAAAAGATTCGCAGCTCTTTTCATTGTCGGGGATCAATGCCTTGGTTGGTTTGATGTTGGGTGTGGCCTGCTTGGTCGTATCGATGGCGGTGATGAGTGGCTTTGAACTCACGTTGCAAAGAAGCGTGGCGGATGTCACGGGACACATTCAAATTTTAATGCGAGTGCAAGATCTGCCAGCTAAGGCCGAGTTCCTTGAAAAAGTGAGAAAGATTGAGCCAACCCTTTTGGCGGGGACCCGGTTTGCGTTGATCGAAGGCGTGATGGCCAATCAAGGGAAGTTGTCGGGCGTTTCGCTGCAGGGTTTGGACAACGAAGATGTGGGCCAAGTTTTAGGAATTGAAAAGCGTTTGGTGGAAGGGAAGTTGGATTTGACGCCATCTCAGGCTGACGGTTCGGGCAATTCTTTTGACAATGCAGCTATTGGTTTGGGATTGGCAAAAACTTTGGGACTAAAAATTGGAGATTCATTTCGGGTAGTCGTGCCGCTCAGAAATGAACTAGATCCCAATCAGTTTCGACGAAAAGTGGGAGTGTTTAAAGTTGTTGGAATTTTAGACCTAGGAAAATATGACTACAATCAGCGGATGATTTTAACCTCATTGAAGGCAACTCAGAAAATAGCGGAAATTGGCGAGCGCTACTCGGGGGTATTGTTAAAATTTCAGAACATCGATCGGGCCCGGGAGATCAGCACCAAATTGACTCGCGAATTGGGCGGTGGGTTTGTGGTCCGCGATTGGCGGGATGTAAATGAAAATTTATTTGAAGCCGTGCAAATTGAGCGGGTCGTGGTGTTTTTTGTGATTTTAGTAATTATTTTGGCGGCGGCCTTCAATGTGGCTAGTACGCTTTACATTAATGTGGTGACTCGCTTTGCAGAAATTGGCTTATTGAAAGCATTGGGTTTGTCGCAAAAAGGAATATTGAAAGTTTTTAGTCTGCAAGGAATGATTTTGGGTTCGATTGGACTGTTGGCGGGCTTAGTGCTGGGAATTTTACTTTGTTTTCTGGTCACGTTTATCGAGAACTATTATGGCATAGTTCCAGGAAGCATTTATCATTTGGACAAAATTGAATTGGCGGTTCGCTGGCAGGATGTCTTAAGTATATCTGTCGTCACGTTGTTGATTTGTTTTTTGGCCACTTTGGCGCCGGCTTTTCGAGGGGCGCAGCTGACTCCAGTGGAGGGGTTAAGGAATGAGTGATGTAAATTCAGTTTTATTGTCAGCAAAAAATATTTTTAAATCCTATCAACAGGGTGCTGGCCAGCTTGAGATATTGAAAGATCTTTCCTTGGATGTAAAAGCTGGGGACGCAGTCTGTATCGTGGGAGCCTCGGGCTCGGGCAAAAGTACGCTCCTTCACATTTTAGGAACGTTAGACAAACCCAACTCTGGAGATTTAAGATTTGAAGGTCGATCATTGCTTTTGATGAAAGATGAAGAGGTCGCGGCCTTTCGCAATCAGCAAATGGGTTTTGTTTTTCAGTTTCACCATTTGCTTTCCGAGTTTACAGCATTGGAAAATATTATTTTGCCAGCCCGTGTGGCTTCTTTGGACTCAAAAGAAGCCTTGGACCGAGCCATGAGTTTGTTAAAATTTATGGGTCTTGAGGCGCGAAAAGATCACTATCCCAATCAGTTGTCGGGTGGTGAATTACAGCGAGTGGCGATTGCTCGTTCTTTGATCTGTCGGCCCAAAATTTTATTTGCCGATGAGCCAACTGGAAATTTGGATTCGGTCAATTCGGGTGCGATCCAAGATTTGTTTTTTCATTTGAAAGAATCCATGGGATTGACTTTGGTGGTCGTTACCCATGACCCACTTTTTTCGCGAAAATTTGGCCGTGTTCATCGGATCTCTGATGGGCGTTGGGTGTGACGTCGATTGACTTTGATTTCTGTACTTGTTACGCTTTTCTCTTTTGGACCTAAGTCCTGAAAAAGTTTATAAAAAGACAAGGATAACAGCAACTTGCACTTAAGACCCTTTTGAAAATTGCAGCAAAAAGCAGCATTTTTAAAGAAGGCGGGAGACGGAATCATCTTGGAATTGGCACCTTTTTGGAAACTTTCTGACACACCCAGATCAACACTGCGCAGAATTTCATCTAATTTGATCTTAGGGATCAGTTTGGTTTTGTTAGCTCAAACTTCAGGCGCGCAACAGGCAGTTTCTGGCGCTGC
>CAZDHC010000057.1:0-20430 GCA_964505225.1 uncultured Bdellovibrio sp. | reverse complement strand
TGGTGGTGAAATCGAATTTGTTTCTTCAGTTCCAATGGAGAAAACGGTGTTTTGTATTAAATTGCCAATTGTAAAAGATCACCAGAAAGGGGCAGCAGCATGAGTGACGCTGTAAAAAAAATGAGCCCAAGTTCAGAACAAAAATCGACAGTTCAAGCGGCTCCAGTTTATAATAAAAGAATTCTTGTGATTGACGACGAAGTTGCCATCGCAGATGGAATCAAAGCTTTGTTGTCGCCGGATGTTGCCAATGTGATCCCATTTCGCAGATCCAGTCGAAGTGGATCGAACTCGGAGGCTGTTGCCACTCCAGGTAAAAAAGAAGTCTATGAAGTGGTCACAGTTAATAAACCTGAAGACGCTTTAAATGAAGTGAAGAAATCATTGCGTGAGGGAAAGCCTTTTGCGATGGGTTTTTTCGACGTATTATTGGGCGCTGATATTGATGGTATTGAATTGGTCAAACAGGTGCAAGAACTGGACAGTCAGATCTATGCCGTGTTCGTAACGGCCTATCAAGACCGTAGTGTGGATGCGATCAACGAGTTTTTGGGTGCGGACAAATCCAATCGTTGGGACTATATTAATAAGCCGTTTACCGATGGTGAAATTATCCAAAAGGCTCGAAATGTCACAGCCCTTTGGAATTTGCAGCGAATGAAAGAGTGGCAAGACGAGCAACTTTCCGAAGCGCAGCGGATGTTGCTTCAAAATGAAAGAGCCAATACCGTAGCGGCGGTCGGGCGAAGCGTGGCCCACGAGTTTGGGAACTTACTGATGCAAATCGTCGGTCATGCCGAACTGGCGTTGTTGAAAAATGAACCAGGGCGCATGAAAGAAGCTTTGGACACTATTTTAAAGGCCAGTGACACGGCCTCGGCAGTTCTAAGTCGCTTTAAAAAACTAGCTCAAGGTGGAAAACTGAATTCAGATGGTATTGTCGAGCCTGTCGAGGCCACGGAATTGACTTTGGTGAATATTACTCAGCCACTAGATGAAGCCATCGAGCTGATGGGTTATCAGTTTAAAAAATCGCAAATTCAGATTCAGAAGCCTCATTGGGAACAGGCCTTGCTTGAGGCCAATCGCCACTCGTTGGTGCAAGTGTTTATGAATCTATTTATCAATGCGACGCACGTGATGCCTAAGGGCGGAAAGATTGACGTGTCAGTTATTAAGGATGGTCCACAGTATTTAGTGGTCAAGGTTCGCGATTATGGCCCAGGAATCCCAGAAGAAATTCTGCCAAAGGTCACCGAGGCTTTGTTTACCACTAAGGGTTCACAAGGTTCAGGTTTAGGCTTAGCAATTTGTAAAGAAATTGTGGAAATTGAACATGGCGGAGAAATGACTTTGCAAAATCATCCGCAAGGCGGAGTTGAAGTGACCTTAAGGTTTCCGACTCGGCAGGAGGTCATTGAAGAATGAGCTTACCTAAATTAGATCATATGATTGTTTTGGTCGTTGATGACGACGATATTGTTCGGAAAATTATTGTCGAACATTTGTCTTCGTTTGGATTTCGACATTTTCTAGAGGCTAGAGATGGCTCGGAAGCTTTTCGATTTGTGGTGGATCGCATTCAAAGAATTGACATGATTATTTCGGATTGGGAAATGCCAAGGACCGATGGTCTCACTTTTTTAAGAGCGGTCAGGGCCCATAAACATCGTGAAGACACTCCATTTATCATGGTGACTTCGCAGCAATCTCACGAGCGTATGAAAATTTCCAATGCGAAAAAACATCAAGTGGACTCGTATATCGTGAAGCCGTTTCGTGGGGACACATTACGTGAAAAAGTGTTTCAAGTCTTATTTGCCGCAGAAGAAAAGAAAAAGGCGGGTTGATGTCGATGTTTCCCTCGGTTGCTATTTCTATTGGATTATTTCTAATAGCAATGCCATGGGCAAATGCAGCTCAGTCTGCAACATTGAGCGAAGATCTTTCGACTAGAAACTATCATGCTTCATCGACAGCTGTCTGGAATCAGGGCTTGGGTTTAATCACTCCCGTGATCACGGTCGGAAGTTGGAACGATGGCAGCAATCACACATCGACTATTGATATTGGCGACGGTTCTCATGGCGATTTTAACTCGAGCACTTGGGCTAATTTCTCAACCAGTGTCGATACCTCTGGAAAAATCATCTATTTGAACACGACCAGCTATCCAATTTTTAAGTTTAAAAGTTTCGATCTCACTGCGGGTTGGACCATTTCCCCTTCGGGCACAAATCCATTGGTGATTTATGTGCAAGGAAATATGACGGTGAATGGAACAATTCAATGCAGTGGTGGCAATGGAAGCTCCAGTGTGGGCACCGGCGGTTCAGCAGTTGCGGGCTCTGGTGGCACGGGTAGATGTGGTGGCGCAGCCGGTGGAAATGGTGGAGCCATTTATTCGGGCGGTGTCACGGGAAATGGCGTTGCTGGAAGTACAACATCTGTGAGCATCGGGGGCGGTGGCCCAGGATTGATCACGGGCGCAGGAACCGGCTCGGGTGGCGGCGGTGGCGGAGCGTGGAGTGCATTGAACATTCCCAATCAAGCAGCAACAGCAGGCACCTCAGGTTCTGTCGGTGCTCGAGGTACAAACTCTTCTAATCCTGCCTGGAGCACAAGTCTTGGTTCAGCAGGTGGCGGTGGAGGCAGCGGCAGCACCAATGAAGCTGGCGGTGGCGGAGGTGCCGGGGGAGGCGTTGTCGTCATTCACGTTGGTGGAAATATGACCGTTGGTTCAGCTGGATTGGTTTTAGCCAACGGCGGTGACGGCGGCATTTCACCATCAGCTGGTGGTGGCGGTGGTGCAGGTGGCGGCGGTTCGATTCAAGTTTGGGTGGCCGGAACATTGACCTTAAATGGAGTCGGAAACAATCAAATCAGTGCAGCCAGCGGAACCCGGGGAAGTCCTGCGACCGGTGGTCGCGGAAGCTCAGGTTGGGCCGGAAGAACTTGGGTGGTTTCAAAAACTTTTTCCAATCCATCGGCTGCGACAATTGATCCTTCTAGTGAGCTGACCAGCGAAGGAACTTTGTTGTACGACACATCGGCCAATGTATCGGCGACTTCTTCTGCCATCGACAGTGGTAGCACTTTGGCAAGTTTTACTTCAGCATCCTTTGTTTCTTCGGCTGCGGCTCAAGTGACTTTAGAATTTGCTGGATCTAATGATCAGTTCGTTTCAGATGACACCGGTTGGGTCAATTCCGCAAACATTTCTCAGCTCAATAACAAAAGATTTTTAAAATTTCGAGTGACGATCAACAATAACAACGCTGCAACTCCGGTGACCGTGGACTCTTTGACTGTCAATTACAGCAAGGGCGAAAAAACTGAATTTGATTTCAAAAGCTCCGGTTGCGGAATGATCAACAGCCCTCCTACAAATTTTCCAAGTCTGTTTTTGCTGGCTATTTTATTCCTATTCCCCATTGGTCTCGGGATTGCTCTTCCTAGAGGTAGACCGCTTCATTGAACTGGACTGTGCTCTTTTTACGGCAGCTCGTTCAAATTGAGGTCAGTCGAGGAGTAGTATATGAAACAGTTCAAGGCCTTTATTTGGCTTATGTCGATTCTTTTGACAGCCACATCAAATGCGAATCAAAACCACAGCGAATTGCCATTTTGTTCAAGCCAAATGGAAGTGGGCTCTAAGTGTCGAACCCAAAAAGGTATCGTATTTTCGCTCCTTGAAAAAAATGACTCTCAAAAAATATTTGTCGACGAATCGACCGGATTGAGGATTTCAGAGGGCCAAAAGAGAGGGCAAAAGGTTCTACCTTTTACTCAAGCACTGGCACATTGTGCAGACCTTGAAATGAGTTTACCGACTACGGTTCAACTTAAGGAACTAAGCGATCATGGGTATTTTGAGCTAGTTGAACAAAATAAAGGTACTTCTCGCTGCAATTGGGCTATAGAAAATCAAAAAGTCATGCGGTTTGGCATATTGCCAATTCATGTGGCTGCGGCTCAATGCAGTTTAAAGGAACAAGTCTGGGCAACTGGATTTCCAGTCATGGATTGGATTCAGTTCAATTGTATTCGGTAAATCGGTAAATCGGTAAATCGGTAAATCTGTATTTTGGTAAATTTGCAAAACTATAAAGTAGGGTTATTTATGAATAAATTTTCAGAGTTCGGTCTTTTAGAGTCTTTGGTTAAAACGCTAGATGAAAAACAAATTTTCAAGCCGACAGAAATTCAGACACGCACGATTCCATTGTTATTAGCGGGTCAGTCTGTCGTCGGAGTTTCAGAAACCGGAAGTGGTAAGACCTTAGCTTATGCTCTGCCTTTGTTGCATCAGTTAAAAGAACTTGAAGTCAATGGTGAAGCCGTCAAAGAAAATGCAAGACCACGGGCTATTATTATGGTTCCAACTCGAGAATTGGGCGAACAGGTCTCTAAAGTTTTAAAGACGATGACCCATGACACCCGCCTGCGAGTGCGCCCTGCCTTAGGCGGAATGACTTTCGAGCACACACGAAGAAATATTGCCGCTCCCTTTGAAATTCTATTAGCAACTCCAGGTCGCTTGATTCAATTGATAGATCAGCGATTGATTCATTTGGATGACGTTCGTATGTTGATTTTCGACGAGGCCGATCAAATGTTAGACCAGGGCTTCTTGCCGGATTCAGATTTGATTGCAGCGGCATGTCCGAAGGGGCTTCAGTTGGCACTTTTTTCAGCGACTGTTTCGAATTCCGTTCAAGAATTGATGAACAATCTTTTTTCAAATGCTGAAGTCATTCGCAGTGCTGGCAGTGGTAAGACTGTAAAAACTTTGACGACTAAAAATATCACGGTGATGGATGGCAAACGTTGGCCATTTTTCGAGAAAGTTTTAGCTCAGCCGGTTCAAGGTGGAACTTTGGTTTTCACCAACACCCGGGAACAATGTGATGATTTGGCCAAACAGCTGATCGACAATGGTTTTGATTGCGTGATCTATCGCGGTGAAATGGATAAAAATGAACGCAGATCCAATCTTAAAAAATTTCGTGATGGAAAAGTGGACCTTCTTGTTTCCACGGATCTAGCGGCTCGAGGTTTAGACTTGGATCAGGTCGGACGAGTGATCAACTATCATTTGCCTCGACAAATGGAAAACTACCTTCACCGTGTGGGTCGTACGGCTCGAGCGGGACGAACGGGTTTGGTTGTCAATTTAGTTACGGAAAGAGATGAAAGACTTTTAGCAATGCTAGAAGGTAAAAAAGTGCCCACTCGAAAATCAGATCCGACTTTGCGCTCAAAATACCAAACTCAGCCAAAGCCTGAAGTTAAAAAAACAGATCGTCGCCCAGATCGTAGAAACGATAAGCGAAAGTCTAAGAAGTTTGAAATGGAGCTGGATGGTCAGCCCCGTGGTAAGTCCTTCTTGAAGGCACGGGCTAAAGCGATGGCGAAGGCGGCAGCAAAAACAACTGGCGTTAAAGAAAAGCCAGAGGCCAAGGTTTTAACCAAAGCTTCGACTTCGGTATTAGATAAATCGCGTTCCAACTTTAAATCAAAGTTTCAAGCTCGCAGACCAAGGTAGTTGGTCTGCGCTAGTAGGAATAGAATCAATTGATGGGCGGCGCCACGAAGTGACCAGTGCTCCAATCCAATTGGTAGTAGTCGATATCATCTAAAAGGAACAATTGGTTTCCGACTGTCGCCGAGACTTTTAAAGCATAAGAGTTTTTCGGTGCATAAGGATCATTTCCCCAAAAACTTGCCAAAGTATTGCCAGCAATAAATTTTCCTTGGACTTTATCGTAGGGATAATAGTGAGTCGATGTCATAAAAATAATATAATTGGAATTAGGATACGGGAAAGTCGTGATGACTTCTGATGGATTCGGCGCAAGGCTATCACCGGACCAGGCTAAGGCAATTTGATTGTTGGCAAATCCAAGTTCGCTCATCGACATAAATCGATTTCGAGATGTACTAAAGGCATACCACTGACTGGAAGTGGCTAAAATAATGTATTCGTCTAATTGAAAACTGTATCTGAGCAGTGAGAAATTAGTTGGAGCGTTGGCATCATTAGGCCAAAGGGAGCTTAAAAGGTTGCCAGAACTTGGTGGCGCTAAAAAATGCCCAGAGTTTACGTCCAAAGTATAGAAGCGTTCAGAGTCTAACAGGTAAATCTTATCTGAAATTGTGACTGAAAGTTTTAAGAGCGCTGGATTGGCCGGAGCATAAACTTCATTCTGCCAAGCTTTGGAAATGGAGTTCGCATGGACTTCAAATGGAGTGGGTGGTTTGCAGCAAATAATTTCTTCGTTAGAGCTAGTACTTGCTGAATCAGGCTTCTTACTGCAGGCAGAAAGTGAAACTAAAATCAGTAGTAGGCCAGCTGCTTTGAAAAAACGAGAACTATGGACGTTGTGTTTTGTTTTCAATTTGCCCCCCGGCTGAATTCATTAAGCAGCAATTGGTGGGCCAAAAATTGTCAACGCGCTAAGTAGTTAAAAATCAACAGTGTTCTCATTTTGAGACACTCAATTTTCTGAAATTTGCCTTGGAAAATTGTATTGAATTGCGACTATGTGAAAAAGGATCGACAGTGAAGCAGACTCTAGTTTTCATATCCTATTGAAATTCCTGCGGTCCATCCCCACGAAAAGCTTCTTTGAATAAAGACAAAGTCTTCGTTGGCAAACACACCAAGTGTCGCCGCAGATTGAATTCCTTTGTAGACTTGGTAGCGCAATCGGTTTTGATTGGTGAACACAAAAATTTGACTGCCGGCCAATACGCTAAAGCTGTGGTCGCTGGTGTATCGCTCAGAATGATTCCATGAGAACAAGGCCGAAGGTCCCAACGTGAAGTTGGTTTTGACTTCGATTTTTTCTAAGTCTTTTCTTTCAATTGAAGGCACGGTTTGCACGATCGCTCCGCGCAGAACTCCGGATTTATTGTTGCCAAATAGAATTTGCGTTCGAAAGTCTGCATATAGTTGATCTTCTTGAAAAGGATAAGTCGTGGTGTCGGCTGCCTTCCATTTGTATTGAGCATAAAAAACGTCCACAAAATAGCTCTTCTCAAAAGACATAGTTTGTTCGGTTTGAAAATGAAAAGCTCCCAAGCTTGAACCATTCATTTTGGCTTTCAGTTGATCTTCCCCTGAAAGATTCCAGCTTGTCCACGCTGGGCTGAATTCTAATAAGTAACGCTCACGAAGATTGCGTTCTTGATCCGAGGCCATTTTGGTTTCTTTTTCAAATCTGGATTCGTCGAAGCTTGGCTTTGGTGCATTGGCCACGATCTCTTCGGTTTTTGTTTCGACATTTGGTCGTTCCGCGTCTGGATCTAATGTTTTTCGAATCAGGACGCCATCGGATTGCGAAGATTTGTCAGGCAGTGAACTGAGATCCACCTTTGCGGGTTCCGAGAAAACGCCCATTCGACCTTTTGATGAACCGGCCGCGACACGCCAGTAGTATTTTCCCAAGGGAAAGTTTTTCCAGATAAACTCGGTTTTCTTGATGACCTTCGTGGTTTGGGGCGAGTGAAAGTCCAAAGAGTCAGAAATTTCGATCGTATAAAGGTCAGCGCCGTCGACTTTTTCCCAGGCAAAAAGAGCTTCATAGTTGGATTTTTTATTTTTCTTTTCATTTGGAGCTGGCTTAGCAGATGAAGGCGCATTTGCTTCCTTCACCGGGTTGGGCACCCAAGGAAGTTCTTCTTGTTTTGCTTCTTCCGCTTGTGCGCTTGGAACTAAACTTTCAAAGATCATTTGAAAGAAACTAGTTTTCTTTTTCTTTTTAGAGTTCTTCTCGGATTTTGGTTTCTCGTCAGAGTTAGATTTTTCTTTCGACGCCGGCACGCGAAGTTCCGGAGATTTTAATTTTGGAGCCGCAAATGGTTCAAAGCGTGGGAACAATTCATTCGAGTAGTTGGAAGGCATTTCAAAGCCATCGCTATCAAGGCCTACGACTTTCCACTCGATGTCGCCTTCATTGCTAAAGGTGTACTGCCAGTAATTGTCTTTGACCGTTTGTTCCACGGTTTTTCCAGTTCGGTGATCGGTCAAATAGATTTTGTATTCTTTAGCTTCGGGGATGTAAGACCAAACAAAATTGATACTTTGATTGGTATAAACTCGGTCCCGCGGAAACGGAGTGATCAGCTGAAGGTTAGGAGTCTGCCAGATTTCGATTTCTTTGGCCTCTGAAACTTGGTCATTGTTAACCAACCGCAAAGTGTATTTACCTGGAATCAATTCCAGTAAATCGGCAGTTTGTTTGGGATCAATAGCTTTGACGAGGCTGTCTTTACCCAGTGGAATGATCTGAATTTTTTCAGCCGTTCCTTTCCAAGTGATGGGGATTTTGGCTTCGGATTTGTGCGAGTAAAATCTTTGGTAGCCGGGGCCTTGAAATTTGAGATCTTCGCCAATGGATAGGGTGCCGACCATTTGATTTTTTTCGATTTTTAAAACGCGATTTTTAGCGATGGCTTGTTTGTTCGCATCTTTTTCAAACTCCAAATTTCCTTTTAGCACTTCCACTTCGAAATCTTCTTTGCCCGTTTGCCGTAATGAAACTTCGGAGCCTTGATCTAAGTTCAAACTCCATTGGTCAGTTTCAATTCTGGTTGAAGCAAAAGGATTTCTGGCTCGCAAATCACCCCGACTGAATTTAAGGCGAATTTGATTGTTGGAGCTTGAATCTTGCGGCTCGATGGTCACAAGTGTGTTTTCAGACATGTGAACTTCGGTTTGTTCCTTTAGGTAAAGGGTAGCAGTTGATTGAGATAAAGTTAGAACCGAATCGAAATAGTAAAGAGTGTCGTCAATCGAAGCGTTCTCCCAAACCAGGGAATTCATGTTTCGCTTGCGGAGTTCTCTTTGAGATTTTAAAACATAGCCTGCAGAAATTTGAGTGATCTGGCCTTCTTTAGAGCGAAATGGATTTGGAATAGTTTGTAAATGGATCAATAACCAAGTCACTTCAAGGAATAGAAAGAAAGACGTGATCAAAATCAGATTCTTGTCTGACTTCGTCTTTAAACTTTTTCTGGATTTAAATTGTTCAGGCGCCTTGTTTTCCACAAAGGATTTATCGGAAATGTCTTGGGAAAACGTTTGCTTAGATGAGGTCCAGGTAGGTCTAGGTTAGGTCTAGTAAATGTAACAGAAATGAATTTGAAAAAAAGAAACCCATCCTTCATTCAACCATGATCAAAGGACGGGCTAAGGGGAATGAAACCTTTTGATTTTCATGATTTTGTCCTTCCAAAGCATAGCCCTTTGAAATTCTCAAAGCATTGCAGCTTTAAGTCCTCTGGCAGTCTGGCTGGCATAGAGTCTTGCGTTTATGACTCTGAAGCCCCTTTAGCTTTGCGCCCCTAGGTTTCCCACGGTTTGCCTTTGGCAAAGGAAGGATTAAAAATCCTAATATATTTCTTTAGGGACCTCCTTGAGGTTGTTTAATTTGACCAATCGAAATGGAAATACGCTTTAGCAATCCTGGTGACGAATCGTCACTTGGGTTTCGGATTCGTGATGAAGAACACCCAGTCCTCCTTGCAGCGAAAGGCTGCTTTGTACCTATAAGAATATCAGGACCTAAGTCTGTCGGAAAGTTTTTCGCAAATTCTTCTCAAAATACGTCAAACAAAAAATGGCACTCGGGGCGGTTATCTCAATGTGAAACACCTTTTCTTCAATTTAAGCGAATTGGCGGGCCCAGATCTTGTATTTACCTAAGTCATTGGAGGATTTTATGAAAAAATCTATTTTATCTGTTTTGGTAGTGTCTATGTTGTCAATTCAGGCTCAGGCAGGAGTCGTTGGTGCGACCAGTTTGGATTTTAAAAATTACTCTTTAAATAAATTTGGAATTCAGTTCAATCAAGATGTTGAATTGCGAAAAGAATCGCCTAATTCAAAAGTGGCAGAAAGTACGTTCATCGGCTATGGCGGTGCCTGTATCTTAAGTCGAAATACCACTCATGATCGAGTGTTGATCAAAGCAGAAGATTCTAATTCGGACTTGAAATGGAAATTTAAATCGATGGATGAAGTCCATCATTCTGTTTCAGGAACGAATGGTTACAAAGCTGAAGGTCAAGTTTTGAGAGTTGTCGTTGAAAGACAAGGTAAAGGTGAGATGGAGTTTAAATGCCATAATTTGAAGAGACATAATGGAACTCAGTCATTCTATTATGAACCAATTAAAAAATCTCAGTTGTTCGACATTCTAGCTTCCCATATGAGCGTAGTCAGACAGACTTCGGACGAAGTTCTAAATGATGACACAGCTCTGATCTCTAAAGTTGAGCGTAAAGTTAAATCTGCTTCTTCTGCTCGCTAATTTTTCTGCTTGCAGATATCTTAAAGCTTAATAAGATATCTGCATGCCCAATTTTTTCCGATTAAGTCAGTCCGGTCAGTCGATGATCACAGCCATGTTGCTGGGATTTGGTATGGCTGGCGTCAGCGGTTTGGTTCTATGGGAAAGCCAACAGGCCGAGAAAAATCTGCGCATTCCACGAATTCGTTCGGCAATGTCAGGGGTTGAAGCCAAAGTTCGCATGGCGGCGACTAAACCCCAAACTTACAATTGTACGACAGACTCAACAACAACTGTTGGTGCAAATTGCACGCTGACAATCGTGAACACAGACTTTCAAGAAAATTTCACAGGAGCTAAATGCTCTGGTTCAGGAGCCTGCGGAATTGCAGTGGAGGCATTTACTTTTGTTCCCGCAACTGCGACAACTCCTGCAAAAGTGCAAACTAAAATCAGTTATCAGGGGCAAGAGCT
Source organism: uncultured Bdellovibrio sp. (assembly GCA_964505225.1). GTDB lineage: Bacteria > Bdellovibrionota > Bdellovibrionia > Bdellovibrionales > Bdellovibrionaceae > 21-14-0-10-47-8. The sequence continues at coordinate 9,658 of CAZDHC010000057.1, read as the reverse complement.
TTCAATCAAACCAATCGATGTGGACATCGAAGTGCCATTGGATTTGATGCAAAAAAGTTCGGTGAATTGCATCACTCTCACCGCAGGTGCTCAGCCAATTTTTATGGGTTACCGGCCTGATGGAAGTGTGATTTGCCAAGCCTTGCCCGGCGGCTGTGGCGCTGGGGAATTTGTAGCAGCCATTGATCCGACAACACTCAAGCTAACTTGCGGAAAATTTCCCAATTCCGGAAGTTGCGGTGCCAACGAATTCATGACCAGATTTGATCCGATGAGCGCAACACCTACTTGTACGACTCGGGCAGATGCGTTTACAAAATTTGGTGGCAACACAACGTTTAGTTCCACTCGTGGACAAGTTAGCAATCCCGGCAGACCTGGCGCTGACAGTTGTGTGTTGATCACGACGACATTGCCTCCGACGACAAGTCCACCGACGACTTCGGGGCCGCCCACAACAGGTGGTCCACCGACTACTGCTGGGCCGACTACGACAATTGCTGCTAGTAAGTGCACCGATGCCGTTGATACTGTCTATTGGAGTTACGAAGGGCTTCAGTGTAGTGGGTATTGGAATGGTAGCGTTGGTATGGAAACGGTTGCTTCAACAGCCCTTGGGACATCTGGAGAGGCTTATGTAAAATGTGGGGCCACGACAAGTTGGCTGCCTTCAATACAGACTTCGAGTTGTTATGCTAATCTGACGACAACAACAACTTTGCCAGTTGCCACAGGCACAGGCATTTGCAATGGAACTGCGTCTTGGACTGATTCTGTGACTGGAGGAAGCTGTACCTCGAGCTACAGTGAAAACATTGGTGGAGTTACTTGTTCACCAATAGATATCAGTAACGGCGGCGCAAAAGTTCGTTCATTTACAGTGAATTCCGCAAATGGTGGTTCTGCTCGCGTGACTTGTACTTCAGATTGTCCGTTTGCAAATTCTGGCTCGACCACTGCCAATAATTGGGTTGAACAAAGTGTTACTAATCTTAACTGCCCTGGAGCAACCACGACTACTCGTGCGGCTTGTAAATGTCCAGATGGTACAAATAAAACTGCAGTTCATGAGGGTGGAGCCACGTGCATGAAGGTTCAGATTAAACCAAGCTGTAATGCCGCCAATGAATTTGGTTTGGTTACAACTGGAAATGCTGGATGTTTGACGGACTGGATATTTAAATGTCCATAGCACGCAGCTTGCCGATGTCGATTCCCAATGCTAAAACTTTAAGATCAACAAAGTCTGAGGCATAGTCCCATGTCCTTCTGAAGAACTTAATTATTCATCTCCGCAATAGATTCCAAACTACAAAGCATGCTAATATTACTGTATTGATTTAGTGAGTGAGGGTCGTTAATGCTAAGCTTTGCATTAAATTCTCTTCTTTTCTTTTCTGTCTTGAAATCAGATGGGAAGCTAATTCTTAAAAGTGATTGATCTGGCATAAATGTATACACAACACCACCGCCAACCCGTTTTTGTTCAACTAGCTTTCCGTAAGTTGCAATTGGTTTTTTGAAAGCTCCGTGTTCCTGCCAAGTCAGAATGTTTACATCCTCAAACGAGTTTAAAGACAAACTTTCTTTGGCCTTAAGGCTCTACAGTGTTCCATTAGTAGTAGAAGTCTGGCCAAATTGCATACTGCACGATAGAAACCTTGCTTCGTTTGCCCGAGCAGCGAGATTGATGGTCAGTAGGCTCAACATTGTTAAAAATATTTTCATGGAATCCCCTTGTTGGAAGATTGTTTAAAATCTAGTGAATCTTTATAAAGAGACGGAAATATACTAAAAAATAGAACTATCTTCGCCTGTTAGGATTCTTTACACCCATATTTACAATTCAATGGCAAATTTAAGTTCAAGGCGGTCAGCAATGAAATCCCTCATTGCTGGGGCATAGTCATCTGGAAGGGGCTCAAGAATGTCTTCTGCATGCCTTATGCGGTTAATAGTGGGAGGCTAGGTGTCATTTGTCGAAGTCTCATTTCGAGACATCCCTAATTTTTGCTAAAGCCAATCTCAAAATACGACGATAGGTCAGTAATCATTGGAGATTTATATGAAATTCAAAATGCTCATTTTGGCCCTAATGTTTCCAAGTCTGGCTTTTTCAGGAAATGAAAAAGCCGTGAAAAGTTACAATCAGTTGGTGCTTTGGCAAATGAAAGAAAGTTTTGCGAAAGCAAAAACGATCAAAGAGCTATTTCCAAAAGAAAATTGGTTGAAAGATAAAGATCAAAAATTTGTAGACTCGTTGATTTCCTCTTCAGGAGAAAAATCAGTTCCTGAAATTAAAATTTTGGATCAGTCGATTTTGATGAACACGGGAAAATATGAAATCAAAATTGAAATTGTGGATGCGGTTGCCGGTACTTATAAGATCAACGGATCATTGGTCGATGCCAAATCCTATAAATCATTAGAAGATCAAGCTCGGTTGTTTCAAAGAATTTTTGAAAAGGCCGAGAAAGATTCAGTCAAACATAGTAAGTATCTATTTTTATTTCAGAACAAAGCTCATGCGGTTTTGCCGGCGATCATTGCTGGGCTGACGCTAATGGATTGGGTTGCAATTTCGGCGGCGGTGGTTTCAACGGCAAATGCGCTAAGGGTGGCCTGCAAAATGGGGTTTGGTCCTTGTAAAGATTCGGGGGCTGTAATTTCTTCGACTGCGGTAGGTATTTCTAAATTTGCTGATCGAATCAGCCCCGAAGAACCTTTGGCGGCTGAAATTTCTTGCGGCTCTTCGCCAAGATTAAGTCTTAAATCACAAACTGAGGAAGTGTTCTCGGTCAATTCTTCTAATCAAAATAGCGATGATTCGCATAAGTCGATCGCCCTTTATTTGAAGGACTGCTGTAAAGCTGATGCCAAAGGTTGTGAGCAGGCCATTCGCGGTCGATTCGAAGGTCGAAATTCAGGTCTTGGCGGTTCAGCCCCAGGTGCGGGCGCCAACTAATCCTGATTCAAATTTGAAAAACTAAATTATTTCTTTAAAACCGGTGGAATCTTTTCCACCGAGTCCGGCTGCAATTTGCCGCGATGGCAAAGGTAGCAGTCTGCTTTTTGAGAGGTTTTGCCGTTCATTCCGGAATCTATTAACAGCTGCGTTAATTTCATATGTTCTTTTGCGACTTTAAAGGTCGTGAGCTTGTCGGACTTAAAGTTGTCGGTGTTGTGGCAAACGGTGCAAGTCACCCCTAATTGGCGAGATATAACCACCATGTTTTCCCGAATGAGCTCCTCATCCGTTTTAACTTTGGTGGCAGTCTGTGCCTGACTCGGTATGCTAACCGAAATCAAAAAAAGTGCGATTAAAGTTGGCAAAAGTCGAGGCAGAGCAATCATTCTAACTCCTTAGATTATTTGCATTTTAGCCAAATTCACCACAGGAAGCCAAGCACGATTTTTTTTGACTCAAAATAGGGGCAGAGATAGTTTTATGAATCATCTATTCTAGGAGAGTCCACCCATGTCTGAATCTAAGACTGAAGTTAAGTCAGCAATGACAGTTCGAAAGCTAGCAGATCTAGCGACACTTGTATCTTTAAGTAAGCGTCGTGGTTTTGTATTTCAAAGTTCTGAAGTTTACGGCGGTCTAGGTAGTTGCTGGGATTATGGACCTTTAGGCTCTTTGATGAAGCTCAATGTAAAGCGTGCTTGGTGGAATGCAATGACTAGACGTGCGGATATGTGCGGATTAGATGCCGCGATCTTAATGCATCCAACGGTTTGGAAAGCTTCTGGCCACGTGGATGGATTTTCAGATCCTTTGGTGGATTGCAAAGATTGTAAGACTCGTTTTCGTTCGGACAATACCGATAGCTATATCAACGATAAAAAATGTCCTCAGTGTGGTTCTAAAAATTTAAGTGAACCACGAAATTTCAATTTGATGTTTAAAACTCACATGGGCCCTGTGGAAGATACGGGCTCCGTGGTTTACTTGCGTCCTGAAACTGCGCAAGGTCACTATGTGAATTTTTTAAATTGCCAAGCTTCGACCAGATATAAAATTCCTTTCGGGATTGCGGCTATCGGAAAATCATTCCGTAACGAAATCACTCCAGGAAATTTTATTTTCAGAACTCGCGAGTTCGAACAAATGGAAATGCAATATTTTGTAAAGCCAGGAACGGACGAGCAATGGTTTGAAACTTGGAAAGAAACTCGCTGGGGCTTTTACAAAAAATTTGGTTTTAAAATGGACAACCTTCGCTTTCATCCTCACGGACCGGGCGAGCTGGCTCACTATGCAAAAGCCGCTTTTGATATTCAGTACCTTTTCCCAATGGGTTGGAGTGAGCTAGAGGGAATTCACAATCGATCGAATTTCGATCTGACTCAGCACACGAAATTCTCTGGCAAGCAGCTTGAGTATTTTGATGAAGTGAACAAAGAAAAGTTCATCCCGTTTGTGATTGAGACCGCTGTCGGTTGTGACCGATTGTTCTTAGCTTTTATGTGTGATGCTTATCGCGAAGAGGTGACGAAAGATGAAACTGGTGCCGAAGACGTGCGAGTGGTTTTGGGACTTCATCCTGAAATCGCCCCAATCAAAGCAGCAGTTTTACCATTGTCAAAAAAACCTGAATTGCAAAGCATTGCTGAAAAAGTACGGGATCAAATCGCTGAAGATTTTGATGTGCTTTATGATGAAAGCGCGTCGATCGGTAAGCGCTACCGAAGACAAGATGAAATTGGAACGCCTTACTGCATGACTGTGGATTTTGAAACAATCAACGATCAGGCCGTAACAGTTCGTCACCGCGATACGATGAAACAAGAGCGAATCCCTATTGCTAATTTAAATTCCTACATCGCTGCAGGCCTTAAAAAGTTTTAAGCCTAAAAATTTGTTTTTATAAAACTGGAGACTATATGCAAAATCAAACGCCGGCTTCTGGAAAATCTGCCAACAAAAATTCGCCAACGGCTAAGCCTGAAAAATTTGTTTATTTTTTCGCTGCCGGTGAAACCGATGGAAATGCCGGGATGAAAAACATCTTGGGCGGTAAAGGTGCCAACTTGGCAGAAATGACAGCTTTGGGTTTGCCGGTGCCTCCGGGATTTACGATTTCAACTGAAATTTGCACTCAATTTAACGAAAATGGTGGAAAGCTTCCGGACTGGGTTAGACCATCCGTCGAAGCGGCCATGAAGCGAGTCGAAGTTAAAATTGGTAAAAAATTTGGTGATGTGGCCAATCCACTTTTGTTTTCAGTTCGTTCAGGCGCTAGAGCTTCAATGCCTGGTATGATGGATACGATTTTGAATTTGGGTTTAAACGATCAAACCGTTGAAGGTTTGGCAGCCTCTTCGAAAAATCCCCGTTTTGCCTGGGATTCTTATCGCCGATTTATTCAAATGTATTCTGACGTGGTGATGGGGATGAATTCAAGTATGCTCGAAGTGACCTTAGAAGATTTGAAAGAAGAAAAGGGTTACAAATTAGACACGGATTTGACCACTGATGATCTAAAAGTTTTATCAAAAAAATTCAAAGAATTGGTTCGTCAAAGCACAGGACAAATGTTTCCCAACGATCCGTGGGAGCAGTTGTGGGGCGCAATTTCAGCGGTATTTCATAGCTGGAATACACCGCGAGCGATCACCTACCGTGAGCTTCATGACATCCCTGCAAGCTGGGGAACGGCCGTGAACGTGCAAAGTATGGTGTTCGGAAATATGGGTGAAGATTCGGCGACTGGCGTGGCCTTTACCCGCGATCCTTCGACTGGCGAAAAACTTTTCTACGGCGAGTTTTTGATCAATGCTCAAGGTGAAGACGTGGTGGCGGGCATTCGCACTCCGCAGCCGATCACCAAATTAGCGGCAGCAAAATCGGGATTGCTATCCCTAGAAGAAGCCATGCCAAAAGCTTACGCCGAATTGGTCGAGATCTATCAAAAATTAGAAAAACATTATCGCGACATGCAGGATATCGAGTTCACAATTGAAAAAAACAAATTGTGGATGCTGCAAACTAGAAATGGAAAAAGAACCGCTAAGGCAGCTTTAAAAATTGCGGCGGATATGATCGATGAAAAGTTGATCAGTGAAGAAGAAGGACTGATGCGGGTTGATCCGCTTTCTTTAGATCAGTTGTTGCATCCAACATTGGATCCTAAGGCTGAAAGAACTTTGTTGGCGAAAGGCTTACCAGCAAGCCCAGGTGGCGTTCACGGCCAGATCGTGTTCACCGCCGAAGAAGCAGTCGAGTGGAAAGAAAAAGGCAAGAAAGTGATTTTAGTTCGAGTGGAAACTTCTCCAGAAGACATTGCTGGAATGGTTGCGGCTCAAGGTATTTTGACGACTCGTGGAGGGATGACTTCTCACGCGGCGGTGGTTGCTCGGGGCATGGGTAAATGTTGCGTCGCCGGTTGTGGCGATGTGGATGTGGACTACCGAACTGAAACCATGAAAGTAAAGGGCTACGTTCTTAAAAAAGGTGATGTGATCACTTTGGACGGTGGCACTGGCGAAGTGATTTTAGGCGAAGTGAAGACTTTAGAGCCAAAATTAGATGGTTATTTTGATCGCATTATGAAATCAGCGGATAAATTTCGCCGCTTGAAAGTTCGCACCAATGCCGACACTCCGAAAGATGCGGATACTGCTAAAACTTTCGGTGCTGAAGGAATTGGACTTTGCCGAACTGAGCATATGTTCTTTGGAGCAGATCGAATTGATGCTGTTCGTGAAATGATCGTGGCTGATAATAAAGAAGAGCGTCAGTTGGCATTGACCAAGTTGTTGCCAATGCAGCGAGGGGATTTTACTGCCTTGTTTAAGATTATGAAAGGTTATCCTGTGACGATTCGTCTATTGGATCCCCCACTTCATGAGTTCGTGCCTCATACTGATGAGGAAATTTTAGAGCTTTCAAAGCGCATCAATCAGGATGCAGAAAAACTGCGCCATAAAATTCGCGCTTTGCACGAGTTCAATCCAATGTTGGGTCATCGTGGTTGCCGTTTGGCAGTCACCTATCCAGAAATCTACGAAATGCAGGTGCGAGCGATCGCCGAAGCCGCAGCGGATGTGATTAAGACGGGTGAAACTTTGGTTCCAGAAATTATGATTCCACTGGTGGGAATGGATAAAGAACTTGAGCAGCTTCGTGAATTGACCATTGCAACAGTTGAAAAAGTGCAAAAAGAAAAAGGCATTAAATTTGATTATTTAGTGGGAACCATGATCGAGCTTCCAAGAGCGGCCGTCACAGCGGAAGCGATTGCTGAGCATGCTGACTTTTTCAGTTTTGGAACTAATGATTTAACGCAAACAACTTTGGGATTGTCGCGAGATGATTCGGGAAGATTTTTGGCAAGTTACGTTTCTCAAGGAATTTTGCCGAAGGATCCATTTGTGACCATTGATCGAAATGGCGTGGGTGTTTTGGTGAAAATGGGAACTGATTCTGGTCGAAAAACAAAACCAAATTTAAAAGTGGGCGTTTGTGGCGAGCATGGTGGTGATCCAGAATCCATCGAGTTCTTTAATTCGGTTGGTTTAGATTACGTCAGTTGTTCACCTTACCGAGTACCGATTGCCAAATTGGCGGCGGCAAGAGCAGCGATTCAAGCACGAAAAACTCAGCACTAGTTGAGTTTTTCACCCTAGAGATTGCTGGATTTGGTTTTTCCAAATTCTGTCCTATTAATGGGCAGTCTACAAAAATCGATCGTAAAACTTAAATTTTCAGGCGCCGATGGCCGTGCAATTTGCCAAAGTTTGCTGCGAAAATAGTCATTATTAGCTCCGCTAATTACGCAGCTTGTTGCAAAACATAATCTATATAGTTTTTGAAGGCCTTGAGCGTTGACATCGAGCTTAAGGCTTTATGAAATGGGGTTTGTCAGTCTGGACTGGACTGAAGTCTGCTCAAGGATTCGAGCACTTACAAGTTATTGCTGAAGAAAACTTTAAGGGAGTGCACCTTGAGAATTAAAAAAATTGAGCTCATTGGCTTTAAGTCATTTAAAGATCGTACTGTTATTCAGTTTGATGCTGGAATCACGGGGATCGTTGGACCAAATGGTTGCGGTAAATCCAATATCGTGGACGCGCTGGTTTGGGTTATGGGTGACATGTCAGCGAAGGATCTTCGCGCTAGCACAATGACAGATGTGATCTTTGCCGGAGCCGAAGGTTATGCCCCAATGGGTATGGCTGAAGTTTCTTTGACTCTTGAAAACGATGGCGGACCATTTCCAGTTAAATATATTAAATTTTCTGAAGTGATGGTGACTCGTCGCTTGCACCGTTCTGGGGAATCTGAATATTACGTTAACAAAGAACCGGCTCGTCTAAAAGACATTCAAGAAATTTTCATGGACACTGGTGCGGGCGCAAAAGGATTTTCAATTATCCAGCAGGGTATGATCGGAAAGATCATCACTTCTAAGCCAGAAGATCGTAAAAATTTGATCGAAGAAGCAGCTGGAATCACTAAGTTTAAGGCTCGTAAAAAAGAATCTCAGCGAAAACTTCAGGCGACCGAGCAAAACTTGGTGCGTTTGCAAGACATCGTGGGCGAATTAAAGCGCCAGATTGATTCTTTGCAAAGACAGGCGCAAAGAGCTGAGCGCTACCGCAATTTGAAAAATCAAATCGAAGAATTAGATCTTTGGGTTTCCTCTGTTCAGTTTAAAGATTTGAAAGAGGGCGCCGATGAAGCTCAGCGAATCTACAATGAAGCTCAAAGCATGGAAGTTGAAGGCGGGTCGAATTTGGCTCAGCTTCAATCCGATCTAGAGACTTTGAAGTTGTCGATTTTAGAGCAAGAGAAAAAAGTAGAAGAGACTCAAACTTTGCACTTTGAAAAACAATCTTTGGTGCAAAAGCGTGAGCTTGAAATTCAAGAATTGAAATTTGAAATTGAACAAGCGCGAAGAAACGAAGTGATGACCGGAACTTTGTTGCAAGAGCAACAGGCCCGTCGCGAAATGTTGATGCGAGACCACGCTCAATACTTAGAGCGCGCGGAAAGCTTAAAGACCGAGTCCGAAACTTTGTCTGAGACCTTCACTACGAAAAATGCCATTTTCCAAGAGGCTCAAGAGCGAGTCACTGTGGTGGATGAAGATTTAACAGCAAGACGTCGGGAATTGTTTGCTTTGGGTCAGACCGAATCTTCGGTGGATGCTAAAGTTCAAGCCTTGAGTTCGCAGATTGCTGACATTCAAGAGCGTGAAGAAAACGAAAGAATGGTTCTGCAAGAACTTCGTGAAAAGCAAATCGAGTTTGAAAATCGTCGTCGTAAGGTGACGACTGAGCTGGATGAACAGCGTCAGCTTCATTTGGATTTGCAAAACGATGTTGAGAGCTTTGAGACCAACAAAAAAGTTCTTCAAGAACAAATCGGCGTGAAACGTGTCGAAGTTGAAGAGTTTAAAGACAATTTAAACGAAGTGACATCATTGTTGTACGGTTTGGAAAACCTTCAGTCTAATTTTGAAGGTTTTGAGGAAGGCGTTAAGAACGTCATGCTTTGGCAAAAAGCCAAACAGGCCGAAATCCATGCGGATGGTTCAGTCAGCTTTCAGCCAGTCGCTGAAGTGGTCGAAGTTCCAAGTGAATATGAAGTGGCAATGGAAGCGGCTCTTGGTTCTAGATTGCAAATGCTTTTGAGCCAAGATTCTGAAAA
>CAZDHC010000056.1:0-20457 GCA_964505225.1 uncultured Bdellovibrio sp. | reverse complement strand
ACTTTATTATAAGCGAGCTGACCTGTGAAACTGAGATTTTTACTAGCTGCATAGGAATTAGTGGTTCTAGTTAAAGCTCCACGAAATCCAACTAAGTGCGTACCGCCCTCATGGGTGTTGATATTATTACAATAAGAAAAAATACTTTCGGTGTATGAGTCATTCCACTGCATAGCAACTTCAACATCAACATTGTCTTTTTCGCCTCTGAAAAAAACAACGTCGTTGTGAATCGCTTTTTTACTTTGATTCATGTAAGCGACGAATTCAGCAATACCATTTGAATATTGAAATTCATTTTTTTTGCCAGTTCGTTCATCTTTAATTGCGATGTAAAGGCCAGCATTTAAAAACGCTAATTCTCTTAAACGATTTGAAAGATAGGTAAAGTCAAAAGTGATTGTCTCATCTTTGAAGATTTCTTTATCTGGCTTAAAAGTAACTTTTGTTCCAGTTTTAGTTGAATCACCAATTCTATGTGCAGGAGCTTCAGGAACCCCGCGATGATAAACTTGTTCAAATAATCCACCTTGACGATGAACTTCAACCTGACAGCGACTTGAAAGAGCGTTTACAACCGAAGCACCAACTCCGTGCAATCCACCAGAAACTTTATAGCCACCACCATCAAATTTTCCACCGGCGTGAAGGACAGTCATAACAACTTCAAGGGTAGATTTTCCAGTTTTATGCTGATCAACCGGAATTCCACGACCATCATCTTCAACAGAAATAGATTCATCGGTGTTAATGGAAATGTTGATGTGCTTACAATGTCCGGCAAGAGCTTCATCTACCGAGTTATCAACAACTTCATACACAAGGTGGTGATATCCACGAAAGCCAGTGTCACCAATGTACATTCCTGGTCTTTTTCTGACGGCCTCTAAACCTTCTAAAACTTGGATGGATTCAGCACCATAATTGGCTGTTACGACTTGATTCGATTCGCTCATCTTTTGCCCTCGCTTGCATCTCTAGATCCATCGGGGCTTAGACGGGGATTAATACCCAATCGTTCCGTCGCGGATTTTGATGACTGCACAGTCTTCAGATTTCATACTGCTGGGCAGATTGAAATCTGTGGTTGTTATAAAAATTTGAGTGTTAATTTCACTCAAGAACTTAATCAATGCATCCCTTTTTTCCGAATCTAGCTCTGACAAAACATCATCAAGAAGCAAAATTGGATAGGATTCATGAATCCGCCTATGATACACAATTTGAGCCATTTTGAAAGATAATATCAGCGCTCTTTGCTGTCCTTGCGAGCAGTAAAAACGTGAGTCATTTCCATCATATAGAAAGGTCAAATCATGCTTCTGCGGGCCAACTAACGACGCACCAGAAGAAAGCTCCGCATCATGTAGTTGTTTTAGGCGATTTTGCATCGAATTTTGAATTTCTGAATCTGAAAAATTGATGCCGTTTTCCCCAGAAATCACATACTCCACTAAGATATCCACATTTTTTTTCGTAATATTCTTCATCGCCAGATTAAATTCAGGTTGAATGGCTCTAATAGATTTTAATCTTTCGCTGGTTAATTTGATCGCAAGCCTCAAATAACTGGGGTTTAAACTCTCTAATAGGTCCTCAGTTTGATTTTTATTAACTTCGCCAGCAGCAAAGTTCTTTAATATGCGATTACGAGTTCTAAGGGCTTTCCTGAACTCGCTGATTAAATCAGCATTTTTACTGTCGATACTTACAATCAGGTCATCAACCAACTGCCTTCTTTGGTCTGATGCCTCTTTTATGGCAGATAGACTTTCCGGAGAAAATATAACACTTGGAAATCTTTTAGAAAGCTCACCAGCTGTTGCCCGCTTTTTATTAACCAAATGAGTTTTTTTAGATTTTAAAATATTAAGCTCTAAATCAAAATCGTAATCACCAGTCAAAGCTTTGGCTTTTAAATAGCTTTCTTGAGTTCCATTTAAAATTAAATTTGAATTGTCAGCATACCGGAATGATTGGCCGGAAATTAAAACATAAATGGCTTCAAGGAGATTTGATTTTCCCTGACCATTATCTCCTAAAAAAATATTTACCTTTTCAGAAAATTTATCGACTTGCAGTGTTTTGAAATTTCTAAAATTAGAAACGAAAAGAGACTGAATCATAAATTACGCTCAATCTCTTTTATAATTTTACTTCTGACGGAACTGATAAAAATAGCAGAATGAATCTTCGATTCCACCGACGATATTTTTTTCAACGATGTAATTTCCATTTTGACGAAAATGTAACCACCATTGTGTTAAATTAATTTCGTAGGTGATTTTATCACTTAATTTTTCGGCTTTAACTATTTTTGCTTTTTCGACGATGTCTTTAACAACAACATGATCGAAATAATCAGATTGTTTTGAACTTCCAAAGGCGATGTAAAGCAAAGGATCAACAGCAATAGGTCCAGAGTCTTGTGACATATTTTTAAATGCTGTGAATGCGCCGTATGGATAATCAGAATCATATTTAAAACAACGACCAACATACATTCCTTGGTCGATTGACTTTAAGTCATTCAAATTTAATTCTTGTCCTTCATTAAATAATTTTTCAATTTTTTGAAATCCAGATTCAGCAAAAGAAAAAATCGAAAAAAACGTAATTAGTGTAAATAACAATGTTTTCATTTTTTATTCTCCTTAAATTCTCATTGGCATAACAACACAAGTGTAATTCATATCGTTGTGCGGTCTCATTAAACCTGGTGATAGTTGATCATTAATTTCTAAATCTACTTCATCATCATTGATCGCATTTAAAACATCAGTGATGTATTTTGCATTGAAACCAATTTTCATATCCTTACCAGAATAATCCACTTCGATTTCTTCTTTGGCATCACCAAGTTCAGGATTGTTGGAAGCAATTTCCATTTTTCCATTTGATAAAGAAAGTGTGACTGCCTTTGATTTATGATTTGCTAAAAGGGAAACACGTTTCAATGAAGTTAAAAAAGATTCACGATTGATTTTAACTTTCTGATTTAATTTTGAAGGAATGAATTGATTGTAATTTGGATATTTACCTTCAATCAAACGAATCATCAAAGTTGTTGAATCTTTGCGAACGATCAATTGGGACCCTTCAATTGCAAGTTCAAACTCTCCAGATAAAGATTCCAGAAGTTTCTTAATTTCATGAAGGCCTTTTCTTGGAATGATGACACCTTGTCCATGAATAATATTTTTTGATGAAGGGATGGCTCGGTTGATCAAACACAATCGGTGTCCATCAGTAGCGACCATGCTGTATCCTTGATCGCCTTTTTGTTCAAAATAAACTCCGTTTAAGTGGTATCTAGTTTCGTCATTCGATACCGAGTAAATTGTTTTATCGATCATGTCTTTCAAAACATCTGAATCAATTTTCAAAAAACTATTTCCAGAGTAGCTTGGAAAAACTGGGTATTCTTCAGCGCTGATTCCAACAATCTTTGAAAGGTACTTACCTTGTTTTATTTCTAACCAATTATTTTCTTTTTTAATTAGTTGAATCATACCCTCTGCAAGTTCTTTGGTAATTTCAAAAAGTGATTTCGCACTGACTGCAACTTTACCTGGTTGAATAATTTTTGCTTTTACAGAATCAGTAAGACTTACTTCCAAGTCAGTTGCAAAAACTTTTAATTGTTCAGCATCTGCGTCCAAAAGAACATTCACTAGGACTGGCATTGTATTTCTTTTTTCAACAATGTTCTGAGTTTTACCAATCAGATTCATTAATTCTTTTTTTTCTATTTCAATCTTCATTTTTTAGACCCTCTTAATAAGTATTCTATATATATAATATATACGTCGTAGACGTAGGGACGTGGAAAACCTAACAAAACACTTAAGTACTTATAAATTCAAACAAATTCCTGTGGAATAGTACCATTAAAAAAGTGACGTTTAGTCTTCTAAAACTGGGGATAACTTTATTCACTTTTTTAACCTCTACCTTTTCCACAAGGTTAGACACAGTCCACATTCACACACCTGTGATATTGTGGATTCGTGTAGTTAACTCATCGAGATCATTCTTAAAATCCATATCTTTTGATAGTAGATAATCCACTCGCTCAATCGCATTCATCACAGTCGTGTGATCTTTGCCACCAAAAGCACGGCCGATATCTACTAATGATTTATCTAAATTTTTCTTAATTAAATACATTGCAGTCTGTCTTGGAACGACAATTTGCTTAGCTCGGGTAGTTGATTTTAAGTCTGACATTTTAACTTTAAAATGGTCGCCTACCATTTTCATTATTTCTTCTACTGAGATAGTCGTTTGCGTTTCGTGAGTAGCCAAAACTCGTCGTGCAAGTTCGATATCAATAGATAAACCTTGAAGTTCACTGAACATTTTAACTTTTTTAACGTTGCCTTCAAGTTCACGAATCGACCTTTTGGATATTCGTGCAATGTGGTTAACCACGTCTTCAGGCAATCTAAGACCCATTTTTTCAGATTTATAACGCAATATTGCAATTCGAGTTTCAATGTCAGGCATTGAGATGTCTGCGATTAAACCCCATTCCAAACGTGATCTATTGCGATCTTCTAGGCCTAAAATATCTTTAGGCATTCGATCTGATGCAATAATGACCTGTTTTCTGCGTTCCATAAAGGCGTTAATAGTATGAAAGAACTCCTCTTGGATCGCTTCGCCTTTACCAATCATTTGAATGTCGTCGACCAAAAGGATGTCGTGCGAATCTCGAAATTTCTGGCGAAACTTTTCCATCTCTTTATGTCTAAGTGCTGAGATACACTCGTTCATAAAACGCTCAGCGGAAAAATAATTGATTCTTAAATGAGGCTGGCTTTGGCGAATTTGATTTCCAACCGCATGAAGTAAGTGGGTTTTACCCATTCCAACCGGTCCACATATAAATAGTGGGTTGTATCCATCAGCTCCTGGGTTTTGCGCGACATTAAATGAGGCTGCATGTGCAAATTCAGTATTTCTTCCGACTACAAATGTCTGAAATGTATAATCTGCATTTAAAACATCATATTTAGCAGGCGAAGCTACCGGTGATGCCTGTTGAAACGAAACGTTGGAATTTTGATTAAAAGACAACTGATTTGGTTTATCTAATGCAGAAAGGGCATCTGAAAGGCTATTTGACTCATTTTGAGACGATTTATTGTTACCAGATATAACAAAATCGATCTCAAAGTCTTTTTTCCAAAGAACAGTGACTTCTGCGTAGATCTTTTCTAGTAGATTTTCGATTACAAAATACTGATGTAAAGCGCTTGGAACGCCCAGTATCATTCTTGGGATGCCCGAAGTTTCAACAGTGTCGACATAAGAAACCGGGTCCAACCAAGACTCGATCGATTTGTTGTCTCGATTTCTTGATTTTATGTTGTTTTTAACTTCATTCCAAAATGAAGAATTAAAGGTCGTTTGGCCACCTAAATTCTTATTTTGTTGAGTAATTTTAATATCTTGCGATGGCGTAACCATACTGGACGTATCCTTTAAAATTGACTCTGAAAATTGATTTATTAAGTTTTGAGACACGTGCTGATCCCCCCTAGCCCGTGAAAATACAATAGGGGGGATATCAGGCTGAACCCACCATTTCAAGGAAGTTTTCCACAATGACAACTATTGACCAATTTAATGCAGTATGGTTTTATCCGCTCCTCATTTGTTGTAAGTGATTAAACTGACGTATTTCGTCGTAACGCAGGAGTTCTATAATGAAAAGAACGTTTCAACCTAAAAAGACTCGAAGAAAAAAAGCTCACGGATTTCGTGCACGTATGGCTACTAAAGATGGTCGTCAGGTTCTTTCTCGTCGTCGCGCTAAGGGCCGAAAAAGATTAGCCGTTTCTACGAGTGGAAAATAAAAAGCCAATCGTACTTAAGCGCAGTTCTGATTTTCTATTAATAAAAGAAAAAGGAAAAAGAAAGACTTTAAGTCCATGGCTTTTGCTTGGATATCGTAGCAACTCTTTTGGTGTATGTCGCTTTGGCTGCACCATTAGTCGAAAAGTTGGTTCTGCGGTAACTCGTAATAAGCTTAAGAGGTGGACTAAAGAGTGCTTTCGAAAGATGGCGGCTGATGGATTTAATCCGGAATACGACTTCAATCTTGTTTTTAGACCGATGGCAGAAGAGTTCTATAAAGAATTATCTTTTGAAGAGTTTAAAATCATTTTGGCTCAACTTCATAAGCTATTTAAGTAAACTTATAAAAGTTTTAAGCCTAACTCTTTTATCTATATATAGAGCTATTGGATCTGCCTGGTTAGGTGGAGCTTGTCGTTTTGAACCAAGTTGTTCTGAATACGCAGTTGAAGCCTTTCACACGCATAATTTTTTATCAGCATTTATTTTAGTATTTAAGCGAGTTTCTAGATGTAGACCTGGCGCAGGAATGGGATTTGATCCTGTGCCTTCACACAACAAGACCGATTGTACGCATAGTTGCCGAGGGAAAAATGAATCAAGATAACAACAGTAATTTTTTAGATTCTAAAACAATAATCTCTATTGGTTTGGCCGGATTAGTTTGGTTTGGCTGGCAAACTTACTTAGCAAAAAAATATCCTCAAACCAATATTAAACCTGTTGCTGAAGGCGCACCGAACTCTGTGGCTGCAGATACTGAATCTGGTGTAAATAAGGATAAAGTTGTTAATAAATCCGCAACCACTTCAAATGGTACCCCTACAGCACCAATTGAAACTACAGAAAATAAAGTTGGAACGCCTGAAAAACTGACGACGTTCGAAAGCAAAGATATCAAATTTGAGATTTCAAATCTTGGTATGGGATTAAAAGAATACACCCTATTAAGCCAAACGGATCGAACAAAAAATCCAATTCGATTGGGAGTCAGCGCAAAATCAGGCCTATTTGAAATGGGCGATCTTGGCAGCAGAAATCTTCTTAATTTTGAAGTAACTAAGAAAGCCGATAATATTTTCGAGGGCGTGGCATTTGTTGGTAAAACTAAAATTATTAGGACCCTAGAAGTGAATCCTGAAACTTTGGCGATTAAAAATAACGTCGTTATTCAGGGTGCTGATGCTGATTTTCGGGGATTAACAGTTCTGATTCCTGAAAAAACAGTTCCTGCGGTTGGTGGAGGATTTTTATCACCATCACTTGAACATCAAGAGTTAATAGTGCTTCATAGCGATACACAAGAAAGAATTAACTCATCAGCTTCTACAGAAAAGATTGAAAAAGATTTCGCAAACGTATCCTTAGCAGCAATTGGTTCTCAATATTTTGCTACAGCCATTTTAGACAAATCTGAAATTATTCCCGAAGTATCTGTTGTTGGTGGTGAGCACGAAGTTGAGATGAGCTCAAAACTGATTTATAAAAACACTGCCGGCAAAGATAATTTCGAACTTAGTTTAATTACCTACGCTGGGTCTAAGTCTTTAGCTAATCTTGAAAAGATTGATAAAAATCTTTCCAAGATTGTTGATCTTGGATTTTTCTCTCAAATCGGTCGCGTCCTTCTTGTGATCATGAAGTGGTTCTATTCAGTTTTCGGAAACTGGGGATTGGCGATTATTTTCCTGACACTTTTGGTTCGAACGATTGTCCTTCCTTTGAATATTACGACTTTTAAATCGACAAAGAAAATGCAACAGCTTCAACCTAAAATTGCGGCCCTACGCGAGCGCTATAAAGACGATGCTCAAGCGATGAATCGTGAGATGATGAACGTGTGGAAAGAGAATAAGGTCAATCCATTAGGTGGCTGTTTACCAATGCTTTTACAGCTTCCGATATTTTTCGCTCTATACCAAGTTCTTGGACAAAGTATCGAGCTTTATCAAGCTCCATTTTTCGGATGGATTCATGATTTAAGTATCAAAGACCCATTCTATGTTTTGCCGGTTTTGATGGGGATTTGTATGTACATACAGCAAAAAATCACTCCAACCACTATGGATCCAACACAAGCAAAAGTGATGCAGTTTTTGCCAGTTCTTTTTGCTTTTATGATGATCAGCCTTCCAGCTGGTCTGACTTTGTATATTTTTATCAATACTCTGTCTGGAATTCTACTTCAGCAGATGTTTATGCATGATCGTTCAACCGCGGTTACAAAACCAGTTAAGGCCTAGGAGGTTAAGATGTCTATTTTCAGTAAATTATTCGGTGGAAAAAAGAAAAATGGCGGATCTGACGTTGAAAATTTAGTTCAAACTACAGTTGAAGGCTTGCTTGAAAAAGCTAACTTTGATTTGTCTTTCGATATTTCATCAGGAACAGATGATCAAGGTGAGCCTCAATTGAACATTGAGTTTTCGGGCGCTGATGATGAGGTCTTAAAAGATAAAGAAGGTCAGATGATCGATGCTATTCAGCTTTTTTTAAAGCGAGTTATTCAGCATCATTTCCCTGAAGATAGAACTAATGTCGTTATTGATTGTGGCGGATTCCGTGAAGAATCGAACAAAGAGCTGGTTGAGCTTGCAGAAAAGCTTAAGGGAATTGCTTTGGAAAAAGGAAAATCAGTTTATTTTCGAGCTCTACCGCCAAAAGACCGCAAGGTTATTCATCAGTATTTAGCTGCAGACGATCGAGTTAAAAGTCGCTCAATCGGCGATGGTTTATTTAAGAAAATCAAAATTTACCCAGTTAAAGGAAGCGCTCAAGAAGACAGAAGCGCTGATTAAGTAGTGACCCTGAAAGATAAAGATTTAGACACGATATGTGCCCTTGCAACTCCTTCTGGCGTTGGGGGCATTTCTGTTATTAGGGTTAGTGGTCCCGTTGCTGTCTCGGTAGCCCGAGCCCTTTGTTCATTTTTACCTGAAAAACCCGAAAGCCATAGATGTTATTATGGCCTATTGAAATCAATTAAAATTGAAACTGATGGCGATGAAATTGATGAAATAATTGTTTCTTATTTTGCCAAGGGTAAGTCTTTTACTGGCGAAGACACTATTGAAATTTCGTGTCACGGAAGTCCTAATATTGTTCGTTGGATTTTGTCAGAGCTATCATTGGCGGGCGCTAGATCAGCGGATCGTGGTGAGTTTACTTATCGCGCATTTATGAATGGTCGAATTGATCTGGTTCAAGCTGAAAGTGTTTTGGCTTTAATAGAAAGTCAGACCAATCAAGCTTCTAAACAAGCTTTGCGGCAGCTTCAGGGCTCAGTTTCAAAAGAACTTTATGAAATTGAAGACCTAATGATTTGGTGTTTAGCCCATATGGAAGCTTCCATTGATTTTTCGACCGAAGATATTGAGGTTGTTCAAGATCAACAGCTCTTAGATAAGATCCAGTCTATTAAGGGTCGTATTGATAAGCTGGTTGGGTCTTTTGGATCGGGTAGACTTTTAACCGACGGCTTTAAGATCGTTTTGGTTGGATCACCCAATGTCGGCAAATCCAGCCTATTGAATTTATTGGTGGGTGAGGAAAAAGCGATTGTAACCGAAGTTGCCGGAACAACCAGGGATCTTGTTGAGGGCTCATTAATTGTAAATGGCATTAAGGTTTTAATCACTGATACTGCTGGCCTAAGAGAATCAAATGATTTGGTTGAAAAAATCGGAATTGAGCGAAGTTACAAGGCTTTAGATGCAGCGGATGCCGTGTTTTATGTTTATGATTCAAGCGCTGGTTTGAATCATGAAGATTTGAAAGAGATTTCAAAAATATCGAATCCCAACTTGTGCGTTTTAGGAAATAAGTCCGATTTTGGCAGCTTGGTTGTTGGGGCTCGCAAAGATCAGGCGCTGGGCATGTTAAATAATGTCCAATTTTTACACGGTACCGGCGAATTTAATAAGGAAAGAGTGTTCATTATCTCGGCTTTCGATAAAAAGACGGTGGAATTTTTGAAAGAGAGGATTGCTGATCTTATTGGAAAGACTGACTTTGAAGATCAGTCAGTCATTTCACAAGTTAGGCAATTCGAGAATTTGAAGTCGGCATTAGATAACATGAATCGAGCCTTTGATTTGATTCAAAACACTTCAAGTCCCGAATTTATGTCTTTAGAGATGAAAGATGCTCTTTTGAAAATTCAAGAAACGATCGGCAAACGTTTCGACGATCAAATTATGGATCGTGTTTTTAAAGAATTTTGCATAGGTAAATAGTCGTTAATTCGTAATTAGATTTTGTGAGTCGGGTGCAATGAAGAATTCTGATTTCGACATTATTGTTGTGGGCGCTGGTCATGCTGGAATTGAAGCATGTTTAGCAACAGCTCGTCTTGGTTTGAGAACTTTGATGGTTACCACCAATATTGATCGAATTGGTTATATGAGTTGTAACCCTTCTATCGGTGGCCTTGCTAAGGGTCATATGGTTCGTGAGATTGATGTTTTGGGCGGCGAAATGGGATTTGCTGCCGATGCGACCTGCATTCAATTTAAACGACTGAATTCAAAAAAGGGTCCCGCAGTTCGCGGCTCTAGGGTGCAAAATGACAAGCATCTTTATTCTCAGTTCATGACCGATAGGTTGATGAATCAGCCCAACCTAGAAGTGAAGCAGGGTGAAGTTAAAAGTTTGATTTTAGAGAATCATAAATGTGTTGGCGTGGTTTTACATGACGGTTCAAAGATTTTTTCGAAGGCGACCGTAATAACTACTGGCACATTCATGAATGGCGTTATGCACGTCGGATTGAAACAAACTTCTGGTGGAAGAGTGGGAGATTCGGCTTCTATTGGATTGTCGGATCAATTGAAAGAGTATGGTTTTAATGTTCAAAGACTTAAAACTGGAACTCCAGCTCGGTTACTTAAAGATAGCATTGATTGGAGCAAGACAGTTCCTCAATTTGGTGATGAAAAGTTTTATCCATTTAGTTTTAAATCCGCTAGCACCTATAAATTACCGCAAGTTGCCTGTTTCCTTTCTAGGACTACTGAAAAAACCCATGAAATCATTCGTGCGAATTTAGATAAATCACCTATGTATTGTGGAATTATAGAAGGCGTTGGCCCTAGATATTGTCCTTCGATAGAAGACAAAGTGGTTCGTTTTTCCGAGAGAAACAGCCATCAAACATTTTTAGAGCCAGAAGGTTTGAATTCGGACTTAATTTATTTACAGGGTATTTCGACTAGTTTACCTGAAGATGTTCAGATGGATTTTCTTAAAACCATAAATGGTTTGGAGAATGTAAAAGTGGCTCGTTTTGGATATGCGGTTGAGTATGATTTTATTGAACCAACGCAGATTTGGCATCGACTGGAGACTCGTCCCATAGAAAGTTTATTTCTGGGTGGCCAGATCAATGGAACAAGTGGGTATGAAGAAGCTGCTGCACAGGGTTTTGTTGCAGGCGTAAATGCAGCCCATAAAGTTATTGGGCGTGATGAATTTGTTTTGGGTCGTGATCAGGCTTATATTGGTGTTTTGATTGATGACCTAGTTACAAAGGGAACTAGGGAACCATATCGAATGTTCACCTCAAGGGCCGAACATAGACTTGTTTTAAGAGAAGATAATACTATTGATAGGTTAGCTGAACTTGGCTTTGGTCTTGGTTTGTTGGATGGCAAGTCTAAGCAGGATTTAAACACATTGAAAGAACGACGTGCAAACATGGTTCGTTCGTTGCGCGAAACTAAGATTTTTCCCAACCAGGAAACTCAACTTAAGCTTGCTGCTATACCGACGCCAGTTTTAGGAAAGTCTATAACTTTCGATGAGTTACTTAGAAGAAACGAGATTGATAGTTCCCATCTTCCTGGCCTTGGATTGGATGTTGATTTGGATCCAAACGTCTGTGAAGCTGTTGAAATTGAAATTAAATATTCTGGTTACGTGAAAAGACAGCTGGATTTGATTTCTCAGGCGAAAAGATTGGAAGAATTGCTGTTGCCAACGGATTTAGATTATTCGTTGATCCGAGGTCTATCTAATGAAGAAGTCGAAAAATTAAAAAAGGTACTCCCTAGGACTTTAGGACAAGCTCAACGCATCAGCGGCGTTAATCCTTCTGCTGTCCAAGCAATAATGATACATTTAAAAGGTAAAAATAAACAGCGGGAGAATTACCTTGAATTTCGCGAAGAGCGGCTCTGATGCCTTAGTAGTTAACTGGAGAATTGATCAGTGGTTTCCAGATTTAGATGAGAATTCTAAAAAGAAGTTAAAAACCTATCACGACGAACTTTTGAAATTTAATAAGACAGTTAACTTGATTGGCGTGAAGACGATTCCTATGGCGGATGCGATTCACTTCGCTGATTCTATCTTGGCCTCGCGCGTCATTGCTAAAGATTTGAAGCATGACGAAGTTTATGACTTTGGTAGTGGAAATGGCTTTCCTGGAATTGTTTTGGCGATATTGTATCCAAACAAAAAATTCCATCTGGTCGATACTGATCAGCGTAAAGCGGAATTTTTGAAGCACATTATTTCAACCCTTGGATTGAAGAATGCTGATGTTTTTATTAGACCGGTTGAGGCTTTTCCAGATGGCGCGATTGCCTGTGCTGTTACAAGAGGTTTTGCCTCTTTATCTAAGGCACTATTAATGACTAGAAAAATTTTTCCTGTCGGCGGAGTATTTTATCATCTTAAAGGTGAAGAGTGGGCCACAGAGATTTCAGAAATTCCAATTCAACTCTGTTCATTTTGGCAACCAGCTCTTTTGGGCGAATACAAGCTTCCTGTTGGTGAAATTAAATTTGCAGTTGTTAAAACAGAGAAGACAAAGAACTAATGTTCCACGTGGAACATTAGTGACCTGATTTTTTCTCTTCAGCAGGCGGTTTTCCTTCGCCTCCACCCTCATGACCACCCCCACCCTTTGGTTTAGGGGGAGTGGCTAAAGCTATTCGCTCTTTGACGTTCCAAGCCCTAGGTATTCGTTCGTATTCTAATTGTTTCTTAAAGGCTTCAAGTTCACCAGCTGGCGGCCAGGGTTTTTTCGCATTATATGCCTTTAAGTAAGACTCTCTAGCCCAGCTTTTTCTTGATGCTGCCCGAAATCTCCAATATTTTTCCATCTGCTCTGCTTTTTCAATTCGCTTTTGAGTGTCCCAAACCCTTTTCTGTGCATATTTTATTTGTCCAGTTTGTGGAGCAACCGCCTCAAGGTCCTTTTCAAATCCAGCAAGCTCTTTTTTTGCGGCGTCAGCTTCTTTCTTGGCCTCATCCTCGAACTTATTCATAGCCTCGTACACAGAATCCATCTTTTCAGGCTCTGGATTAGGTTTTTCACAGCCAATAACTGCAATAAAAAGTGATATAGAAAGAAATAATCTAGTTTTCATGTTCCACGTGGAACATCGGATTAAAATTCAATTATCTTGAATAAACATTGAAAATAGTTAAATTTGGCTTACACGCCAATTCAAGGAGACCGAAAATGGCCAAAACAATATGTATTGCGAATCAAAAGGGTGGGGTTGGTAAAACAACAACATCGGTAAACCTATCCGCAGCCCTAGCATCTATTGGAAAAAAGATACTCTTGATAGATATGGATCCACAGGGAAACGCATCATCAGGTTTGGGTCTAAAGCGCTATGAAAACCAAGATGCAAATACCTATCACGTATTAATTGGCGAAAAAACATTAACAGAAGCGTCGCAACCGACAAAAATTAATGGTCTGTCTGTAGCGACTGCAAATCCAGACCTGGTTGGTGCAGAAATTGAGCTTGTTGACATGCCGCACCGAGAATACAGGTTGAAATCGGCAATTGCGGCAATTTCAAATCAGTATGACTATGTTATTATCGATTGTCCCCCATCTCTTGGATTACTTACATTAAACGCATTAACTGCGGCGGATTCTTTTTTAGTTCCCCTTCAGTGTGAGTACTATGCCCTCGAAGGTTTAAGTCAGCTTTTGAACACGGCAGGAATAATTAAGAAAAATTTAAATCCGAACCTTCATATTGAAGGAATAGTTCTAACCATGTTTGATACGAGAAATAACTTAAGCCACCAGGTGGTAACAGAAATCCGAAATCACTTTGGTGAAAAAGTTTTTTCAGCGGTCATTCCAAGAAATGTTCGTCTGAGCGAGGCCCCAAGCCACGGCCACTCGATTTTTGAATACGATCCGAAATCAATTGGCGCCATAAAATACATGGAGCTAGCAACCGAGCTGGATTTGCGAACATCAAAAGCTCAACATCAACAAAACAACTATCAACAATCTGGTGATTTAAATGTCTGATTTAATTAATGAAAACACGAACAAAAAACAAAGACTTGGCCGCGGGCTGGGTTCTCTATTGGGAAACAACGATAACCTAAATATCACAGAAATGCCCGGTCCCAATCCAGGACATATTAATAGACAGAATCCAATTACTACAAATCTTGCCGGACAGCCTGCTGTGAAGCCAACGGTTTTGAATACTCAGGATATTCAGCCAGCTGTTCCGCCAGAAGCTAGGGTTTGGCAGGTTGGAATTGAAAAATTAGTAGCCAGTGAGTTTCAACCAAGAAGCCACTTCGAAAAAGAAAAGCTAGAGGAATTAGCTCAGTCCATTAAGCAGAATGGAATTTTGCAGCCAATCGTTGCAAGAAAGCTAGCTAGTGGAAGGTTTGAAATCATAGCTGGTGAACGTCGCTGGAGAGCTTCCCAAATTGCTGGTTTAAAAGAAGTTCCCGTGATTTTAAAAGCACTCTCGGATCAATCAGCGCTTGAGTTGGCTATAGTTGAAAATATTCAGCGCGAAGATTTAAATGCAATCGAAGAAGCTGAAGCCTATCAAAGATTGGCGACCGAGTTTAAACTGACACAACAACAGGTAGCAGAAAAAGTA
This sequence comes from uncultured Bdellovibrio sp., assembly GCA_964505225.1. GTDB lineage: Bacteria > Bdellovibrionota > Bdellovibrionia > Bdellovibrionales > Bdellovibrionaceae > 21-14-0-10-47-8. The sequence goes on along the minus strand of CAZDHC010000056.1, from coordinate 5,710 downwards.
GGAAAAGAAAGAGCGACGGTTGCAAATTCAATGCGACTTTTAATGTTGGCGATGCCCATCCGGGAAATGCTGGTGAAGAACGAAATTTCAGCCGGCCACGCCAAAGTTCTACTGTCTTTAACTAACCTAGAAAAGCAGATAGAAATTGCGAAACGCATTCCACAACAAAAACTAAGCGTCAGACAGCTAGAAAAAATTGTAGCATCTGAAGTTGTCGAAAAAGCCGGAGCTAAAAAAGATCAAATGCCCGAGTCCAATGTGACTCAGCGACTCATTTCTGGATTAGCTGAGGAACTACAAAAAATTCTAGGAACGAAAGTCTCTATTGATTATCTTAATTCTAAGGGTAAAATTTCAGTTCATTTTTATTCAGACGAAGAACTGACTCAATTAGTTGATAAGTTGAAAGAGAGAAATGGAAAGCACTGAAATAGCTCAAGAACACGCACTGGGGCACGTCACAGCGATATTGGATCTAGGGGCTTCCTTTGAAGGAAAATTAACCTTTGAAGGAACGGTCCAAATTGGTGGTGAATTTCAGGGCGAAATCTTCACCAAAGATATTTTGGTAATCAACAAGGGGGCACAAGTTCGTGCCCAAATCGAAGCGGATACCATCATCATTTCTGGATATGTCGAAGGAAATCTTTTTGCTAGGCGTCGAGTGATAATGCATCCACCCGCAATTTTTAAAGGAACCGTTACAACACCAAGTCTAAGAATCGACGAAGGAGTTGTTTTTGAAGGCGCTTCCTATATGCCTAAATCTTAAGCGATTTAAAGACCTTGACCATTTCTTTAGGTCAATGTAACTCCACGTTGCTTCTTTAAATAAAAGAAAACAATTCAAGCCAACTTGGAGTGAGATCAACTCATGGAAATTCTTGATCAGTTACACCTGAATGGAACCTTTTTCATACAGTTCGTTATTTTTGCTTTCTCATATTTCGCACTTTCAAATTTAGTTTTTAAACCTTACTCGGCCGCACTTGAGGCGCGAGAAAACCGAACAAAGGGTGGCGAAGACTTAGCGTTTGAATTGCAGAAAAAAGCCGAAGAGCTGCGCCAGCAATACGAAGTGAAGGCAAGACAGGTTTCAGGAAACGTGAAAACAATTTTTGACGAATACAGATTAGACGCAAATAAGGAATTTGAATCCATCGTTTCGGCAGCAAGAAAAGAGTCACAAGCTCTTGTTGAGGCCGCGCGACAAAAGGTGTCTGTCGAAATTGGCGATGCAAAAGCTAAACTTCAGGCCGAAGTTCCAGCGGTAGCTCAGGAAATTTCTAAAAAACTTTTATCCAAATAGCAGAGTATAAAATGAAATATATTTTACCAATATTTGTACTAACTATGGCAGCGATTGCTAACGCAAGCGAGGCTGGCGGTGGCCACGAAGGCGCGATCGAGGTTCCGGTTAAACTTGTTACCTACCAAGCTATCAACGTCGTACTTATGTTCGCAGGCTTAATTTATTTTTTGAAAGATGGCGTAAAAAAATACTTCGTTGAAAAACGAGAGCTTTTTTTAGCATCGGCAAACAAGGCCGAGGCCGCTAGAAAGTCAGCGGAACAAGAACATATGCAAATTCAGGTTCGATTGTCTCAACTTGAAAGCACCGCCGACGAGAGCGTGTCTCGAGCTCGCGCTGAAGCGGCTGACATGAAAAAACAGTTAATTGCTGAAGCCGAAGCGCTTTCAAAGAAAATCAAAGAAGAGGCCGCCCTAGCAGCCAAGCTTGAAGTTGAAAAAGCTAAACGAGACTTGAGAGCATCATTAGTTCAAGATTCGATTGAATCAGCGCGAACAAACTTAAACACAAAAGTTTCATCGGACGACCAACAAAGACTTCAATCTAATTTTATTTCTAATATTCAGGCGGTGCAAAAATGATTAGCGAAGCTGCACGAAGATATGCCCGAGCTTTCTATGAGCTTGCAAAGGAATCTAAAAAACAAGAAGTCGTTTTCTCTGAATTGCGAGTGATCAGCAAAGCCATCGACTCAGACAAAACAATCGGCGAATTTATTTCTTCTCCATTGGTAACTCCGGAGCAAAAATTGTCCATCATTAAGGCGACCCTTAATGGCAAGACGTCACCAGAAGTTTTTAATGGCCTATTATTATTGGCGCAAAAAAACCGCCTAACAATTTTGACCGAAATTGTGAATGCCTTTGAAAACATTAGTGACCAAGAAAATGGAGTCACCAGGGGCACGGTTACATCGGCGTCTGCGTTGGGCGCAGAAGCTAGAAAACAGATCGAAGATACTGTATCTGGCGTGACAAAGAAAAAAGTAATTTTAAATTTTTCAGAAGACAAATCTCTAATGGGCGGCATGATTGCTGAAGTTGGCGGATGGACTTTTGATGATAGCTTAGAAACTCACCTCACTCGCATGAGTGAAGAATTGAACAGGAGAACGCACTAATCATGGAAACTACAATTCGTGCAGACGAAATCAGCAGAGTATTAAAAGAGCAAATCAATCAATATAACAAAAAGATTGAAGTTAGCGAAACTGGAAGCGTGCTTTCGGTAGGTGACGGGGTTGCTCGCGTATATGGACTAGAAAACGCAATGGCCGGTGAGCTTGTTGAGTTTCCAGGTGAAATCTACGGAATGGTATTGAATCTTGAAGACTCTTTTGTCGGTGTTGTTATCTTCGGAGAAGATAGAAACATTAAAGAGGGAGACTCTGTAAAAAGAACGAAAAAAATCGTTCAGGTTCCAGTTGGAGAAGCTCTTCTGGGTCGAGTTGTAAATGCGTTGGGACAGCCGATTGATGGCTTGGGTCCGATCAACACTCCACACACACGAATTGTTGAAACGAAAGCTCCTGGTATCGTTTACCGTAAGTCGGTTCACGAGCCCCTACAGACTGGTATTAAAGCTATCGATTCAATGATTCCAATCGGCCGTGGTCAGCGAGAGTTGATCATTGGAGATCGTCAGACCGGTAAGACGACAATTGCGATCGATACAATCATCAATCAAAAAGGTCAGGGAGTTCATTGTTTCTACGTAGCTTGCGGACAGAAAAATTCAACTGTTGTTGGCGTTGTGGAAAAATTGAAACAAGCTGGCGCAATGGAATACACAACTGTAATCGTTGCGTCTTCTTCAGATCCGGCACCTCTTCAGTTCCTTTCTGTTTATACAGGAACGGCAATGGCTGAATATTTCCGAGACACAGCTAGACACGCGCTTATTATTTATGATGATTTGACTAAACAAGCACAGGCTTACCGTCAAATGTCATTGTTGTTGCGACGCCCTCCTGGTCGTGAAGCGTATCCTGGAGACGTGTTTTATCTTCACTCTCGATTACTTGAGCGTGCTGCGAAACTTTCTGACGACAAAGGTGCGGGAAGCTTAACGGCCCTACCAATCATTGAAACTCAGGCGGGAGATATTTCTGCCTACATCCCAACGAACGTTATCTCGATCACAGATGGTCAGATTTTCTTGGAAACAGATTTGTTTTACAAAGGTATGCGTCCAGCGATTTCTGTTGGTAAATCAGTTTCTCGAGTGGGTGGATCTGCGCAAATTAAAGCGATGAAGTCAGTAGCCGGAACAATCAAGCTAGAGCTTGCTCAGTTCCGCGCGCTTGAGGCTTTCGCAGCGTTCGCATCTGATTTAGATAAAGCATCTCAACAGCAGTTGGCGCGTGGACGACGACTGGTTGAATTGTTGAAACAGCCTGCATATGCACCATACAAAGTTGAAGAACAGATTGTTTCTATTTTTTCGGCTACAAATGGTTACGTTGATTCATATCCAGAGACTGATGTTCGTAGATATGAAAAAGAAATGCTTGAGTTTGTTAAAACAAAATTCAGCCATATCTTGAAAAACATTGCTGAGCAAAAAGCGGTTTCCCCTGAGACTAAAACAGCACTTGTTGGCGCTTTGAATGAGTTTAAAGCGGTATTTCAACCTACTAAGTAATTGGTGATAAATGGCTAGTTTAAAGGATATCCGAAGTCGGATTGATTCGACAAAGAACACGCAACAGATCACCAAGGCGATGAACCTTGTTTCTGCGGCGAAATTGCGAAAGGCGCAGCATCAGATTACTAATATGCGCCCTTACGCAAGTAGTTTGCTGAAAGTCATTTCCGATATTGCGGTTACAAATCGAGTGACTCACCCATTAATGATAGCGCCAATTGAGACTAAAAAAGTTTTGTTGGTTGTGTTGACCTCAGATCGCGGCCTTTGTGGTGGTTTCAATTCGAGCATTAATAAGTTTACTGAGAATTACATCAAAGAAAACTCAGGGAAATTAGATCAATTGGATTTTATTTTTATCGGACGCAGGGGATTGGATTTCTTTGCTCGCCGAGGAGTTAAACCAATCGAATCTATTCTGAAGCTAGACAAAGATGTCTCGTATGAGCTGGCATCTAAGATTGCTGAAGGCTTGATGAAGCACTACTTGGATGGTCATTACGATGAGATTCGTCTTATCTATAATGAATTTAAGTCGGCTATTTCCCAAAAAGTTGTTTGCGAAACAATGTTGCCGATCGATCTTTCAAAAAACACTTTTGGAGCTGATTCGGCTATGCCATCTTTTTCTATGGATATGATTTATGAACCAAATCCAGAGATAATTATTGATCAACTTTTAGTAAAATCATTTAGCCTTCAAGTTTATCGTTGTATGTGTGAGTCCGTTGCTTCAGAGCATGGAGCTCGAATGTCAGCAATGGAAAGCGCAACAAACAACGCGAAGGAAATGATCTCGAAACTGACTTTGACGTACAATAAAGTTCGACAAGAGAGAATCACGACGGAATTGACTGAAATCGTGAGCGGCGCGGAAGCTTTAAAATAATAACTAATTAAATGAGACTCCCAGGTGATGGGAAAATAGAGGTAAAAATGCAACAAGGCCAAACGATCGGAAAAATCAAACAGGTAATGGGACCAGTTGTTGACGTTGAATTTGAAGGCGGCGTATTGCCAGCCATTAACTCGGCGCTCAAGGTTTCTAATAAATTTATTTCTGACAAAGAATACAACCTTACTCTAGAAGTTGCTCAGCACTTGGGTGATTCAGTTGTAAGAGCAATTTCTATGGATTCAACTGAAGGCTTGAGTCGTGGCGAAAAAGTCATGGACACAGGAAACATGATCACAACTCCGGTTGGTGAGGAAGTTTTAGGTCGAATCATTAACGTCGTCGGTGATGCGATTGATGAAATGGGCGAAGTTAAAACGAAAGAGCGTTGGCCTATTCACCGTTCAGCTCCAAAGTTCGAAGATCTTGCCGTTAAAGCAGAAATGTTAATGACTGGAATCAAAGTCGTGGATCTTTTAGCTCCTTATGCAAAAGGTGGAAAGATCGGTCTATTTGGTGGTGCCGGCGTTGGTAAGACAGTTTTGATTCAAGAATTGATCCGAAATATCGCTACTGAGCACGGTGGTTACTCAGTATTTGCTGGTGTGGGAGAGCGAACTCGTGAAGGAAACGATTTGTGGCACGAGATGAAAGATTCTGGAGTTATCGCTAAGACAGCTCTTGTGTTTGGACAGATGAATGAGCCTCCTGGAGCACGTGCGCGTGTTGCATTGACTGGTTTGACTGTTGCTGAATATTTCCGTGACGTTAAAAATCAAGACGTTCTTTTCTTCGTTGATAACATCTTCCGATTTACACAGGCTGGAGCCGAAGTTTCTGCATTGTTGGGTCGTATT
>CAZDHC010000055.1:0-20578 GCA_964505225.1 uncultured Bdellovibrio sp. | reverse complement strand
AGCCTTTGAAAGTAAAATGAAGGGGGCTTCGTTTTTTGAAGAGGCCAAGAAGGCGCTTGAAAAGTCCCAGTATCCGCAAGCGGTCACCTTTCTAAAGAAAGCCGGTGATATTGATCCATCCCTTGAGAAACTGAAATTGTATGGACTGTGGGCAAAGCTGGGTCCAATGGACCCTCAAGTCATGAAGCCACAAGTGCTACGAGAAATTGAAATGGAATTGATGCAAATTCCGCCGGAAGAAAAGTTTGATTCGCTGTTCTCTTTTGTCATGGGGCTTATGCATAAGGCAAAAGGTGACTTTCCTTCGGCAAAAAAACTTTTTGAGAAGGCTTATAATTTGGACAACAATTTTTTAATTGCTCGTCGAGAAATGGTCGCAGTGGGGAATCGTTCTCCAGCTAAAAAGGATGGCGACCTAAAAGATATGGTTGCTGGTTTTTTTAAACGAAAATAGATTCTTAAAATACGTATCCAATGCCGGTGTAGATAAAAGTTTTGTTTGATGAAATTTCTGCAGTATCGGACTCAAGTTTATAAGTCTCGGTTTTAATTCCCAGCTCCCCGTACTTGGTTTCCTCAAACATTCGCTTTATGCCAACTTCTATGTCGTATGATGTTTTCAGCTTAAAATCAGAATCGGTTCCCAGTAGTGGAAGCTTTATTCGGAATTGCATCCATTGAAATAGATTTTGCAAGTGATCAGGAGTTTTGTACTCTCCCCCTAAGTTTACGCCTGCAAGAGCCAATGACTTGGTCGAGTTTTGAAATTGCTGTAGAAAAGGACCAACCATGAAGCCGTTGTCTCGAAGGTGGATTCCAGGTGGCGTGCGAAAGTTGGCGCCAACTGTGATGATGGACAAATCTGACTCGTCAGTCTTCTTAACAATTTGATTGTCGTATTGAAAGTTAAAGTCCCAGGTGCGGTTAATGAGCCATGTGAAGTTTCCTTGTAGCCAAAAGGGATACATCAATCTTAAATTTGCATCATACGCCGGTATTCTTTCAATATCGTAAGCCGCGATAAATTGATCTTTGCCGCTTTGAACGGATAGGTAGCGGCGATTGACTTGATTCAGTTGTAGGTCCTTTAGTAGCCATTGGTACTCTTCGCCTTTTAATTTTTTGACTGATGTTTTCTTGTCAGTCGAGCCAAGTTGTACATTTGGATCGGTCTTTAAAGTTAATGACACTTGTTTTTGGTTCGTTGTTTCGGGAGCTGATGAGGTCACTGTGACTTTTACAGATTCATTTCGAATACTGCCCTTAATCAAAAATTCTTGTCTAAGAGGAAGGTCTCCTTCGCCCTTTAGGTAGGTGTAGGGTCGTTCGACATCTAAGTTGACTTCCCATTCGCCCGAGGCTTTGCTTTTAATTAAGCTCGAATCGATGGGCTCTGCGCCTTTGGCGCGAACTATGAGTTGCTGACCATCCGGGCTAATGTGAACATCTTTGAAGTCGACGGTTTTCATTCGAGTGTCGACCTCAAGGCTGGCGCCTGAAAGAAGCAAAGCTTTCATCGAAACGAATTCTTCGGGTGAATTTAAGAAAATCAAACCTTGGTCGCCGACAGAGCGGCCATTGATTTCCACAAAAGACTCGGGACGGTAGCTGTCTCGAGAAAGAATCTCAATCGCATCTCCAGTGGCCTTTATGAATAAGTCCTTTGAACAAAGATAGATTTTCGTTAAGGGCTGTTCTCGATGAATGCAAAATTTGAAAAATGGGTACTTTCTAATTTCCCGCAAGACACCTTCAACTTCATCGGTAGTTTCAAAGGTCGCAAGTTGGGAATTGCCAGACTTCGAGTTTTCATTCTTTTGAATTCGAATTTTTTTAGTATCAATGGCTTTAAAATAAAAAGCCTTTCCACTGTTATCCTTAAGTGCAATTTCGCCGCTAGAAAGTAGGCTTGCTGGCCAGCGAAATTGAATTTTTCTAGTTTTACTTTGTGAGGAGCTTATGACTTTGAATTCAATCTCATTAGAGTCAACCAGAACATTTCCGATTTGCAGCTGATCTTTATTGATTAAATTGTATTCGAATCTTTGAGGGAAAATCTGGACATTGTTTTTTTCAATAGGAAAAAAGAGTTCTTTCTTTTCATTCAACTTAACAGCATCTTTTTTTTCAAGCTTTGCAGTAGGTTGGGATTCAGAACTTCCTATTGAAGTTTGTTGTGCCAATGTCGGCAAAGTCGTTTGAAAAACTAGGAATAAACATGCTGGCCATAGCTTCATGTAATATATTCTGTAAGACACTAGGCTAGAGTGCAATCAGTTTTTAGTTGATCTGCAATGGGCTATGCTGCCAGCCTTTTGTCAATTTCAAGAGACGGATCGATCTTTGAAAATCGCAAAAGTCCCTTTGATTCTAAGTCTCGGACTGTTTGAATCACTTTAATTGTTGCCGAAGCCTGTTCGGCCGGATTCGGGGTTCTAGAGTCGGCAAGCGACCTTAGTTCTTTGGCCTTAATCGATGGCAAGCTTTCCAAAATCTTATCGGCTAGGTTTTGATCTCTAGAAGACTGTGCCTGGGCATAATGATAAATTGACAGCAAAATCATGTCGGGAAGGTGGGGAGTAATTTCCATCAAGGTTTCAACTGGCCAAGATAAAACTCGGTCGATGTTGAGCGATTTTGTTTTGACCAAACTTGCCCAGCCTGGATCCTCGGTCCCAACTAAATGAAGAAGATTTTTCTGTTTCGCTGGTTCGCAGGTTTCAATTAAGGTCAATAGTTGTTGAAAACCACCTGGTTTGCGAAACCGATTGAGCATAGACATTTCGGACTCCTTCAAAAACGAGAATAGACGATCTGGACGATCGTCTATAGGTTTCTTATCGGATTAATTTCAAGAAAATAAAGAGCTTCGTTCTTGTTTCGCAATTCGATAGATGGACATTGTCTCAAAATGAAACCGCAAGTGGACTATCCCATACGGAGGGCTATCTTTTGGCCAAGGCGGGTGTTGGTCTTATCTCTAGAATCTCTTCTTTTTGGGCAGTCCTACGTTCGATTGAATTGGGGAAAAAGACTTCAAAGCAGGTGTTGGAAGAATCTCTGTTTACTTTTAAGGAACCACCAGCATGTTCCACAAGTCCTTTTGAGATTGAAAGCCCAAGGCCTGTACTTTGTCCAGGGGGTTTTGTTGTATAAAAGGGCTGGAATATCTTTTGTTCAGTTTCTTCTGAAATCCCCGTTCCCGAGTCTGTGACCTGAATCGACATTCCCAGGCTATTTTCGGTTGCGGTAATTTTTATCCATTTTTCCGTTTGGTTTTGAATGGCATCTACCGAGTTGTTGATGAGGTTGACCAATACTTGTTCTAGCTCTACCGAATCACAATACAACGGCGTAGAAGTATTGATGACGACTGTAATCGGAACCAATTGCTTCCGTGCACGAGCGCCAGTCAATAACAAAACTTCATCCAGGATCTCTTTGATATCCTCCATTTTATAATGAGAACCGTTGGTCGATCTAGAGAACTTTCTAAGGCCATTGGATATTTTTTCGATTTTGGCAGCTGCCGTTTGCGCAGCCAGTAATTTTTCAACCACGAGGTCTGTTCCATCTTTATACTTCAATATCGATCTGATAGTGCTTGTTATAACTGTCAAAGGATTGTTGATCTCATGTGAGATGCCAGCCGCCATTTCACCAAGCGACGCTAATTTTGTTGCATGAATTGACTTAGATCGTTCTATTTCAAGTCGACCCTTTAGTGCGAGTTGTTCAGTTAGATCTCGTCCCGTAATGTAGAGGGCATTAAAGTTGGGGTTGGTGCTAACGATCCAATTGACAGTGCGGTGCTCGCCATTTTTTGCCAAAATTCTAGCGTCAAACTGAGAAGGATGTTCTATTGAAACTTGAGAGAGCTTGGTCTTGACGGTTTCGAGATCATCGGGATGAATTAGCTCTAAAAATCGCCAAGAAGTGATTTCATTACTTTTCCAGTTGAGGGTGTTCGCAAAGGCGGGGTTGACGTAATGTAAATTGCCGCCTTTGTCGAGCATTCCAATGAGGTCATTTGAATATTTAAAAATATTTTTAATGTCGGTTCCGGTTTTGATAAGGTCACTTAAATCGGTGAAAGTGATGATAGCACCCTTGCCAAAATAGAACTCAGAAAGTTTGGCGCTGATTCGAATCCACTTTACACCATTGCGAGGATGTAGAAAGCCAATTGTGATTCCAGAAAATGGAAGCTTTGCCCTAAGTGCAAGTTCACATGGCATATCTGTGAAGTTCACAGCTTCCCCATTTTCTAGAAAAGGGCAAATTTTTGCATGGATAGATCTCATATCTGTTAAATCGGATTTTGAAATTCCAAGAATTTCAGTCACTGCCGAATTGGTGTCTATAATTTTTCCGGTTTCATTTATAAGGGCGACGCCTTCAGACATAGATTCGATAATCTTCCTGAATTTGATTTCTTGTTCTACCTCAGTGGTTCGGTCTTGGCAGGTGCCGGCAAAAAAAATGGGCTTTCCATTTCTATCGCGTGTCACTTTGCCAACGCCCTGGACATATTTAATTCTGCTCCCATTTTCTAAATAAATACGGTGATTGAAAGTAAAGTCACTTCCCTGGTCAATTGCAGTTTTAAAGACGCGATCCAGTTCCGCGATATCGTCGGGATGAATTCGGTCACGATACAGACGATGCAAACTCAATTGGGGTTGTGGTTCGTCAATTTCAAATATTTTGTAATGTTGAGATGACCATGTTTGCTCGAAGGTTTCCAAATTCAAACGCCAGTTTCCAACTTTTGATATTTCTTGCGATTCTGCAAGGAAAAGCTCATTTTGCTGGGCTTGGCTATTGGACTGATTGAGGTTGTATAAAGTGGACAACAATTTTTTTTGTACTTTTAGTCTTTCTGATTCAAACAGCCAAACTAGTCCTCCGATGAAGAACAAACAGAATGTCGCTTGGGTCGCCGTGATAAGAAATGAGTGGTTTTCGATAGGAATCAATGAAAAGTGCTCTAGAGAGGCAAAAAACCAGGTCAATAGGATGCAAATGACTGTCGTTAAAATCGCTGCGTTTCGCCCTAGAAGAAATCCATTGATCACTGGGAAAAATGAGAGATAAAAAAAATGTTCAGCGCGAATTCCTCCGGAAACGTAAAGTCCATAGGAATAGAAGATGAGTTGAATAACTGAGGTGAGGCGAATTGCAAACTTAAGATTTCTTGTTTTTAAGTACCAAAGGTAGATTAGGGAAATGAAAGCCATCGCAGTAAGGCTTGACGGTAGAGAGGCATTTGTTTTGCCATTTCCGATATAAGCAGTAGCTTCCCCAAATAAGGGAGCTCCGATATAAATCAAAACCGTCGCGCTAAAGACTTTGACGATTAGATCATCATGATCATACTTTTGTTCAGAATTTTTGATCATAGATAATTTGGTGTCGGAAAAAATAGTGGCCTCCAGGTAGAGCTAAAGTATAGGACTGTATTTATAAAAATTGGGTGAATTTACAAAACTTAACGGGATCTTAGATAGAATTTGGTTTAAAGCAAAGGTGCTTTCAAATTGCTGCAAAATTGCAATCAAGTTGATTCAAGATGATTCGGTATTCGCTGGTTTTACTGCTAAAGCGTTTTTAGAATATCTCGGTATGGAATTCCGTTCATAATTTCTTCGACGACCAATTTAGCTTTTCCTATTTTAGATAAAAAATCAGCTTCGTGGGGAATGATGATCCTTTGAGCGTGGCCAGCCCAAGCTTCTTTGATCATCGTGTTCAGTTCCAAAGCTTCTTTATGAGATTCGGTTCGGATAGGATTGGTTGAATCGAAGGTATCCAGATCTGCCGTATCCAAGTGGATAACCCATTGATACCGACCTAGTTCATAATTGCGAGTCGTTCCGAGGGAATTGAAGAAATCATCTGGATCTCCGGGCCAATAGGCAACGGAGTCTAAGGAGCCTCTATCGCAAACTATGGTTGTGGATTTAGTTTCGGTAACGATTAGATCTTCTAATTCTCTTTGAGTAAAACAGATGGCTCGCTGAGCGTGTTTGCGGCCGGCGGGAGTGTTTCGCCGAGGAAAACCGCCGCGGTATAATATACTTGCAGCCTCAGGTACTACGGCCACTTTGCCTTTTAGATCTTTTTGGAGTGCTTCAATCAAAGTTGTTTTTCCGCCTGATGGACCGCCGGTGACTGCAATTTTAATCTTCATAATTTCCTCGATCTGTAGTTTTTAATTCAGTTATGAAATATCAAATTCGGCATAAAGAGGCAAATGATCCGAAAGATCCGTCCAGGGTTTGCCTTTTAAGGTCGTGCAGGTTTCAATTCCGGCATTGCGAAAATACAAACGATCTAGAGTTAAAGTTGGAAAAAAGCTCGGAAAGGATTTTGCGGGTTCTTTGTGAATTTCGGTGTGAGATTCGAAGACGCCCAGCTGTGAAGTAAAAATGGGATTTAGATTTTGAGTCCAGTCATTGAAGTCTCCTCCGAAAATGAATGGAACATCGGGAGGTAAGTGAGACTGGGCTCTTCTTATGATGAGTTCAGATTGTTTCTTTCGACTGCTTTCAAAAAGGTCGATGTGGGTGTTAAACACATGCAGCTTTTTCTGGATTTCTGGAATTAAAATCTCGCAATGCAAAAGGCCTCTTTGCTCAAGACGATTCAGGGAGATATTCACATTTTCTTCAAAAACAATGGGAAACTTGCTAAGTACCGCGTTGCCGTGGTGCCGCTCTGGGAATATCGCATTTTTACCATAAGAATAGTGTTGCCAATGACTGTCTGCTAAAAACTCGAACTGCGCTTGAGTCGGCCAATTGTCCAAGTTTTTTTGATGAGTTAAGTTTTGGCCAACTACCTCTTGTAATAATAGAATGTCGCAGTTTGTGATACGAAGTGCTTCGCGAATGGCGTGCAGGGTAAAGCTCAATCCAGTAGTCGAAAATCCTTTGTGAATATTGTAAGAAAGCACTTTTAATTTCATATCCAATACCTAAACCAGTAAAAAAATCTGGCAAAAATGAGATGATACCACTTTAATTTCCCCAACTCACGCAGAGTAATAGCTTTAGAGTTTTTAGTGTCTTCGTCCCATTGTTGTAAAAGTTCGCTAACCCACTCGGGTTTGTTAAGGACTGCTTCGACTTCAAGATCATGAGTTAGGCTTCGGTGATTTAAATTGTGCGAGCCGACAGTGGCCCAGCCATCGATAATCAGTGTTTTTGCGTGCAAGGTGTGACCTTGATATTCGTATATATGTACTCCCGCAGTGACCAGGCGATGATACAAGGATCTTGCGGCCCATTTGACCGGCGGGAAGTCAGTCACTTCGGGGAGGCAAATTCCGACGTAAACACCGCGTTTGGCTGCTTTTTTTAAGGATCTCAGCACTGATTTTCTAGGTAAGAAATATCCATTGGTAATTAGTATCCGGTGCTCGGCATTTCTAATTCGTCGGTTGAAGTCTCGCAAAAGTCGATAGCGCCATCGCATATGGGAGTTCAATCTTAAAAAATCAAGGGCGTCATTGCGAAACCTGATTCGGCGTTTTAAAAACGAGGAAACAAAAGAACGTCCTTCAAATTTTGATTTCGACCAAGCTTCGTGGCAAGCCCGGCGCAATATATTGAGCGAGCTTCCTTTAACCTGAATTCCCGTGTCTCGCCAGGCTCGATTTCCCATAAATTCCTTGGTGTGAACTTGAGAAATATTCATGCTACCGAGAAATGCGCTTGTGTTATCTATCAAGATCACTTTGCGATGATTTCTTTTGTTCATCCGTCTCATTAAGAAAAGGATCCGTCTGAGCGAGCGCCAGGAGATTGTTTTGAGCAATTCAAACTTAAATGGCAAGGGATGGTAGACGCGAAATTGAATGTGATGAAGTTTGCAAAAAGCTTTTAAATTCAAAACCCAGTTGTAGCTACCAACTCCGTCGACCAAAATGTGAACGTGAACGCCGCGAAGTCTAGCTTCTTTGGCCGCATTCAGTAGGCGCTGCCCAATAGGATCCATGTCAAAAATATAAGACTCGATCCAAATTTCGGTTTGGGCTTTTTCAATAGCTTTGATGGCGTCACGAAAATATTCGTCGCCCGAAAAATACAATTGGATTTCTTCCCAATTGGCCTTTGACATTGCCTTTAACCCACTGACAAAATAAATGAAGAAGTACTTTTCTTATTATGCGGTGGAGTTGACATGAAGTCATTTTTTAAAGGATTTATTAAAGGGTTCGGGATCTTGTTGTTTTCAGTTATTATGGGCTGTTGCCTGGGCTGTGTGACTCAACTTTGGGCTAGTTCGAAGGCAGATCTTTCTAAGCCAGTGATTGTTTCAGTTTTGGTGGCTAGCTCAAAAGCGGATTTCGAAAATAAGTATTCAGGAATTTTGAAAGAACAAATTCGCGGCTGTTCGATTTGCCAAATTCAAAACATCACGCCCTATGATGCTGAAGGAAATTTTCAAGCATCTCAAGCGGCGACTCAAATCGAAACCGCAGGATCTTCGTCTAGCATTCTGTTTTTGAACTGGAATGAAAAAATGAGTGCTGAAGTTCAGCCGGTTGTGGCCGCCCTGAAGAAGCAGGTTGAAGCAGGCGTGGTTGTAGTTGCGGCTGCGGGATTGGCTAGACTTGAAGAGCCGACATTGGCATTAAGTAGAACCTTCGTGGGTCAGGTTCCTGGCGTTGTTATTATTGGTGAGTTGGGTGAAAGGGAAAGACTTTTGACTCAATCTTATTTTGGCCCAGAGATGTTAACAGCACTTAAACCACCCCGAGAATTTGTCGGGCAGGGTTATGGGCCGGTATTTTTTGCGGCGAGACTGGCGACCAACTGGAATCGAAAAACGAGCGCCGAGTGGGTCACCCATTTTAAAATGACAAAATCTAAAGTTCGCCGTCTGTGGCCAGGATTGGAAGATTTCTTCGGACGCAACTAGGTTGTTCGGAAGTTTATCTTCCCGGGTATAAAGTCATTCGCTCTTGATATTTTTTTGGTATTTTTTTAGCCAAAATTTCAAGAGCCTCTCGAGTTGAATATCGACTTGAAACATGAATCAATACTATTTGTTCACTTTCGATTTCATCTAACCTGGGGATCAATTCATCTAAGTGGGTGTGGCCCCATTTTTTAGCGTGCTCAATAGATTTTCGGTCATCTAAATAAGTTGTCTCTAAAATCAATATTTTTGATTTTTTAACTTGAGGCGATCGATCTAAAAACCCAATTTCAGTATCGCCTGTGAATGAAACCAAAATTTTTTCGGTCCATTCGTCCACAGGGGTACCTTGAGCTTTCATTTTTTGAATTTCAGCTTGATGCAAACTTCTGTATTCAGATTTTAGTTTTTTGTTTTTTTGAACCAATGAATAACCAAAAGAGTCAACCCGATGAACAGTGCTAAATGGTCGAACCGTCAGATTTGGATTGATTTCAATTTCAGAACTGGCGTTGATGGCATGAAATTGAAAGCGGTATTGGTGTTTTTCAATACCTTCCCAGATGTGCATAATGTCTGTCATCGGCTGAACCAAGCTTTCAGGCATATAAAAATCCGGCGTGGGTTCGTTGTGCATGGCTTTTTGGGAAATGATATAGGGGATGCCGGCGGCGTGATCTAAGTGACCGTGGGAGATGAAGTACTTTTTTAAATTTAGATTGAAAGGCAAGCCCTGAGCGACGTCAAAGCAGATTCCAAAATTTGGAAGTGCAATGGATGTTCTGATCCCAGAAAGACTTAATCCAACAAATTTTAAATCTTCATAGCTCCAAATTTGTCCTAGGGGTTCAATTTGAGCCATGGTTTATTTTGAGTAGATCTTAGCAATGACATCATGATTGATCCAAGATGCCGGAGCTTCGGGGTGGGGAGCGTCCGCTAACATGATCTGTCCGCAGGCATCAAAAACCACTTCACTTAATACGAAGGTCATCAGCTGTTTGGTGTCCAAATGCATTTCCAAAAGCCCGTCCGAAGCGGCGAGCATTTTCTCTAACTGTAAATTTGAATTGTGCTGGGGCCATTTTTCAAACTGGCAATGTGAGCGAATGATTTCTGAACTTAGAAATTGAGAGGTTATTTCCATAACTTTCTCTAAAGTGAATTCTGGCTTTAAGAGTTTAAGACAATTTTCAATAACCTGTTTGGACTTTTCAGAAGAAGGGCCCTCTTTCTTTAAGGCGCCCAGCAGGGGATACAGTGAAATTTCGACGCCTGAAAAAATCGAAGATGAATTGGTTAAAATCTCAGGGCAATTGTAAACGGCAGTTTTGATTCCTACTTTCGAAAATTCTCGCGAGTAGTCTTCCAGTTTCTTCTTGGCCCACCCTTGAAGGTAGGGAGAATAAGTTTGCCACTGATATTTTCCATCAATTAGAACTTCCGTGCCGTGGTAGCCAAAGGCGACGTAGGAAATTTTAGAGCCAGTTTTTTGCAACTTTTCTCGTAAGCTTGTCGATTCTTGTATCAATGTCGAAAAAGTTTCAGCGGTGACTTCGTTGAAATTATGTTCGCAAAGCCGACCAAGATTGGACTGCCAAAATTCTTCAGAGGACATGAACCGGTCGCCAGTTCCCTTTAGTGAGCGATTCATCATGGGCATGATGATTTTGGCTCTTGGAACTCCGCCGGCCATCAGATGAGCAAATAAAACATTTTTTCCAGCGGGCAAATGAGCTTCAAGTTGTTGCAAATATTCTTGGATATTTTTTTGAAAACGAATTCGACCTTTTTTCTTTGAAGACTCGATACTTTCTAGTTTGATGTTGGCTTGTTTCCAATCAGAAAGTTTGACATCTTTAATGTGTTCAATTGGTGAAGTGCCGTTATCATCTGGTTCCATATCAAATCCAGCTTCAAGTGGAACATTGATGAACGGAGACGGGATATTGGTGATTTCTTCTGCATTCAGTTTGCGAAGGGTCCCGTCTTTTTCGCGACGACCGACGGTCGTTCGAACGATGGTCATTCCTCTTCGTTCAGCTTCTTCGACCAGTCCATTGGCATAACCTCGGCTAAACAATTCTCCAAAAAGAACTAAGATATCGCCTTTGCCAAAAGTGGTATCTACCTTCAGTTGTCTAATTGCATGGTAGTTTGAATTGCTAGAGTCAGTCACTTCGGACCTCCGATCGCCACCATTCTTGCTAGTGTCGATAACGGGGTCAAGTAAAGTGCACTCATGTCATGCTACTGAGTGCTAATATAATGGCCGGGATAGGATTTTACTCCCTGCAAAAATGCATTTGAGATCTTGTCATCCGTCGCTTGGTTTGTATGGTAGCTTCCCGTCACATCATTAGGGCTTCCGACTGTTCCGTGTAGAAAGCTGATAAATGAGTTGAAATCGTGCTGACCACGAATGGCGGCAAAAAATGGTCGAGAAGATTCAGAATTTGGATCCACGACCTGAGTCGTCGGTGGTCGTTGATTGATCACGAAATAAGTTTCCATAAAATCCATTTTTTTCATTTTTGGCTCGCCTTGGCAGATCATGAGGCCTTTGGTTAGCTGTTGCACTTTTTCAATTGCAGTTAGTCGGTGGTCTAAAACATTCGCCAGAGGTCCTTTTTTATCCAAATAAAGGGCTGGATTCAATTTTACAATCAGGCATTTTTCAACATTTTCCGATCGCAGCTTGAAGTTCAATCGCTCCACCGTTGCTTGAATTCCATTTTGAAATGCTGCGGCAGTTCCGATTTGATCTGCGTCTGTTGTCGTCCAAGATTTTTGATAACGAACACCAGTGGATCCAGATAAACCGAAGATATCTAAAAACTTCACTGGAGATGCAGCATTGATACCGCCACCTATGTCCCAAGAAAAAGAAGTCGCCTGGCTTTCAGTATGTCCTTTGCTCATTGTAAATGAAGTTTGAATCGAGAGATCGCGAACCTGAGTTGGCAGTGTTTCAATTTTTTCAACATTAGAAACGATGTATCTGGTCTGCAAATCAAACCATTCGTTGGAACGTTTAGCCATGGCAGCTTGGCATTGCATCGTCAATTGCATTGACGTCGGCATGAAAAGTGGAACTGCTGCAATTTCAATATCTCCCGGCTTGCCAGTTTGTGGAAGATAGTTCACGTGAACCTTTTTAACAGGACGGCGAAATTGATCAAAAAACCAATAAGCACATAAGCGTTGCCCAAATTCAGAATCTAACTTTCCATCATACAGAGGTGCCTTTACCTTGATTGTATCTAGAGCCGCAACGTCTTTTTCTTTCGGACGAGCATCCGCATACCACCAAACTGGGTTTGCCAATGATTTTCTAAATTCCAAAGTTTGCTTTTCATCGTTTAAATTAAGAACTTTCACATTTTCATTTTTAGCAAAAGTGTCTTTTTTAGAAAGTGTTGATTGACGAAGAGTTTGAAGACCTTTGTCTTCATTCAACTGTGTCTTCAAGATATCAATCATGGAAGTGGTTCCGGATTGAATTGCAATAGAATTTCCGCTTTCGCCATTGTTCGCCAAGATCAAAGGAGACGAATAGGTGGTGATCTCAACATTGGTTTCCTTAGAAATGAGGTCGGAAATATTAGTTTTTGCATTTTGCTTCAAAATTTCTAAAGCATCCGCACGAGCAGGAACGATCTCTAATATAAGCTGATTGGTGTTTCCAATAGCTTTAATGTTGGAAGATTCCAACGTGATCATTTCAGAAATGATTCCAGCGCCATTGACGGAAACCAATTTTTCATCCACTTGAAAAATCTGTTCTTTGGTTTTTTTCAAATCCTTAACTGAGTTGTCAACCACAGCAAACTTCAAAACATAGGTCCCCATCGGAATTGGTTCCTGAGAATATCCATTTGGCTCCGAAAGACTTGGTCGTTTCAGAATCGGAGTCAACTTTAAGGTTCCAGTCTTTCTCATTTTCAAATTTAGAAATGAATCAATATCATAGCTGATATCTTTTTTATCAAACGAATAGCCAGATAAAATAATTTCGGACTTTCCTTCGGAACACCGAAGCTTTTGTCCTTGAGAATCCAAAAACCGAACATCCCGGATCGAAGCTTCGCCACCGGACCATGGGTTGATATTCAATTTAATTGTCTGCGCGACATTCAAGTTCGAATTATTGATTTGCACTTCTTTTTGAATCCAGCATTCTTGCGCAAGAAAATTAAATTGAATGCTGTCGTCCCAGCTAATGCAGCCATCGTCGCTTGAGCGAATGGAGTCAGTTTGACCGTTCACCTTGGTAATTTGAAAGGTCTGAGCTCTCATTGATTTTTGATCCAGACCTGATTTCAAGCAGGCCGTTACATTGAATGTCTTGGTTCTGTTCAATGCTGACTTGCCTTCAAAAGAAACGTTGTCAAAATGTAACTTTTTAATTTCGATCTGACTGCGCTGATAGTAGTCGGGTTGTTGAGTGTCGACCACAGTTCTAGTGTCCTGTGAAGAATGGGGAAGTTTTGTTTCTGAAGGATTGCTTTTGTCAGTTAAGTAATCCTGAATTGTTAGATGTCCATTGTTTTCTTGAAAAACATTTTTAAGTCTTGAAAAAGCATTTCCTTTTAATTGATCGCACTCACCAACAATAAAAACGCCCTCAAAGGGTCGAACCGAATCCGGTGCACCCAGGGCCTTCAGTTTAAGGCCCAACTGAAGCTGCCCGCGCGTGCAGATTCTAGCCAGGGGAAGGTTGGTTTCAATCAATAAAAAGTTATTCACCATTTTTCCCTGAATCGAAACAGGCGCAGCTAAAAGTCTACGCACTTCAAGCTGCTTTTCTGAAACTGAATGAATCAGGGCTAATTCGCCTTCGAATTCGCCGTAAGTTAGGGCTTCAGTTAATTTTTGGCCAGAAGCTTTCACTCGAGCAAAGCTGGGTTGAGTGCGAATGTCAAAATTGAGAACTAATCCTTGTTCATTGATTCGCTTCTCTTCGACAGTCAGTCGTAAATCATCAAAAGAGATGGCAGACGCCTGAAATTTTCCATCTTTAGAAAGTCCCTTTAGGGTAGCGGCAGACTGTTCGGCAGCTACGAGCTCAGGCACTTCGCGATCTAACAATGAAAGCGCCGAGTCCTCCCAAGGGTTGATGGCAAATCGAACTGTGCGGTGGCCTTTGTGAAATCCATGGGCCTCGATAGATCGCTTCATTTCGATGTAACGAGCGGGTGCCAGGTGATTGTATTCGACCGTTTCGTTCCAGTTCAGGCAACCATTGGCGTCAGAAGTGATTTTTTTATCGGTCTCTCCAACCACATGAAAGTCGTTGTTTAGAACTGACTTTTGGAGCTTTAAATCTTTAATGCAAGCATTGATAGTAAAGGTTTTACTTAAAGGTAAAGAAATTTTCGGATGAAGAGTTTGGCTGGTAAAGGAAATCTCTGATTTGTCCACATAGAATGTGGCCGCATCTTGATTGCCTTCTCGAGATTGAGGCTTTGGCATTGAACAGGCAACCAAAATTGAAGACAGCAGGGAAGCACCCAAAGTCACTTCGACTATTTTGGACACAGAGAGTTTTGTTCGCAATAGTTTAGATTGAAACATTCAGAGTCTCCAATTTTAAGGTCCAAGTTTTTTCTCGACTTTGAAAAGGGCTTTCAATGATAGCATCTTTTTCACCACCGGAAATTCCAACACGAATCGTTTTTTTGTATTCGACTGCCAGGGTGCCCAGGTAGCCAATCGAGTTTGAGCCGAAACTTCTGGAATTGTAACTTGTAACGACTGCATCGGATTCGACTCGGAAAAATTCATAGGCAGGGGAAATCATCCAATTGCGATTGAGCCAAAGTTCTGCGTAGGCTTTGCTCCAGCTGCCTTGATTTAAAGTGGCCGGACTTTGCTCGTTTTTGATATAGGCGGCCGCAACACCAATTGAAATTTTGGGACTCAAATTGGCCTTTAGATCTGCATTTGCCAATAGGCCCTGATATTTATAAATGAACTCGCTATCTGTTCCATCCGAAAGATTGCGAACTGTGTTTCCGATCAAGCCGGACTCGGTCGCAACTGCAGATGGTAAATAATCAAATTGCCATCTGCTAACTGCCACTTGCCCTTCGATCGTTTGTGAAAAATCGGACTTATTTAGATTTGAAAGGTAAAGACCCACTGAATTGAAAGTTGGTGTTTTTTCGAAATCTTTAGTTTGAGTCGACAAACTACTGGAAGTCGCGACAGCTGTTTCCGCTCGAATGCCCAAAGTTAAATTTTGATTTCGAGCTGTGTGAATTTTAAATGCCAATGCGGGAAAGGTGACGTCATCAGACAAAAGAAGGCTGTGGTGATTTTTTTCTTGGTTCAGGGCGCCCGCTGCCGCGTCGAAATAGTCTTGGGTGTTCACTTCAAATGAAGCATTGGCCACAGTCCAGTCCGATTGGCTATTTTTGGATTGTGACTGAGTTTGGGCATAGCCAGTGATGTATTTAAATCTTGGCGAAAAATTGAGAGTTGAAAATTCGATTGGGCGATAGTTGAGGCTTGCCTTGACAGTGAACTCTGACAAAGTCCTTTGGTTGAATTCGTCTTGGGCTTGTCTTCCGAGCAGGCTGGATTCCCAGGTCCCGTCAAATTTTTTGGTTGAATTCAGCCCAGCTTCAATCTGAAGGTGAGGGTATTGGACGGACTTGTTCAAATTGACTTTGGATTGATTTGAGCTTGCCGTTATTGGCAGTGCCAATGCGGCGACAGGCCCTTGTGTAAGAGCTCCCATAACGATTGCAAGTAAAGGTATCCATTGGCGATATAAAGTCACAAACCATCCCTTTTGTAGGTATTAATTCAAAAACAGTGCTCCATGCTTTCCGTTAGAATCCGAGGGGTTAAGGCTACGTAATCGCCTCTAGGAGTGTTGAACTTTTGGTCGCCGGCCGATTTTTAGTAAACAATGTTATGTTGAATGGGTGGGTAGAAAGTTGAGATTTAGCCATATTTAAATAGCAGCTTTCAGGAATCATCCAAATAGACCGATCCATTTAAAGGTGCGAGGTGGTTTACATGAGTCTAACATTCAAAATTTGGATTTCAATTGTGACTCTAATGAGCCTTCACGGAATCTCAAGTTCTGCTGAAAGTAAACCGGCTGCGACTCAGGAAATTTCCCTTTGTGCAGAGCCAGATTTTCCACCTTTTATGTGGTTTTCAAGAGATGAAAACGGAAAAAAATCGGCTACGCAGGTAGAAGGCTACACCATTGAAGTGATGAAAGAAGCTTTCGGAAGAATGAATATCAAGGTGAGATTTGAAATGTCCTATCCGTGGAATCGTTGTATGGAGATGGTCAAGTTGGGCGAAGTTGATTTTGGAATGGATGCCTATTTTGACAAAGATCGAGCTAAGTTTTTCAAATATTCAAAGCCCTATCGAAAATTAACACCGCAAGTTTTCTTTTTAAAAGAAACAACGGACTTTAAAATTACCAAGAAAGACGATCTAAAAAAATATAAAGGTTGTGGGTTGCTAGGATATTCGTATGACCACTATGGGTTGTCATCCAAAGAGTTGGATTCGGGAGCCAAGAGCTACAATTCGGCTATTGAAAAATTAAAAGCCAAGAGATGCGTCTATTTTCCTGAGGAATATGAAGTTTTAACTGGATTTAAAATTTTGAACAAAGACTACCTGAGTGAAGGTGATATTTTGAGTTTGCCGGTCCCAGGAGTCGACGCTCCTAAGTTGCATTTAATTGCAGGTCTAAAAAACCACAAAGCTTTAAAGTTGATTGAAAAGATCAATCAACAAATTCAGAAATTAGAAAAGTCGGGCGAGTTAGATAAAATCTATAAAGTTCAAATGCAAAAGACTTTTAAGAACCAAGAAAGTCCGTAAAATTTAAACGCCGATTTGCTTTAGAACTTCGATCAATTTGTTGGTACACCCTGAAGATTGCAAAACCCTTTCGGAAATCTTTGGATGAGGCTTAGAAATTTCTAAGGATTTTTCCAAAACATTGAGAGCTTCTTCGCTGTGAAGGACCTGATTGACTGCAAAAAAATTGGTTCCTAAAATACAATGCTGAAATTGCAGTGCCTCGCGATTGTTGTGGTGATGGGGGCCAACCATCACTGGGATGCCGGTGGCTAAAGGTTCCATCACACTGTGGACCTTTTCTTTAAAGGACCCTCCCACAAAAGCGACTGTCCCCCAAAGGTAAAGCTCTTGTAAACAACCCACTTGATCTACCAAAAGGACAGCTGATTTCCACGCTGGTGCTGAGCTATAAAGGTCGTAGGTGATTTTTTTTGAATCCAGCAAGGATTTAATTTGATTCAAGTGAGCAGCATCAATCTCATGGGGAGCCAAGATGCAGCGGTGTCCTTTTTCGATCCACCTTTGAATGGCAGGTAGCAAAGCTTTTTCGTCCTCGGGCCAGGTGGATCCCATCACCCATATTTTTTCCTGAGCACTGGGCTTTAACTCCATTCGCACTGGGTTCGGATTTTGAATTCGGTAAAGAACTTGATCAAAGCGGGTGTCACCGGCGACTTCGATGGTAGCGGAAACACCTAAGTCTTGAAAGATCTGTTGATCTTCGCGGCTGACACAAAATATTTTCGTTAAAGCATTCAAGGCTGTTCTCGTTAATGAACCCGCCAGAAAGCCTTTTCGGGAACTTTCTTTAGCAATGGTTGCTGAAAACAGAAAGCTCGGAATTTTTAAAGTCTGACATTGGATCGCAACTTCGGTCCAGACATCAGTTCTGGCGATCAAAAGACAGCGTGGATTGTAAAACTTCAAAAATTTCTCCACATCTTTTTTTTGATCCCAGGGAAGGGCCATCGAAAGATCAATACCGGGAAACTTTTGAATCAGCCGTTTGGCTGACGGTGAAAAGTAGGTGACCAAAATCGGTGTTTGGGGAAATTGAGCTTTCAATTCTCGAACGACTGGTTTGGCGTACTCGATTTCGCCGCTGCTGGCATGGATCCAAATGGGCCTGGCGGGCAGCAATTGAAAATTAGGATTGGCCCGATCCGAAAGCATGGTTTGAATTTTTTGAGGCAAAATATTTTTGCATGACTTTAAAAGTGTAATGGCAACAGGGACCGCAATCCAACGGTAGATTTGAAAAATAAAGAAATCAATTAAAGCCATGATTCAAATTCCTTTTGAACCATTGTGGGTGTGATTTCAACCAAGCAGCGATGATAAACTGAGTTTACGCAAGGGCCTTGGCCATGTTTGCTGCAGGGTCGGCAATCCAAATCGAGCTGCATAATTTTAGTCGTGGATCTAGAAGGAAAACCAAAAGGTGCTGGGCCCATTAAGGCGATGGTTTTTTTGCCAAGTTGCTCTGCCACATGCAAAAGTCCCGTGTCATTGGTGATCAAACCTCGAGCCAGTAAAATGACGGCGGCGCTTTCTGTTATTGAAAGTTTTCCAGCTAAGTTGAGGACTCGTTGGGGGCTCATTGAACTTAACTCTTGGATGAAAGAGTCTTCTGGTCCCCCAAGGCATACAAAGTTTTGCTCAGGATTGAGGGCAATCAGTTTTTTAAAGTGCTCTAAAGGCCATCGCTTAAGAGCATGCGCAGCGGATGGCGCGACGGCAATAAAGTGCGGAAACAAAATTGACTTTTTTGCGATAGAAAGTGCGGCATCAGAAATATAGATTTGCGGAGTGGGAGGTAGCTCTTTGTTTAAACCCCACTGAGTCAAAGGTTCTAATAGATCTCGTTGTCCTGAAAAAGGCATTTCATAAGTATTGAGTCGCAACTTAAATAGCAAAAATCTTTTTAAGCGTTTTTGTGATTTGCGAATAAACAATGGTGGATTGAGCCATCGACTGATGGCAACAGGGGGTTGCAACATCAACGAAATGAGGCGAGAGCGCAAATTGTTGTGAGCATCGTAGATGTGAGTGAATCTTTGCTTTTTTAACTCACTAATTAATTGGAATAAGCCAACTAGTCCTTGGGCGCGATCTAAAGTCCAAATTTTTGAAATGAATGGGTGGCCTTCTAAGAGCGGAGCCATGTCTTTTCTAGTCACCCAATGAATTTCGGAAGGCATTCCAAGCTCAGCTAAACGAGTGGGCAGGCTTAGCGACTGTACGACGTCGCCAAAGCTTGAAAAGCGTATGATCAGTATTTTAGTTGGACCCTTTTGAATCATGAGGCGCCAGTATACGACTCGGGCTTTAAAAAGGAATCCAAAAAAGTGCCAAAATGGGGAGCTGTCTAAACATTAGACAGCTCAGATACGACTCAGTGCTTGTTTTCGCGTCCCGTCAGGGCCTCGTTCTTGAAGTTCTTTAGAAATGATGGATAAACCAAAGATGTCTTTTTGTAAGCCCTTTATATGGATCAGCCAAGTTCTATTGGCCTTTCTGCCGACATTGGCGCTAGCAGGGCCGCAAGGCAGGGTTTCGTTGTCGGAAGCTGGCTTTGTCAGTGAAGACTATAAGCAAACAGATCGTAAGCAATTTCAATTTGTTGGCGTGGGTGTGGACACCCTAGCCAAGACTAAAAAAGAATCAGAAGTCGAAGACACCTTACAAGCTCAGGTTCATGGAGTGATTTCTCCGGGCGTTTCGGTTTTGAGCTATATCAATGTTTCTCAGCTTTATTGGAAACAGAGCCCACTAGCGGTGGGACGAAAGAAGTTGAATTGGAATCAGTTGGATGAAGATTTTGATCTGGGCTTGTATCAACCACTTTTTAAATGGAATGCGTTAGAGCCGGTTTCTCAAGGTCTAACCGGAGTATTTTTGAATTTGGAAAATCAAGATGGCGGACCAAGATGGGGAGTCACCTTGTTTGGTTCTCCATTGTTTATTCCGGATCAGGGCCCTGGATATGAAATTAAAGGTGGGCAGTTCGAACGATCCAATCCGTATTTTCAGGCGGTACCAAGTCGAGCGATGATCAATGGACAAATGGTTAACGTGAACTACAACGTTCAAAAGCCCGAAACTCAGGATGTGGTTTTTAATCGAAGTTTTGCCGGCAGAATTTTTGTAGGCAGCGAAACAGATGGTGGCTTTGCTCAAGGATCTTTTGCCAATAAACCATCGAATCAATTGGCGCTGGGCTTTGATGGCTATGTCTTTTCAAACGGTGTTGAAGACGTTACTAAAATAGATATTTTGCCAACGGTTTCCTATCATACTTTGACTTCAGTAGATCTGAAATATTCAACACGTCACTTTGAAATCGGAGCATCGGGAATTCAAGAATCTCCTGAAGATCCAACGTTTAAAGGCGATTGGACCTACACGACCTTTGATCGCTCAACACTATTTAGTGGTTTTGTTGGAACTAAGTTTTATGGTTTTGACATGAAGATGGCCTATTTAACTGTGAATGGCGGCGAATCAGTGGCCTCGGGGAAATTTGCTAATCAAAGTGATAAGTTTTTGCCGCAGCGATATCCATTTCGCAATGCGGGGCTAGCAACTTTAAATTACAACTATCGCATTAAAAAATTTCAGAACCTGTCTTTGTCGACTCGCTATTTACAGGGCGAGCGGTCTGAGTTTGCTCTTTGGACCAGTCATCTGAACTATCAGTGGGAAGAGCGTTGGTCGATGTATGCACAGTCACAGTTGGTGGCAGTACAAGACAACCAAGACGGCAGAAAAACAGCTTTTTGGCCTTACGTGAATAACGATTCCATGG
>CAZDHC010000054.1:0-21096 GCA_964505225.1 uncultured Bdellovibrio sp. | reverse complement strand
ATTTTTGCGCAAATGCTGAAACTGAAAAAATCACAGCCAAAATTAAAGTCGCGAATACTATTGAAATCCTTTTCATCTAATTCACCTCTATAAAATTTGTAGTTCCAAAGTGGCTGTGCAGATTCTCCAACAATTCATTGGTCATGGCCACGCCACTTAAACCCGTTGCTTCAAGACTGACCTCTTGCTTAAGGTCCTCTAGTTTCAATTTAAATTCCACAATAGTTGCCCCGGGGCTTTCAGCTAAAACCGAATACAAAGTTTCGTACTTATCCTGAGGCACTTTTTCCAAATGAAAGGTCATCTTTTTGGTTTTTTTCCAAATATCTTCAAGGGGCGATAGATTTTCTAAAATCACTTTCGCCACGCCCTCTTCGTTGACCTCTAACAATCCCGCCATCAACATTGGCCGTTCGTCTTTTAACAAAGCTTCTACTTTTGAAAATGCATCCGGAAAGATCACCAATTCACATGAGCCAGTCAGGTCTTCGACTTTAGCAAAAGCCATCCTGGTTCCTTTTTTGGTGATCAACTCGCGAACTTCGGCAATCAATCCAGCGACAACGATGCGCTTTTTACCCGCATCACGATTTCTTGGGTCATAGCGCTTTGGTGCTTCATCTTTCACCGTCTTGGCATTGTGTTCTTGGCCAATTCTTGGCAGATCTGCCACAAATCCTGTGGTCCAAACTTTAGATAGATTTTCAAATCCCTTAAGGGGGTGATCACTAAGATAGAAACCCAAAACTTCTTTTTCAAAGGCCAACGAGGCCGTTCGCGTCCAAGGCTTCACATTGTCCAAAACAACTTTAGACTCTTGTCCATCATCCATGGCAAACAAAGAAGCTTGGCCCACTTCCATATCTTCACGCACTTCATGGGCTCGATCTAAAAACTTTTGATAGCCACCCATGATTTGCGCACGATGCGGACCAAAACCATCAAAAGCTCCGGCCTTGATCATCACTTCGACCACTTTTTTATTGAGCTTTCTGCCATCTACGGTCTCAAAAAACTCTTCCAGTGAGGCAAACTTTTTCGCCGGCAACTTTTCGCGTGCTTCTAAAACTGCAGTGATGGCAGATTCACCAACACCCTTGATCGCACCGATTCCAAAATAAATATCATCGCCACGAACAGTAAATAGATAATCCGAATAATTCACATGTGGAGGTTGCACTTTCAAACCATGCTTCTGCGCATCTTTTACATACTTAACGACTTTATCGGTGTCCGAGATCTCGGTCGATAGAAGGGCTGCGAAAAATTCAGCTGGGTAATAATGCTTGATCCAAGCTGTTTGAGCCGTAATGACCGAGTAAGCTGCCGCATGGGATTTATTAAATCCGTAGTCGGCAAACTTATACATCAAATCGAAAAGTTCTTCGGATTTTTTCGGATCATAGCCTTTCTCTCCAGCACCCTTTTGAAAACGAACCCGATGCTGATCCATTTCTTCTTTGATCTTTTTTCCCATCGCTCGTCGGAGCATATCCGCTTCGCCCAGACTGTAGCCGGCGATTCTGGAAGCGATACCCATAACTTGCTCTTGGTAAACCATGATTCCATAGGTTTCTTTTAAAACCTCTTTGGTGTCTTCTAAAATGTATTCTACCGGAGATTCACCATGTTTACGTTTGGTAAACTCGGGGATATTGGCCATCGGACCCGGACGATACAGTGATGTGATCGCCGTGATATCCGCAAAACTAGAAGGCTTAATTTTTCGAGTGGCATCGGTGATACCTTCACCCTCGAACTGAAACACTCCATTGGTGTCGCCTGCCGACATCAACTCGTAAATTTTGGGGTCATTGATTGGAATTTCATCCGCATGGACTCGAACGCCTCGGTTTTTAAAAACCAATTCCAAAGCATGCTGAATATGAGTCAAAGTCTTAAGACCCAAAAAGTCGAACTTAATCAGTCCAATTTTCTCGGCATGTTTCATATCATACTGAACAACTTGTTCGTCAGCGGCCCCTTTGTAAAGTGGCGCATGGCGAACCAGTTCTCCGTCACCAATGATCACACCGGCGGCGTGAATTCCTGCATGACGAACCATTCCTTCAATTCGCTGAGCTAAATCCATCAGTGTCGCCACCTGTGGATTCATCTCCATCATTTCACGAATCCGCGGTTCCATCTCAAGAGCTTCTTTTAAATTGATATTTAATTTATCA
The DNA here is from genome assembly GCA_964505225.1 of uncultured Bdellovibrio sp. GTDB lineage: Bacteria > Bdellovibrionota > Bdellovibrionia > Bdellovibrionales > Bdellovibrionaceae > 21-14-0-10-47-8. The sequence continues at coordinate 18,913 of CAZDHC010000054.1, read as the reverse complement.
GGAATCAGTTTCGTGACCAAATCGACTTCGGCATAGTTCATTCCTAAAACTCGACCGACATCTTTGATTGCCGCGCGAGCCTGAAGCTTACCGTAAGTGATAATTTGCGCCACAGATGGTGCGCCATACTTTTGAGTCACATACTGAATCACTTCTTGGCGACGATCCTGACAGAAATCGATATCAAAGTCGGGCATGGAAATACGTTCAGGATTTAGAAATCGCTCAAACAGTAGAAAATTAGGCAAAGGATCAAGATCTGTGATTCGTAAACTATAAGCGACTAAAGATCCAGCTCCCGATCCCCGTCCAGGGCCAACTGGAATGTCGTTCACCTTTGCCCAATTGATAAAGTCTTGGACGATTAGGAAATATCCGTTAAATCCCATGCGATCAATAATCGACAATTCAAATTCAAGTCTGGCTTTGTATTCAGGTTTTTTTGGTTCAGGAACAGCTTCGCCGCGCTTCTCAGCTTCAACAAAGCGGCGTTCAAGACCTTCCATCGACAAACGCTTAATCGCATCCTTGATGGTCTCACCTTGCTCGGTCGGAAAACTTGGCAAATGGTATATAGCCTTACCATTTTCATCTTTCATTTTAAACTTAATCTGACAACGATCCGCGATTTCTAAAGTGTTATCACAAGCTTCAGGAATGTCCTTAAAAAGTTCCCGCATTTGCTCTGGCTTTTTCAAATAAAACTGATCTGTGCCTAAGCGAAAGCGTCCTTCATCTTGCAATGTTTTATTGGATCCGATGCAAATCAAAACTTCTTGCGCCATTTGATCATCCGGCTGCAGGTAATGAACATCATTACCTGCTACAAGTTTAGCCCCGGTGATTTTAGAAGCTTCAATTAAAAATGGATTAATTTGATTCCACTCGGGCACACCTGTGCGATTCATTTCCAAATAGAATCGATCACCAAATATTTTCTGCAGTCGGCGAATTTTCTCTAAAGCTTTTTCTGGACCTTCAGTCAAAAAGCTTTGCGCAATTTCCCCGCGGATCCCGCCCGAAAGCACGATCAGATTTTGCTGATATTTTTCTAAAACCTCATAGTCAATTCTAGGTTTATAATAAAAACCCTCTTGATAGCCGATGGACGAGATCTTACATAAATTTTGGTAACCATCTAGATTTTGAGCTAATAGCACCAATCTTGAATTGGGTTTTTGAACTTCGTTCCGATCCTGGCTTTTCAATAAACGGCTGCTGGGAGCTAAATAGCAATCTAAGCCTAAAATAGGCTTTACACCCTGATCTAGGCAGGCGAAATAAAACTCAATGGCTCCAAACATATTCCCATTATCTGTCAGTGCCACCGCTGGCATTTTGTATTCGGCCGCTTTTTTGGCAAGGCCTTTCACTCGGCTCGCAGCCTCAAGAAGTGAATACTCAGAATGACAATGTAAATGGACAAAACTCACTTTTTAAACATTCCTTCTTTTTACTTTATTCCCACTCAATGGTCGCCGGCGGCTTGCTGGTCACATCATAAACCACACGATTGATGCCCCGAACTTTATTGGTAATTTCGTTTGAAACTTCTCTTAAAAATTCAAATTCAAAGGGATACCAGTCAGCTGTCATACCATCGCTCGAGGTCACAGCTCGCAATGCCAAAACCTGATCATAGGTTCTGCCATCGCCCTGAACTCCGACTGTCTTCACTGGCAACAACACACAAAAAGCCTGCCAAATTTTTGAATACAGATTGTGTTCTTTTAATTTAGAGATAAAAACGTGATCGGCTTTTTGTAAAATCTCTAGATTTTCTTTGGTCACTTCACCCATGACTCGGATCGCAAGCCCTGGCCCTGGAAATGGATGACGCCACAGCATTGCTTCAGGAAGACCAAGCTCAGCACCGATTTTTCGAACTTCATCTTTAAAAAGTTCGCGCACTGGTTCAACAAGTCCCAATTTCATTCTTTCCGGCAAGCCACCCACATTGTGATGAGACTTAATCGTCTGCGCCGCTTTACCGTGAACTGGGACACTTTCGATCACATCAGGATACAAAGTTCCCTGAGCAAGCCATTTTATTTTATCTTTATGGCCTGCGCTTAAATCCTTGGTCAGTTTCTCAATTGTTTTTTCAAAAATCTCAATAAAAACACGGCCGATGGCTTTTCGTTTTTTCTCGGGATCTGTAAGACCTGCCAACTGACTTAAAAATTCCTCAGTGGCATCCACACCATGAACATTCAAACCAATCTCTTTGTAGGATTTCATAACCGATTCATATTCTTGGAAACGCAACAATCCGTTGTTAACGAAAACACAGTGCACTCGATCTGCACCCAAGGTTTTAGTCAAAAGGGTGGCAACAACGCTCGAGTCCACTCCACCGCTCAGACCAACCAAAACATGATCACTGGATCCAACTTGCTTTAAAACTTTTTCCTGCAAATGTTGAACGATATTAGGCGCAGTCCAATTGGCCTCGATCCCACACATGACTTCAGCGAAATATTTCAAAATTTCATTTCCGTTTTCGGTGTGTGCCACTTCAGGATGAAACTGAACTGCCAAAATACGCTCACCTTTCATCACCGCCGGATGCCCACTTTCAGAAGTTGCGATAATTTCACAACCATTTGCTGGTTGATCCACGATATCGCCATGGCTCATCCAGGTTTTTTGTTTCCCGTAAGGCGCTACATGGGTGCCAACGCCAACAGAACTTAAAGACTGCTGCCACTCGATGGTATTGTAGCCATATTCCCGTTCTTGGCTTTTTTGAACAGATCCACCCAATTGATGAGCCAATAACTGCATGCCATAACAAATTCCCAACAAAGGAGACATCGCCAACAACTCACTTAGATCATTTCTCAGTGGCGCGCCAGTTTCATACACAGAACTTGGGCCTCCGCTTAAAATAATTCCAACTGGTTTGATTTTCTGAATAGTTTTTAAATCCAAATTGTAAGGATGAATTTCAGAATAGAAATTCATTTCCCGCAATCGCCTTGCAATCAGCTGAGTCAGCTGAGATCCAAAGTCCAAAATCAAAAATGTTTTTTGCGCTGTCATTTATTATTCTACTTCTATTCTACTCGGTAATTCGGAGCTTCTTTAGTGATACTGACATCATGGACATGAGATTCACGTAAGCCTTGCGCAGAGATTTGCACAAATCTTGGATTTTCCTGAAGAGCATCGATGTTTGGCGCACCCATATAGCCCATACCTGCACGAATTCCGCCCACCAATTGGTGAACGATTCCTGCCACTGGTCCCTTATGAGGAACTTTACCTTCGATTCCTTCTGGAACTAATTTGTCGTCCATCACATCCATTTGACCATAGCGATCCCGAGAGCCCAAAGCCATCGCTCCAATAGAGCCCATGCCGCGATAAGTTTTATAAGTTCGACCTTGAAACAAAATTGTTTCACCCGGCGATTCTTCAGAACCCGCAATTAGATTTCCAATCATCACACTGTTCGCGCCCAATGCCAGCGCTTTGGTAATGTCGCCAGAGTATTTAATTCCACCATCGGCAATGATCGTTTTGCCTTTTTTCTTAGCGACCTTTGAACATTCCATCACCGCAGAAATTTGCGGCATTCCGACTCCTGCAACAACTCGAGTGGTGCAAATACTTCCGGGACCCACACCCACTTTGATCACATCAGCTCCGGCATCTATTAATGCCAAGGTACCATCTTTCGTGACCACATTGCCGGCAGCAATGATGATGTCCTTATATTTTTTAGAAATTTGGCGGACGACATTTAAAACATTTTTTGAATGCCCATGAGCCGTATCGACCACAATCACATCTACTTGTGCTTGCGCCAAGGCATCGATGCGATCCATGACCTTAGCATCCACACCCACTGCCGCTGCCACAAAAAGTCGACCGCGAGAGTCTTTAGTTGCTTGAGGAAAGTTTTGCGCTTTCTCAATGTCTTTGATGGTGATCAATCCTTTTAGATTTCCCGCCTTATCGACGATCGGCAATTTTTCAATGCGATGTTTTTGCAAAATTTTTCGCGCCTGCTCTAAATTCGTACCAACATGAGCTGTGACCAAATCTTCGCTGGTCATCATGTTTTTAATTGGCTGTTTGGTATTATTCTCAAAGCGTAAATCCCGATTAGTCAATATACCGACCAATTTTCCTTTAACAGTAATGGGAACTCCGGAGATTTTATACTTTGCCATCAGCTCTAAGGCTTCGCTAACTAGGTTATCGGGCCCTAGCGTGATTGGATCTTGAATCATGCCTGATTCATATTTTTTAACTTTTTCTACTTCAAGTGCTTGCTCGGTGATGCTCATGTTTTTATGGATCACTCCAAGCCCACCCAGTTGAGCCATTCGCTGAGCCACTCGGTGCTCAGTGACTGTATCCATTGCTGAAGAGATGATTGGAATATTCAATTTTTTACCGCGCGCAAACTCGGTCGCGGTTGAAACTTCGCTTGGAACGATTTCGGAATATTTAGGAACTAATAAGACATCATCAAAAGTTAAAGCATACTCAAACCCTGACATTGCGATCCTCTCGTTTGTTGAACTCGCGGGTATTTATCTAGAGATATCAATACCACGAGGAGTAGAGGAGATAATTGTCTGCGGACTGCTCCAGCAAATCAATCTCTTCTGCAGTCAATTCTCGCTTCACTTTTGCCGGTCGCCCAATAATTAGGCTGCGTGGTGGAAAATGTGACCCCTCTGTGACTAGACTACCTGCGCCAACCAAAGAATGTTCTCCGATTTTAGCTCCATCCATGACGATGGAACCCATTCCAATCAGACTTCCTTTGCCAATTTCGCAGCCGTGAAGCATCACCAAGTGCCCAATAGTCACTCGGTCATGAATCGTGGTCCCATATTTCCCATAGGTTCCGTGAACAACTGAACCATCTTGAATATTCACTTCTTTGCCAATTTTGATCGAATGAACATCCCCGCGCACAACGACGTTGTACCAAATAGATGATTTTTCACCGATTTCCACATCGCCGATAATGGCCGAGTTTGCCGCTAAAAAACAAGAATCCGGAATCTTTGGAGTCTTTCCTCGAACTGTGACAATTTCCGTTTTCATAATGAGACCTATTGAACTTTCTGAGTAAAAACAGTCACCGAATATTGATCAGAAACATTTTTCCCATCAATTGTAACCAATCCACTGAGCGCCAAACTTTCAGTATTTTTAATCAGAAAATAGAATGAATCCGCCGTTGAAGCCTGAGGGCCTTGCAAAATAAAACGCCAAATTCCTTGGGTCACCGTGTACGAAGTTCTGGTGTAAATAATGGGATCTGCCGAGGAACGATTCACCAATACTTTTTGTTCCACTTCCCATGACTTATAGATTTCTGAATTGTAAACCATTTTTGGCTCGTCCACTGGCTCTCGCACTGATACCAGATATCCACCCCAACGAGAGCGAACCTGCTCATCTAAAGCGACTGGGTAATCATTCAGATCATTTAAAAACTTGGAGCAAATATACAAAACTCCTTCTTCTGACTCTAAGGCACAATTGTATTTTTCAAGCAAAAGTAACTTCAACCGTTCTTGGCCATCAACACTTGCCGAATCCACTTTTTCAAATCGGCGATGACTTTCTATCGAATAGACTTCGGTGACAACAAAATCGCCTCGCAGAACGTTCAATTCGCTGAAGGCAAATGAACTAGGCACTACCGCAAGTAAAAAAAGAAAAATAAAGAAACTTAAAACAGATTTTTTCATATTAAATACTCATGGGTTTTAGTCAGCAACAAAGAATTCGTGGCATTTTTCTGCAGACCTTGTGAAAGCTCTTGTGACATTCCATCCAGCTCAGCACTCATTCTACGACTGCGATTGATGAAGTTTCTTGTAGAGTAAAGCGGAACATTGAGCTGCAAACACAAAGACATCGCCTCATCCGCTCGTACCTTGATGGATCCATGAGTTGGATGACCTTCTAGAAACAGGCGCACGTATTGATGATGGCCTTTGATTTCTACAAAGACACACTTTTCAATTTTGATGTTCAAAGTGCCCAATAGAACCTCGGTCACCTTATGCGGAGTTGTGGGCAATATCGACTGACTGGCTTGTTGCAAAGCCACTCCGGCCTCAAGCGGACTAATAGAAACCGGCAAAACCAACTGACCACTTTCATCTTTCAGCAAAAAGGTCGGTCGTGATGGATCTTGCACCAAGGTCAAACCATAGGGAAAAAGCCGGATCAAATTTTCGTCAGAAATCTTATGTTCCTCAAAATGTTCGCTTTGAAAAACTATCTTCATTGAACAATCTCGCCTCTTAAGTTTGCCGGAAATGCCTTGATCACTTTCACTGGAACGACTTTACCAACCAAGGAAACATCACCTGCTAAATGTAAAAGTTTATTTTGCGTCGAACGCCCCTGTAGGTTGCCCCGAACCGGATCAAAATTATCAATCAAAACATCTAAAGTTTGACCTTCATATTTTTTAACCCAATCAAAGGCAAGCTTATCATGAAAATCAAAAAGTCGATTCAGACGATCCGACTTCACATCTTCTTCCAACTGCCCTTCAAAACGTGCGGCTTTGGTAAATGGCCTTGGTGAATATTTGAAAGCGTAAATTGTCTCAAAACCAACTTCTTCTACTAAAGACATGGTGTCTTGAAATTCTTCTTCTGTCTCAGTTGGAAAACCAACAATAATGTCAGTCGAGAAAACGGCGTTAGGAATCGCCTGCTTGATCATTTTAATTTTTTCTAAATACATTTCGCGAGTGTAACCACGATTCATCAACTCCAGAACTCGGGAGTTTCCACTTTGAAATGGCAAATGGACGTATTCACAAATTTTATTTTGATGTTTGTACATCACATCCACCAGCTTTTGATTGTAATCTTTTGGATGAGCCGTCGTAAAACGCAAGCGAAGCACATCAGTCTCGACCGCTACTTTTTGCAAAAGGTCGGCAAAATCAACTGAACTTCCTGCCTGCTCATCATGGTAGGAATTCACATTTTGCCCTACCAAGGTGACCTCACGCACTCCGCGAGCCACTAAACCTTGAATGTCTTTGATAATATGCTCATGAGGTCGGGATTTTTCTCGACCACGAGTATAAGGAACAACACAAAATGTACAAAAATTATCACAACCTTTGGTGATATTCACAAACGTCGAAACACCAGGATTTCGCACCAAAGTGTCGACATGATAAGGCGCTCGATGTTCAAATTTGGCGCTGACAACTTTTTTCTCGCCCTCAAATGATCTTGAAACCAAATTTGGTAAATGATCAATCGAGTCAGTTCCAAAAACAAAATCAATCAAGGGTTGATCTTTCATCAACTTTTCTTTTTCTTGCTGACCGACGCATCCACCAACACCAATTTTTAAATTTGGCTTTTTTAATTTCAATTTTCGGTATTTGCCGACTTCCGAATAAACTTTATGCACTGGTTTTTCGCGAACGCTGCAAGAATTGATGATAATGAGTTCGGCATCTTCAGGACTTTGCACTGGAGTGAAATTGGCCATTTCCAAAAGACTGTACATACGCTCGGAGTCATTCACGTTCATCTGACAACCGTAGGTTGAAACAAACACACCTTTTTCAATCATAAATATCTTTCCGTCCCTGCCTGGTTCAGGCTTGTCCGCGATGCAAAAAGGGTTTATACGAACCACTATTTCAGGAGTCAAAATGAATCCACGCTTGAAGACATCAAAAAAATGGACCGCCTTTCCCTCTGAATACCTTGGCCAAATCAAAGAGGTTTTCGAACAGGGCTTTAAAAGCCAGCTGGCTCAGGCAAAACTGATCATTGATGGGCGAATTTACACCGAAGAGATATTGCTGCGCGTCGGAATCTTACCTAAAGGGCACCTTCGGCAGGCAAATTTTGAAGTTTCCATGAACTATTCTGCCAAATCTCAGGACACTTTAGAGCGAATTCATGACTGCATCGATGCCGCTGCCAGCATGATGAACGAGTATCTAGAAGCGACCAAAAACGACGAGGAAGTCGATTTTCCTATGCACTGGAAAGAGTATGAATTCAATGAACGGCCACTTTTTTTGCAGTTCACCACCGTCAATTCTGACCTTGAAAACAAAGCCGACGAATTGCTAGGACAAACAAGCCATGAAATGCTTCAGGAATTGGAAGAAACCGAAGACGCTCTGGATGCAGCTGATGAAAAAATAGCAGGGGAAATCGATCCAAACGCTGAACTTTCCGAACCTTCAATGTTTGGCAAAAAGAAAAAAAACAAAACACCAGTTCATTAGCACAAGCATTTGTTGATTTCTGACCAAACACCCTAGAAGATCTTGTTAGTGAAACAAGAAGATCTGTCTATTTGGTATAAACAAAAATCATCTGGCGAAGGCCCTAACAAAACGGTCGACCTGGCTAGATTTATCTCATTTATATTTATCGTATCAGTATTGATCGCGATGATTGTACTTGCGACGACTATGGTGACTAGATCTCGAGCAAAAATTCAATCCCGAATGCAATATTTCATGAACACCACCGGCGCCATCTTAGATGGATCCTTAAGTGATGCCATATGGAATTTCGATGAAAAAGCGATCGAGAAAGTCTTAGAATCTGTTTTAAGTGAACCAGGAACCCCTTTGCAGGCCGTTCATATTTATTACCCTTCAACCGGGGAAAATTTAATTCGAATAGCTAAACCCTATCAAGAAATGGATTTTGATCGACTAAAGGCGAGCAAAGATTCTTGGGTAAAACTATCGGATATTAAACACGACGATCAGGCTATTGCTCAATTGACGATCGTCGCAAATCCCCATTCGTTAACTGATGAGAGCAATCAAGAAACGGTGACGATTCTTTCCATTTTCTTAATTTGCTTTTTTATCATGAGCTTTGCCATTGTTCGAATTTTACATCAGATCCTAACGAAACCATTGGCAAAATTCGTCACTGCACTTCATCAAGCCAAGTTTGCTAATTACAACGCTGAAATTGACGAAAAAATGATTGGCGAGCTTGGCCTTATCGCTGCTGAATTCAATAGTGCCATCAAAGCAATATCCGATCGCGATCATAAATTGAGTCGGTATGCTCACTACCTCGAAGACGAAGTCAAAGAGGGCGTTCTTCTCCTCAACGAGCAAAAGATGAAAGCCGAAAACTCGGCACGATTAGCCGCACTGGGTGAACTCTCGGCTGGAGTTGCTCATGAAATTAATAACCCACTCGCCATCATCACGGCCTCTGCCGAAAAAATGGAGAACATCGTCAGCCGGAGCGCCAGCAAAGATGGTCAACCTGAATTTTTAAAGGAAGTGACCCGAATTAAAAAAATGGTGGATCGGATTTCTAAAATCGTGAAAGGTTTGCGAACCTTTTCACGAGACGGCTCCAATGACACGATGACTATTTTCAATCCTTTTAAAACCATAGAAGAACTCTTAAACTTAGTAAAAGCTCGAATTATCGATCGAGGCATCGATATCACAGTGGAGTGCGATGAAAATGTACAAGCCTGGGGAAACGAAGTTCAGATTTCACAGGTCCTCATCAACCTCATCAACAATTCAGTCGACGCCATCGAGAAAACTGAACCTAAATGGATAAATCTAATCGTAAAGCCCAAAGGCGAAATGCTCGAATTTTCCATCACAGACTCGGGAAATGGAATTTCACCCGAATTTCGAGAAAAGATATTTCAACCTTTCTACACCACTAAGGAAATTGGCAAAGGAACCGGCCTTGGACTGAGCATCGCCCACGGGATTATCAAATCCCATTTGGGGCATATTGAAGTGGATGCAAATTCACCCAACACCCGAATCGCATTTACAATTCCAATGACCAACCCAACTGAAAACAACCAAAGGTCTAAATAATATGGGTGCAATTCAAATTATTTTCGCTTCAATTTTACTTCTATCACTCAATGCGATGTCTTCCACAGTTTGCCCAAAACCTGTTCGGGTCGCCTATGATGACTACCCGCCTTTTCAAGTCACCACCAATAACAACTCGGCACCTTCTGGTATCGATATCAAAATGCTTAAGCTGATTTTCAATCAAATGGGCTGCGAAGTTGAATTTGTAAAAATGCCTTTTAAAAGGATTTTAGTATCCATTGAAGAAGGCACTATCGATCTAACTGGAAGCGCTCTCCAATTAGAAAGCCGAAAGTCTTGGGCCCTTTTTTCTGAAAGCTATATTACCTCTAAGGTTTTACTTTATGGCAAAGCTGAGAATATTAAAAATTTAAAGTTAAATACCATGGACGATCTTTTGTCCTTTAAACAAAAGTACAAATTAGGTGTCATTAGAGGCTACGGATACAGCGACAGATTTGAAAAATTAGAATCCGAACTAAGAGTATTTAACATTTTAGACGACAGCAGCTCAGAAGATCAGCTCATTGAAAAAATTCAAATGGGTAGAACAACCTTTGGATTTATCAATGAGCTAGTAGCAAAACATCTTTTTAAAAAACGAAAAACTGAACTTTCAGCTCTTCCCAATTTTCTAGTGGCCGAAGAACCATATCGTTTTATGTTGAGCAAAAAAAGCATTTCTCAAGAGTTTCTAAAAAGTTTCAATCAGGCAATTTTGAAAGTTAAAGGCGAAGTGATCGCCAAAGAATTGGCCATGAACACCAAATCCAATGAACCAACCACTAGGTAGATACCATAGATAGCTACTTAATTTTAATTTGCAACTTTTGCTTTATTTTTTGGCTTAGATCTTTACTCTGAACACATTCATTTTTCTGATAGTTCATGGTGATCTGGTGACTTTTTTCATCTAACTCATAACCCAAAGTCACATTCTTATGGGCATAGGATCCATTGACATCCACCTCGCCCACTAAAGAGACATGAAGCAACCAAGGTCGAATTTTTTTACCCCCGGCCTGGAACTCTTCCGAGCCACCGACACAGGAAAACAAAGTTTCAGACGTTGCTTTACAGGAGCTTCGCTTGAACTGTAAATGCCAATCGTCCCCAAGGTCTTTCACAGCCTGAGCCTTTTCAGAAATAGTCGCAATGTCATTGGGGGTAATCAATCCTGACCAGAATGGCGCATACTGGGCTCCATTGTGATGGATCAATTCAACATCCACGGAATCATCTTTTTGCAAGATCACAAAAGAGGTTGTCAGAATCTCGGTGGCGCAGATCAAATCCAAATTTTTATCAGCCGGATCAGCTAATAAAGGACCCGAATAAGAAAGCAGGATTGCCAACAGCAAACCTGCCTGAATCATTTTATTGGATATTTTAAAATTCATCGTCATCAGACATCGAGCCAGACTCAGTTGTCAGCCCGCGAACCTCGTCGATGTAATTTTGAGTTTCGTCTTCCATCTCATTTTCGTTAGCTGACTCATCAATTTCAAGCTCTGCAATTGCAGCCAAGAAATCCTTTTCCGCCCTAAGATCTTTGCGAATCATTTCCAAAAACTTATCTGGATATCTAGAAGTCAATTCTTCGACATATCTTTCAAGCTTTCCATCCACCAAAATTTTCCGACGAACTTGGATTTTTTTCCACAACAACAAATAGTGATAACGACAGTAACCTTCAACTGAAGAAATTTGATCGCAATCACGAACACGGCAATATCTGCGACCGTCAGCATCCGTTAAAATAATTTCGTCGTCAGCCGACTTCGTTTCCGCAGCCGAGATCTCGATCTCTAAGCTTTCCTCGCTGATTTCAATTTCTTCTACTTCAGATTCATTTTCATCAAACTCCGACAAATCGGGAATTTCTTCAGAACCAATTTCTTCATCGGAAGCTAAAAGATCGTCTTCCTCTAAATCAAAGCCTTCTTTGTTTTTCTTGCCGGCTTTTTTCTTACCCGCCTTAGGCTTTTTTTCGGCTTTAACTTCTTCTGGTATAGCGGAAGTTTTATCAGATGCTTTCGCCGCCTTAGCTTTTGCGTCAGCTTTATTAAATAACTTACCGACTGCAGAAACCACAGTTTTGGTTAATGACTTGCCTGTTGCTTTATCGCTACCTTTTTCCTGACGCGCAGTAGTAGGCTTTTTACTGTCAGCCTTAGCCCCTTGGGAAGCTGCTGATTTTACGGGAGTTTTTTGCTTGGACTTCTGCGTCGACTTTGCCGAACTTGAGGAAGTCTTAACTGATTTTGCTGCTGGTTTTTTTGCGTTCTTAGACATAGCAGCCATGCTTGAACGATTTATTATACTCTGTCAAGAGGGCAACTAACAAATTTCACCAACAGCTTATTTTACGATAATCGCGCCATCTTGTGAGCGAACAAAAATCGATCCTTTTTGTGCCTCACCTTTAAGCCGACCTTTGATAAATTTCTGCGAACCATCTCGGCTAACTTTCAACGGACTAGGAACAAAAATCTCACCCTCTGCCGTATTCAAATTGATCCACGCCCCAGATGTGGCGGCGTTTCCAATGGTCACTTTCCCGCTCTGAGATTTGACACTGACTTCCCCTTCTGCCCCCAAGTTAATATTCACGGGCCCCTCGGTCGTCTGGCCTTCAATACGACCTAAAAACTGATTCGTCGTCAGCACGCCTTTACCCAAATCAAACTGCAAAGCCCCGCTGCTGGCTAAAACCTTTGCAGAACCTTGACCGATATTTAAATTCATAGATCCTTTTCCATGGTCAACTAAAAGATCTCCAGAAAAGTTTTGCATGTCCACATCGCCAATCAATCCTTTGATCGCAACATTTGCCTTATAGGTATCCAGCTCTAAGCGACCCTGGTGATCCGTCACCGCAACCTCTCCTGATTGAGTGTGAATGCTCAAACTAGTGGTTGTATCTTTGGTCAAGATTTTGCCCTTTTGCAAATGAAGCAAAGCTTCTTTCGACCAGCGGTTTAAAGTAATCTGTCCTTCAAAGACATGAACCTCCAAAGACAAGGATGGCCCTTGAATGTCGATCACTCTATTTTTTCTATTAATTTTCCCAAACTCATCCTTATTCGCCGCATCTTTATTGGAGATTTGCCATCCATTATCGACAACCTGAATCACCATGTCTTCTTGAGCCAAATCATTCATTGTGACTTTCAGAAGTTTTTGATTTGGATTTGCTTGAAAATTCAACACGGCGTCTTTTACGTTTATCGAGATTTTTTCAGTTCCTTTTACTGGAAACTCTTGAGTTCCCGCAAAAGCAGTTAAAAAAGTCGTCATGAACACTGCAGCAAGCATATTGACACCTCCGAAAAAAGAGTGTGCCTTGATAGCCTTTGAAAGAACAAGATTTTTTTGTCACAAACATGGAAAGGCCTCATATTATGGAAAAGGTTGTCATCGTTTCTGCAGCACGCACTCCAGTCGCTACATTTCAAGGCGCATTTGCGCAAACCCCAGCCCCACAACTTGGCGCTACCGCAATTAAAGAAGCACTTAAACGCGCAGGCTTGAACGCGAACGAAATTGACGAATGCATCATGGGTGAGGTCTTAACTGCTGGCGTAGGCCAAGCTCCTGCAAGACAAGCCGCACTTGGCGCAGGTCTTTCAAACTCAACTCCTTGTTTAACCATTAATAAAGTTTGCGGATCGGGACTAAAAGCTGTGATGTTGGCAGCGGACTCAATCGCACTTGGAAATACCAACATAGCGGTTGCCGGTGGCCAAGAAAACATGTCCCTAGCTCCTCACTTGTTGGAAAATTCCCGCGTTGGCTACCGAATGGGACCAGGCGCCGTGACCGATTCCATGATCAAAGATGGACTTTGGGATCCCTACAATAACTGGCACATGGGAAATGCTGCCGAACTTTGCGTTCGTGAATACAAATTCACTCGCGAACAACAAGATGAATTTGCCATCAACTCTTATAAAAAGGCTCAAGCTGCAATTGCGAATGGCGCTTTCAAAAACGAAATCGTTGGCGTTGAAATCAAAGATAAAAAAGGCACCACAGTCGTTGCTCAAGATGAAGAACCCGGAAATGCAAAATTTGACAAAATGCCTGGCCTTCGTGCGGCTTTTGACAAAGAAGGCACAATCACCGCAGCTAATGCTTCGAAAATCAATGACGGCGCAGCCGCTTTAGTTTTGATGAACGAGACTTTAGCAAAATCTCGCGGCGTAAAACCTTTGGCTAAAATTGTGGCTCATGCCACTTTTGCTCAAGATCCAAAATGGTTCACGACGGCTCCTGTTGGCGCCATCAAGGCCGCTTTGACAAAGGCGAATTTAAAAACTTCTGAAATCGATTTATGGGAAATCAACGAAGCTTTCGCGAACGTCACCATGGCCGCAATGAAGGATCTTGAGATTCCTGCTGAAAAAGTCAACGTTCACGGCGGAGCAGTCGCAATTGGTCACCCGATTGGCGCCAGCGGCGCAAGGATTTTAACAACACTTTGTTACGCGCTTCAGACCCATAATAAAAGATATGGCTTAGCAACTTTATGTATTGGTGGCGGCGAAGCAGTCGCACTCATTGTCGAAAGAGCTTAAAATGTCTAAAAAAGTTTATGCTGACGCAAAATCCGCAATTGCTGGAGTCAAAGATGGAATGACTTTGATTTTAGGTGGCTTTGGACTTTGTGGAATTCCTGAAAATTCAATTGTTGCTCTTCGGGATAGTGGAGTTAAAAACATCACCTGTGTTTCCAATAATGCCGGCGTGGACGATTGGGGGTTAGGCTTACTTTTGCACACCCGACAAATTAAAAAAATGATCTCAAGCTATGTTGGCGAAAATGCGACTTTTGAAAGACAGTTTTTATCGGGCGAGCTAGAATTGGAATTTTGCCCTCAAGGCACCTTGGCCGAGCGCATGCGCGCCGGTGGCGCCGGAATTCCGGGATTTTACACCCCAACTGGTGTCGGCACTTTAGTGGCTGAAGGAAAAGAGATTCGCGAGTTTGATGGCAGACCTTATGTTTTAGAAAAAGCCATCAAAGGCGACTTTGCTTTTGTGAAGGCCTGGAAAGGCGACAAATTTGGAAATTTAATTTTCCGAAAGACCTCGAGAAATTTCAATCCCATGGCCGCCACTGCTGGAAAAATCACCATTGCTGAAGTTGAAGAGTTGGTCGAGGTTGGCGAACTAGATCCAGACCAAGTTCACACTCCTGGAATTTACGTTCAAAGAATTTTTCAGGGACGTGATTACCAAAAACGCATTGAACAAAGAACTGTCCGCAAATAGTTGGCTTTTAAAATAAGGAACACCTATGCCTTTAAATCGAGAACAAATTGCACAACGAATCGCTCAAGAAGTTGAGGATGGATTTACGGTCAACCTAGGAATCGGAATTCCCACTTTGGTTGCAAACTACATCCCGTCCGACAAAAGTGTTATGTTTCAAAGTGAAAATGGCCTTTTGGGAATGGGAGCATTTCCCTTAGAAAAAGATGTGGACGCCGATTTGATCAATGCTGGAAAACAAACTGTCACCGCCGTTCCCGGCGCTAGTTTTTTTTCTTCGGCTGACAGCTTTGCGATGATTCGCGGCGGGCATGTGGATTTAACTGTGTTGGGCGCAATGGAAGTTTCAGAAAACGGCGACATCGCCAACTGGATGGTTCCTGGAAAAATGGTCAAGGGCATGGGCGGTGCGATGGATTTGGTTGCCGGAGCTCAGCGAGTGATCGTAGCCATGCAACACACCGACAAAGAGGGCAATGCGAAATTGCGAAGCAAGTGCACCCTTCCATTAACCGGTGTCGGCTGCATAAAAAAAATTGTTTCTGATTTTGGCGTCATCGATATCACACCGAATGGTTTTGTTTTGCGTGAATACGCTCCTGACTTAACACCAGAAAAAGTCAAAGCAGCGACCGAAGGTAAAATGACCATTGCTCCGGACTGCAAACCGATGAAGTTCTAACTAGACTGAAATCCAGTATTTTCGCTCTACAAAGAGCAATACAGACCCAGATAGACAGTCGAATGGACAGCGCAGCATTGTCTTGTTAAAATATTCACAATGTCAGCCACCAGTGGTTCCAAAAAAGTAGATCGTGATCATTATCTTTTTCGCGAAGGCGATGCGCCTGATGCGATGTACGTGGTCAAATCTGGAAAATTTGCTGTCGTAAAAAGCAAACAAACTTCTGAAATCGTATTGGCCGAAATTGGTCCCGGCGCCATGGTTGGCGAGATGGCATTTTTTGACAACAAACCAAGATCTGCTTCAGTCAAAGCGCTCAAAGATTCGGAAGTCATTGCCCTTCCCTACAAAGCACTTCACGCCCAATTTCAAAATTTTCCTGAATGGTGTAAAGCGATCATGCGAACGGTGAACGACTCACTTCGCAATGCCAACCAAAAAATCAAACAGCTGGAAAAAGCTGAAACCGGCGAAACGGATTTGTTCCCACCTCACACCATCACCAAGCTTGTCGCGATTTTAAGTTTGGTCGGAATGAAGTACGGAAAGCAAAGCCCTGAAGACAAAGGCTTGGTGATCAACGGCGCTATTTTAAGAAATTTTACGATCCAAGTTTTCCAAGAGCCCACGCACAAAATGCAAAAGCTAATGAACACGCTGATGGAGATGTCTTTGATGAAAGTCGAAGACATTGGCGAAGGTCGCCAAAAAATCGTGGTTTACCAGCACGAATTACTATTCAGTTTTGTCGAATGGTACAACGACTGGATTTTTAAAAAAGAATCCGACCGAATCACTGTTAAAGAAGAACATTTAAAGATCCTAAAAGGGATCATGCATTTCGCGAGCAAACAGACTAAAAATGACAAAGGAATCCTGAAAATTTCACTGACCGAAATGCAAAATGACTCGATGAAAGAACTTGGTTATCTAATTAAAGTCGAAGAAACAATTCCATTGGTGGAAATTAAATTGATCACGGATCATATGATGGAAGAAGGTGGCGTGATCGCCACCAACGTTCAAGTCGAAGAGATTCAAAAAATCATCCCCTACTGGGAAATCATTTACGCTCTTGGCAAAGTTCGAAGATAGATCAATCTTTGCCTTACAAAAAACTAATTCACTGGAATTTCTTGAATCACTTGTTCAGCTTGAAATGCCGCTGAAGTTGGCAAAGCAGACAATTGAAAACATGAAGTTGCCACTTTTGTGCTATGTCCAACAGAGTTGTCTGAATCATTTCCACTCTCCCAAGTTCCTAAGCTGATGGACTTAGAAAAATCAGAAGTTAGGTCAATGTCGTAACCCAGGTTGGTATCATAGTCTGTTGCATACACAATTGAAACAAACTCTGCTTTAGAATTGATCGACTGCAATACTTGAAGTTCTTCTTGTTGAGTCGAATAAGCCACTGCTTTTCCATTCTCGATCACCAATAAAACATTGTACTCGTTTGCGCCTTTATCTTTACAAGCCACATAAGACTCGCCACTTGCAAAAGAAATCTGCGTCGACAACAACACCATCAAAGACACTAATAATTTGGTCATTTTGTACTCCTAATACTAATTTCTTACCAACGGGTGTGGTTATATTTGTTAGGAGTAACTTTGGATAGTGTTCTTATTATTGACAGGTATTTTTTACGAAAGCCCTAATATACTAAAGTAGCTCCAGGTCCTTTTGACACCGAAGTGGGATCTGCTCATCCGGCAGTCGCTCGAATTGATCCCCACCCAAAGTGAAAATATATAAGGTATTGGTCTTCGTACCATCATAAATCGGCTGACCATAGGTCATCACAACCTTGTCGCCGGTTTTGGCCAATCCATATTGAATCAACATCTTTTCCACTTGTTCACGCACTTGCTCTAAATTTGAATAGGGTCTAATTGGCAAGGTCTGCAAGCCCCAAATGAGCTCGAGTCGATTCAAGGTTTCAATCTCGTCTGTCACCGCAATAATGCGCGCTTTAGGACGAAATCCAGAGATTATATTGGCGGTCTTTCCGCTTGAAGTCAGACAGATGATCACTTTTGCGTCTAACTTCATGGCACTAAGACTGGCACTGGCTGCCACTGCCTGAGCGGCACTTTGAAATTCATCTTCAGTTCTAATTTTATAGAATTTTTCGACGTTTTCTTCAACCTCGCGAATGATTTCATGCATGGTGCGAATACAGCGGAAAGGATATTTACCGCTGGCACTTTCTGCCGAAAGCATCAACGCATCAGAACCGTCTAAGACCGCATTGGCCACATCCGTAATTTCAGCTCTAGTGGGCCTAGGATTCTCAACCATCGAATCCAACATCTGCGTCGCCGTGATCACTGGTTTATTCATTTGATTGGCTAAAGTGATGATTTGCTTTTGCACCCCAGGCAACCGGGCTTGACCGATTTCAACTGCCAAATCCCCACGAGCCACCATCACCACATCCGAAAGTCGAACGATCTCTTCTAGGTTGTCGATGGCTTCCACCATCTCAATTTTAGCGCAAATTTTTGTGATCGGATTTTTAGCCTCAATCATCTCTCGAAGCTTTCGAATATCATTGCCGTGTCTAACAAAGCTCAAAGCGATATAGTCCACTTTGTTTTGCAGGCCGAACTCTAAATCTTTTAAGTCTTTCTCAGTCAAACAATCCACTGCCAAGGTCACTCCCGGACAGTTCATACCTTTGCGATCTTTGAGCTTACCACCAAAGATCACTTCCGCGTCCACTTCGTCTCCGCGAACGCCAAGAACTTTAAGTTCCAACAAACCATCATCCAATAGGATTTTATCGCCCGCCTTGACACTTTTTGCGAGCTCCGGAAAGTCAGAAGGAATCAAACCCTCTGTTCCTAAAACCTTTGCCATCGTGATGACTACTTTTTGGCCCGAGGCAATTTCAATAAAACCTTTTTCAAATTTACCAACTCGAATTTTTGGCCCCTGCAAGTCCTGCAAGATCGTCACCGGCGCCATCATTTCTTTTGATAACTTTCGAACGGAATTGATCACTTTTAAATGATCTTCATGGGACCCATGAGAAAAATTAAGTCTTGCGACATTCATTCCGGCGCGAATAGCTTTTTCCAACGCAGGCTCAG
>CAZDHC010000053.1:0-21339 GCA_964505225.1 uncultured Bdellovibrio sp. | reverse complement strand
CAGCTTCTGTATCTTCATTGATGCTAACAACTGAAACTATGATCGCTGAAGCTCCTAAGAAGGATGCTGGCGGCGCTGCTGGTGCTCCAGGAATGGGCGGCATGGGCGGTATGGGTGGCATGGGCGACATGATGTAATTCAGTCGTTCCGACCTATAAAAAGAGAAATCTTCAAAATCCCGGAGCCTAAAAACTTCGGGATTTTTTTTACTACGAAGTCATATGAAGGATATTTATGAAAATGCCGGTTTTATTTGTGGGTCACGGATCACCGATGGCGGCCATTGAAAAAAACAATTGGACCAAGGCTTTAAACAAACTTGGCGAGAAACTACCTAAGCCAAAGGCGATTGCTTGTGTATCGGCCCATTGGGTGACCAATGGAACAAAGGTTTCGACAGTTGAAAAGCCAAAAACTATTCATGATTTTTCTGGATTTCCAGATGAATTATATGAAATTGAATATCCAGCTTCGGGGTCGCCAGAAATTGCAAATGTAGCCAATCAACTTTTAAAGGGACATCGTTCTGTTGAGGATCTTTCTTGGGGGCTTGATCATGGTGCGTGGTCGATTTTGCTTCACATGTATCCCAATGCGGATGTTCCCGTTTTTCAAATCAGTTTAGATATAAGCCTAAATGAAAAAGGCCATGTGCTAGTTGGACGAGAATTGAAAAGTCTTCGAGAACAAGGTGTGATGATTTTGGGAAGTGGAAACATTGTCCATAATTTAAGAATGCTTTCCTGGGGAGACAAATCGGGCTCTGCTTTACCTTGGGCAAAAGAGTTTGATGAAAATATTGCGACAGCATTAGAAACTCGGGATGAAGATTTTTTGACCGGGCATAAATTGCGAATTCCTGAACCGTCTCGTTTATCAGTTCCAACGGATGAGCACTACTCGCCGCTGTTGGCATGTTTTGGCGCCAGTGATGAAAACGATAAAATATCATATCCTTATTTGGGTTATGATATGGGCGCACTTTCCATGCGCACGGTTTTGTGGAGCTAGAAATTTAAAATCCAACTTTCGTTAGAATAAGTATTCGATACCACCAGCAAAGGTAGTCATCGCATGGCTTGAAGAACTGGCTCTTTGTGATCTTGTGCCTGAACCAGTGAATGAAGCACTAAACATATCGTAAACCAACTCACCACGAAGATTCGTGTGCTCTGTCCAGCGATAAACTCCATATCCCGAGAATGTTGTGATTTGCGCAGAAGAAGAAGCACCGGAAGTCACTGGTGTTTCACTTACAGTTGGGCTTAAGAAATAAAGCATCTTGGCTCCCAAAGTCAGTGGCGTTTCTTCAGAGACAGGAAAGGATCCACCTAAACCAAATGCCATTCCACTGAAGCTTGTCGAAGTGTAGGCTGTCGGAGATGAATCATCGACCGATGCTGAAAGTTTCGAGTAACCGCCCAGGATTTGAATTTTTGGTCCAAAAAACTGATCAGCAATTAAGAAATTATATCCAAATTGCAAAGTGGTTTGCATAGTCGAAACATTGATATTTCCAGGAGATGAACCAGAAAGTCCATTCGGAACTTGAGCCACAAATTGCCTTAAATCAACGCCGGCAATCCAATTTGTTGTCAGCCAAAGTTCGCCATCAAGATGAATCGAAGGAGTGATAGCGCTGGTTCCAGAGACTCCACCTGCGGTGCTCAAGTTGTTCGACACAGTGTAGGTGCCCAAACCTAATAGAATTCCAGCTTTACCAAATGAAGGAGCAGATTCGGGAACCCATTCTTTAGGGGATTGTCCTAGCGCAAGAGGAGAATCAGCTCTGGCAGACAGATCTGAATTTAGTTTTCCATCACCAGCAGATGAGGCTGCTGGATATTGAACAAATTCAGGAGCCAAAAACTTCATGCCGGCCTGAATGACACCTTCAGATCTTTCTAAAGTGATAGTTCCAAAAGTCAGAGAGTCCTCAACTTTATCCACATGGACTCGGCCAATAATTTCTTTTTCGGCACTGATCAAAAACTGAAATTTGGGATGACGATTCAATTTTATGATTTGAATAACAGAAAGATCACTGCCCTCTTTGATGTTTTGATTGCGTCCCACGCCAATCGTCACCAATTGACCTTTTCGACTTAAAAGCAATCCGGTGTAAGGCATTTTAGCTTTTAATTTTGCATACATGTTAGCAAGCTGAGTGCGTAGATCAGCTATTTCAAAACCCTGATAGTCTTGCAAAATTTCCTGTGAAAGTAGTAAGCCTTGAGCACCCGAAAATAGATTCAGGCGAATCGTGATTCCGCGCGGACCCTTGGTGACTCGAGCCGTGATCAAGGCATCAGTGCTCGCTTTTTTTAAGGCGGCAGTGACATTGGTAGGTTGATCTTCGAACTGTTCGGGAGAAAATTTGATCGTGTCTGGAAATGAACGAACATCCCAAACCTTGTCCTCTTGCAAAATGATATTCATTTGCTGAGTCAGTGGTTTCGCATAAATCTGATCGACGTTGTCTTTGAACGGGGAAATTGTCACCGTTTTGATGGTCACACTTGAGTCTACGGAATTTTTTAAAATAGTAGCCTGGCCATAGGTCTTAAGACCACTCAAAAAAATCAACGCTGAAATCGCTAGATATTTGCTCATAATTGCTATTATGAACAGTTGTGAATGCAAGGTCAAATATCAGGCCAAATATCTGGCCGGTTGAACTAGACAAAATGTCGTCAAGATCTAAGCGTTTTTCACCGAAAACAATCTATGCATTTTGGTGCCTTTCGACCTTTCATTTTCACTGCACTTTTTTTCGGATTTTGTGATTCGTTATGGGCACAATATGATCCATTAGCAGCCGGTCTATTGCGCACTCCTAGTTCTAGTAAAACTCCAAACCACAGTGAAGAATCAGGATTAGCCTCTGGGCGATATAAAGTAAAAAAAGCGGCACCTCTGAAAGTTTTGCCTAAAAAACAAGTCGAAGAAATTTCGTCCGAACAGGCTAAAGAAAAACAAGATTCACAATTGACGACTGCTGTTGTTTTGCCCGTCGGTTCAGTAACAAAGAAAGCAACAGTATCAGCTAAATCTCAACCTGCAAAAAAAACTGTCGAGCCCAAAGAGTCCGAGTTGAGTCAGAAAATTTTTGGAAACAAACAGCCTTCGGCAACTTCTGGAGCATCATTCGCTTCCAACGAGCCGCTTAGCACCACACAACCGAAGAACGTAAGTGATGCCGGACAAGAGATCGCAGAAGCGCCACCCGTCGCAGATCAGGTGAAAGATTTGGTTTTGGGAAATAAACCAGCCGAGATTGAAGCCTACAAAGAGCAAATTCATCCGGATGATGTCCGCTTAAATCGAATGGAGCTCGAGGTTTCACCTGGAGTAGTTGCCAGTCATTCAAAATCAAGTTTTTCTTATCGGGATTTCAGTTCATTTTCTCCGAAGATTTTATTAGGTGCCAACTTTTGGATGACTCCATTTTTGGGTGTATACGGTAAATATTCGACATCCTTTGGTGCAGATATTGCGGGGGACTCAAGTTCTAAAGATCGAATTCCGGTGCAGCATGAGTGGTCTGAACTTGGATTCAACATTCGACATTTTTACGGTATGTCGAGAAGGTCGCCGTCTTTGACTTTTGGAATGCAAATATACGAATACAAATTTACTGTACCAGGTGACTCGATCACTCGGGTCAATACCAAATCCACAGGCCTGGGCTTGCACCTTTCCACACGAGTGCCATTTACTCCTAACTACTCCTGGGTCATTGGTGGAAAAATTGTTCCTAGGATTCATCACTCGGAAACCAGCACAGGATTTAATCTTTCATCTGGCAGTCCAGGCGAGTCCAGTCAGTTTGACTTTAGTCTTGGCGGAGAATTCAAACTGAAAAGGCAAAACCAAATTTTTTGGGAATTGAATTTCGCGTTAGAAAAGGACCAGTTTTCGGGGCAAGCCAACATGAGTGACCCTAACACAGGATCTGCTCCTAGAGGGGTTTCTGTCGAGAACACCTTCACCCTATTTTCGTTTGGGTATCGGTGGGGACAATAGTCCTAATTGTTACGGAATATAAATCAGTATTTCTCGATCCACCAATTTTTAACTAAAATGAATCTATGAGTACAAGAGTCTTAATTGCAGATGATGCTGGATTTGTTCGTGAGCTTTTAACTAGGGCGACAGAGTCTTTGGGCTTTATTGTTGTGGGAGAAGCTGTCGATGGCGAAGAAGTTGTCCAGATGGCCTTGGAGTTGAAACCGGATATCATTTTGATGGATCTAGTGATGCCTAAGTTTAATGGCTTAGAGGCCACCCAGAAAATTTTAGAGAAGCTTCCAGAGACGGACATCGTTG
Organism: uncultured Bdellovibrio sp.; assembly: GCA_964505225.1. GTDB lineage: Bacteria > Bdellovibrionota > Bdellovibrionia > Bdellovibrionales > Bdellovibrionaceae > 21-14-0-10-47-8. Next base: position 17,010 of record CAZDHC010000053.1, on the reverse strand, counting down.
CTTGTTCAAGTATGGATGACGAATTTATTTTGCAATTGGCTCAGCAAAAAGGTTGTAAGGCTTTTTTAAGAAAGCCCTTCAATCGACAAAGTGTACTTGGCGTATTTCAACAATTACAAATTCAAAAGAGAGGTCTTCAACATGCCTGAAGTGATGTTCGTTGTGAAATCTATTTTTATTGCTTTAATTGTAACTATTTGCATGCAGATCAAAGTGGGAACTTCAACAATTGAAACCCATGCCTTGATGTGGATTCAGTCTTCTTCCATCTCGCAATATGTGCAGGGTGTGTCTTCTGGTGGAGTGCTGGCAATTAAAAATGCTTCTAAGACCGTGTCAGGATTTATTTCTAAAACTTTTGGAAACGATCAATGGTCCCAAAAAGCTGGTCGCCTTAATTTTGATTTTAAACGAAGTCAGAAATTTGAAGACGATAACCAATCTAAAAGTCGAATTGACGAATAAGCATCAGCACAGAAGTTCTTCTGTGCTAGTTGGAATGAATATTACTTCTTTTTAGCAGCAGCAGATTCAACGACAGCGTGTCCTGAAACAACCTGATTAGCTCTTACCGGAGCAGCCTCAGTTTTTTCGTTTAAAAAATAGGCCCATCTGTCAGATGTATTTTTGTCATCTAGCTTCCCACTGGCTCTTTGCCCGCAAACACTAGCTTGTGCCGAGAAAACAAAAGAAGTTGCAGCAATGATTAATAATACTGATTTCATAAGTACCTCCAGTTTGGATCGTCTTGTTATCTAGGTATATAGCGAAGATGGTGCCAAGCCTTCAGCCGACGGAGGATAAAAAAAAGCCCTTATTTCAAGGGCTTATCGTATTGTCTCATAATGAGATTGACTAAACTTTGTACACTGAATTGCCAAAAAGAGCCTATTTGGTTCCCTTTACTGGAGCTGTCGTAGCTGCAGCAGGTGCATCGTCTGGTAATAGGTTGTTATGCTGATCCGTTGGCAACAATGCAGCCGATGAGGTGTTGCAATTGCAGGTTGCTCCTGCAGCCGTTGCTGCTCCAGGGGCAACAACAGTTGCTCCGGTTGCATCGTTAGCATCGGGCTCTACAGCGAATGAAGTAGAAGTCAGTAAAAGTATCGATACCAAAGTTATAAATATATTTTTCATTCGATACTCCTTTTAGTTGAAGAACTCAGCTGTTGCTGGTGCGATGACATCCAACAAATTGTTAAACGTGCTTGCCACTTGCATGGCCACAGAAGGTCCTTCGGCGCTATTTACTTTGTCAATCTCACCATTCGGTTTGTAGGAAACTTTGATCGTACCCAAGCCTGGTCTTGTGACAACTGCGGGCTTTCCGAAGCGCTCTTCATAGTCAATTTTCACGACTTTTTTTGCTTGATCGGTGATGGAAGCAATTCTTCCTCGGTTGTCATAAGACATATTGATTTTTTGTCCATCTGAATTCTGAGCAAAAATCAAATTTCCTTTTGGGTCGTATTTAAATTCAGTTTTTCTGGTATTGGCCGGCTTGCCTTTTTCATTTAAAGAAACCGTCGTCACCATCGTGATTTTTCCAGATTTTGCGTCGTATTCGTAGCTCAGTTTGGCGAAATCACTGTTCTTTGTTTTAACCTGACCATTCGAATAGTAGTCATAAGTAAAACGATCATTGTTTCTGCGAATCGCAATCGGCTTACCAAAGGCTTCATGGTAAGAGATATCAGTAACATTGCCATTCACTGTAGAAGCGACTCTTGAAAGGTAAACCTGACCATCTTTTCTTTCGGCATACCAAAACTCATGTTTAGAGTCGTTGACCACTTCTTTGTTGCAGGTCTTTTTTACTGAAGACCAATAATGCATCTTTGGACTTTTCTCGTCGAATTCGTATTTATAGCTCTCTAAACACTGTTCGCGATCGGCAAAGCTCGTCACCCAGTCATTCTTTTTATCATAAGTCAGAGCAATTGAAGTCTTGTCTGGATAAACAGCTTTCGTCAAATTGTGAACATCATCATATTCGTAGGTGTAAACATTGCCCCAAGCATTTTTAGCAAAAGACAGGTCATCTAGGTTTGAGAACTTGTATTCAACTGCTAGATTGTTAGGTCCATTGATAGACTTCACTTTTTTGTTTGTATAGAACTTGAACGACAGCTTTCGTCCAGCATTGTCTGTAACTTCTTTTAATGAGCCAGCATCATAATCAAGTTTCAAAAAGTTTCCGTTCTTGTCGTACATATGAGTCAGGCGGCCCTGTACGTCAAATCTCATGTAAGAACCATCAGGTAAATAGCGAGTGTAGATGCCTTTTGTAAAGGTGATGTTTTCAACTTCACGGCCATTGGCAAAAAACTGACTGCCTTCTTTAACGGGAACTACAATTTTATAAGCAAAAGCAAACTTAGAACGAAGATCAGGATCGGCCGCCAAGTCTTCAGCAAACTTTTTCAATGATTTCTCGTCTGGTCTTTTTGTCGCCTTAACTTTTTCTAAGATTTGAGAAATTGTTTTATCAACTTCTTTTTTTCCGAATTCCCGAGGAGTAAAGAAGATTTCCTGTCCCGCTCCGCATTCGGTTAACTTTAAGTTACCTTCGGCAGTAAACTGCAGAGAGGTTTCAAAGTCAGAACACCAGCCGAAACCAAAAATTCCGCTGAACAAAGATTTGCTATTATAGGTTCTAGTTACTTTTAAGTCGTAACCAGTTCCAGGAACCTCTAAGTCCACCCACGAATTTGAAAAGTTCGCATTTTTCATATCAACAATTGCAAATACATTTGTTGAAATTAATAGAGCCAGAAAGCCAATGATCGTTTTCATCCTTGAACCTCAATGACAATGAGCAATTATCGCTCAAAGGTTTATACGTTGATTTTAACAATCTTTCGGATAGTTATTCCACCGATAATTTGCAGAGCGAACATGATTACTAGAATTACCAGGCCTAAAGGCGTATTGAACAGTGGGGTCACGTATCCAGGATTTACAAAGTAGAACAGGACTATCAGCCCGATCGGGACTAAAGTAATGATTATTCCCTGCATAAGGCCTTGAGCTGTCATAGCTTCGATTTTCTTTTCGATTTTTTGTCTTTCACGGATAGTCGTACAAATTGTTGCAAATGTTTCGGCTAAGTTTCCGCCAGTCTCTTTTAAAATATTGATGGAAGTCACAAACATTTGAACATCTGGTTTGGGGACACGAACGCCCAATTCTATCAAAGCCTCTTCAACACTTCGACCCAGTCGAATTTGTGAGAGTACTAATGAAAACTCCTGACTGATTGGATTTCCTAAATTTTCTACGACTCGCTCCATTGACTGAGTCACCGTGAGACCCGATTTAATTCCATTGGCCATAATTGTGAGGCCGTCCACCATCTGAGCTACGAACTTTGCATTTCGTGTTTCGTACATGGACCTTACAACAGCCATTGGAACTGACCAACCAGCAACAGTCACCATGGCGCCGATGATAAATCCAGCAATAACGTTGGGTAGAAACAAAAGAAAAAACACAGTTCCAAGACCAAAACTTAAGAGCAACATAACGATTGTGACTTTTTGTTCTTCCACTTCGACGAACATTAAATCTAATAGACGCAACACTTCTGTTCGGCTATCAAGGCTTTTACCCTTTAAAAAATTGAAAACCTTGTCTGACCAAAGATAGACGATCAGCAATACACAAAAGGCGACACCTAAAATCATCACTGAATCTTTGGCTAGCAATGAACTCATGGTTTACCGCCGGTTCCAGTTTTCTTTAGGTTTGCCCTTGGAGTCATTAAATTAGGCGCTGGTTTTGGAGCTGGAATCGTCGTTTGAGTGGGTTGTGCCACTTGAGGTTTCGGCTCATTTGAAAATATGTCCCTTGGGATCATCACTCCTTTTTGTTCCATTTTTTCAATGAAAGTAGGAATTTGTCCCATCGCCTGAAATTGCCCCAAAATTCTTCGGTTTTTATCAAAACCAGTTTCTTTAAATCTAAAAATTTCTTGTAAAGTGACAGTTTCGCCCTGCATTCCACAAACTTCGGTGATGCTAGTCACACGGCGACTTCCATCAGAAAGGCGCGAAATCTGAACGATCAAATGAACTGCGCTCGAAACTTGTTCGCGAATTGCCTTTACAGGCAAATCCATTCCGGCCATCAAACATAAAGTTTCAAGGCGGGCGATACATTCACGAGGAGAGTTCGCATGGGTAGTCGTCATCGAACCATCATGACCTGTGTTCATTGCCTGAAGCATATCTAGAGCTGCGCCATCTCGAGTTTCTCCGACCACGATTCGGTCTGGACGCATGCGAAGGGCATTTCGAACTAGGTCACGAATGGTGACAGCTCCGGTGCCTTCCATGTTAGATGGACGAGTTTCCAATCGAACCACGTGCTCCTGTTGCATTTGCAGCTCGGCTGCGTCTTCGACGGTGACGATTCGTTCATTGGAAGGAATAAATCCTGAAAGCATATTTAACAAACTTGTCTTACCAGAACCAGTACCGCCAGAGATCACGACATTTAATCCGTTCTCAACACAGATTTTTAAAAAGTCCATCATTGGTTTGGTGATCGAATTGTACTCGATGTATTTTTCAGGTGTAATTCCACCCTTTTTAAATTTTCGAATTGTCAGCGCTGGGCCATCAATTGAAAGAGGTTCAATCACGGCGTTGACACGACTGCCGTCTTTTAACCGCGCGTCTACATACGGAGTTTTTTCATCGATGCGACGCCCAAGCGGAGTCACAATTCTTTCGATGACATTTCGCAAATGTCCATTCGAAGTAAATGTGACAGGACTTAACTGTACCTTTCCACTTTTCTCGACAAATATTTTTCGAAATCCATTCACCATAATTTCGGTGACGGCTGGATCAGCTAAAAGATCTTCAAGTGGCCCAAGACCAAGTGCCTCTTCAAGAACCTCTTTGATAATCTTAGATCGATCATCACGCGGCAAACCTGGTGACTCTTTGTCGATGATTTGAGTGATCGATTGCAAAGTTTTTTGTCTAAGAGCGGCTTCTTTAGCTGGATCATTATTGGTTTCAGTGATTCCCTTTTTCAAATCCATTGCCTTGATCAACTCATTGTGAATTCTAATTTTTAAGTTAGTTCTAGCTTCACTGTGATTCGAATCTGCGCCGCCTGCTTGCTGAACTCCACCAGATTGATTCGCTGGTGTCTGAGCTTGTGGGCGATTCAGGGATTTCAATTTCTGCAGTGGTCCACCGGTGATTTTGCGAACCACATCGTGATAGGCCATTGCAATTGGAGTTTTGTTTTGTGCCACGACAAACGGTGCGCCTCTTTGTAAGGCGTTCATGCTGGTGACATCATCTTGCGGAATCATGCCCATGATCGGCAGCTTTAAGCTCTGGGAAATAGCTTGAGAACTGATCCCATTGCCAGCCTTATTCACAACCAATTGAAACATGTCCATCGGATAAGTTGCGGTTAACAAATCTTGAATCAACCGTTGAGTCTGATTGATCACCAAGACTTCAGGAACTGTGACAATGGTAATCGCAGTGGATTCTTGTAAAATTTGGTGCTGAAACTCTTTGAGGTCATTTCCAACATCAATGATGATAAATTTAAAAGTTTTAGAAAAGAACTCGAGCTGTTTAAAAAATATTTCTGAATTGACGGTTAACACTTCCTCGGGCCCACGCACAGCGGGTATATAAGCCAAGCCAGAAGGGTGAGTGGTGATCATTTGAGGAATTGATTGCGGGGAAAGAGATCCCTGAAATTGTGCCAACTCACCAATTGTTTTGTTTGGCCGAACTCCTAAAATGACATTTTGATCTCCGCAAGATTTTGCATCAGCATCAATCAATAGAACCGGAGATCGCAATTCCATCATCAGCGCGGCTGCAAAATTGGCTGCAAATACGGATTTACCGACTCCGCCTTTTCCGCCGACAACTGCAATAAGATTACATTGAGGATGAATCACCATAAGTTCCTATCGGTCTTTGTTGCTCAAAGCTCGCTAGACTTTAGTCTTTGATTAGTCTCTCAAACGAAATTTCTTTTTCACTTTTTCCGAGCCAGCTGACGCCGAAGATTTGATAATCGGAGTCACGAAAACCACGAACTGACTTTGATTTCTTTGAAAGTCTTTCGAAGCATAAAGGCTAATGATTGGGTTCTTAGGGACGTTGTCTGGGTTGTTATAAGCGGTGTTGGTGCGGCTTTTGATTAAGCCACCAATCGCGGCACTTTGACCACTTCGGACGACAATGGCAGTTTCAATCTGGTTGGTGCTCGTCAAAGGTCCAGCAGCCGAGACATTTAACAGGGCATCGATCTTAAATGAAATATCTAAATTAATACTGTCGGATCTTTCACCCAAAATAACTGGGGTAATTTTAGAAGCGATACCAACAGATTTAAATCCTGTTGATTGTCCCTTATCCGTTGAAATTTGATAAGGGATATCAGAATAGGCATTGATGATTCCGGTTCGACCGTCTTGAACAATCATCGTCGTACTTTCTAAAACTCTTGCATGACCATGATTTTTTGCCCAATTCAACTTAGGAATCAAATTATTGATTGTCGCCATGATCGACGTTCCAACGCCGCCAGAACTTCTATCACCACTTTGAACGGTCACGCCGGACTGATCGCTAATGGTTGGAGTGAACTGGAAGTTAAATCCTTTTCCGTAATCTTTCTTTAATTCCACATAGTGAACCACCAGCTGAACAATTTTTCCGGGAGGTGGTGGAGCTGCAGCCTTGACTGTAATTAGATTGATGACTCCATCGTTGGCTGGCTTTGGTCGTTTGACGACTCCGTCTAACTCTGATTTTTCAACGATCAAAGCTGGCACATAGGTTTTCGCAATAATTTCAGCTCGAACTTTTTCGTCCTCACTATTAGCTACGCCTTGTAAAATAAATTTGTCGTTGACTGCGCGAACTTCAATTTCAGGATTGTTGATGTCTCGAGAAATGAATTCAGCAATTTTTTTCTGCGCCAAGGGTGACAAAGTTACCAAGGTGGCCGCTTGATCACCGAACTGACTGACGACATTGTAAATTCGGTTCATATCACGAGGCAAAAGAATCTGACCATCTACGATAACCTTGTTGTTGACGATCTTGATATTGATTCCTTCGATGTCACCCAAAAGACTTTGCATCTCACGAACAACGGAGTCTAATTTCGATTTTCTGACTTCAACTCGAAATTCGGCAACGATTTTTTCGGTTCGCATTTCCTTCAAAGTAAAAGTACAAAGACCTTCACGTTTTGGGGTAAAGCGTAGAGAGTTGATTTCTTCTGAGTATGAAACATCCGCAATGGCCAGTTTTTTACAATCACCACCGGATTTAAATGGTTTAGGAACTGGAGGCAATTTTTCATCGCTCTCGATTCCCAAAGTCAAACTGATGAACTTTCTAGGACGATTTGGTTTTACTTCTTCATCATCGTCAGCCAATGAACGATGGGAGATTGTCATCCCCAGCGCCAAGGCAAATGTGATTTTCAACAGTGGTTTCATCTTTTCCCCCAAAATAATCCGCATTAAAAATCCTTAAACTTTGACTTGTTCTGTGGACTCTTCGCTGATGGAACCTGAGGTCGTAATTGCTGTTGTGGAATAATAACTGGAAGCGCTGGTGCTGCAGGCATTGGCAAACTAGGCCCAACTTCTGAAGCTTTTCCTAGCACCGAATCTGACGTCGAGCTTGGCAAACGAGGCGGCACCGCGCGGTCGTTTGGATTTCTTAAAGTAAAAAAGATATTTGAAGGAGCCGTCGAAACAATATAAATCAAATCCTGTGCTTCTTTCGGAGTGGCTTCGATTGTAATGCTATTGTATTTGGTGTCCGCAGTAAGATTTGTCAAAATAGCGTTTTTACCTGAATTGTCCGCTTCAACAGATCGTGGAATATTGTTCACTACATTGATACCAGTCGCCAACACCACCACGTCTTGCATGATCATGCTCACTTCACGACGTTGAGTTAATCCTTTGCCGGAATCCACGGCCGCATAGATGTCAATACGGTCACCTGGTCGAATCAATTTGGCGACGCCTCGAACTTCATCAACAGGTAATGTGACCGCACGCTTGCTGGGCGCAACCTGTAATGAAATTCCAGTTTCTGGGCCAGGCAAAAGAAGTTTACTATCTAAGATCTGCTCACCTTTTTTAATTGGCTTTCCTGCAACTTGGCCAACTGCCACTTCTGGATCTTGTAAAGCACCGGGCTCAATAAAATCCACTGGCTTTTGAATCACTTCTAACATGGTGTCGTCGATGGTGCGCATTTCTTCGATGTTAACTCGAGCGACAACTACCCCTCGTAAAGTTCCATAAGTTTTGTCGTACTCGGCTTTCTTCTCTTGCGAATAAGAATAAAGCAAAAATGCAGCAAATAATCCGGCTGCCAGTGAAATAATAAGAGGTCTTGAATCGTTATTCATAACTTACCCACCACACTTTGATGTTAAACAAATGCCATATGCTGTTCTGACCCATGCGGGATTTACGCCTTCGTCAATACCTGCATCCGAGGCCCTTTGGCCCTCGGTGATACCCTTAATCTTTTGATGATAAGAGTCATTGTTGCCCAATTCGTTTTCCACTTCTTTGATATCTGAAATTTTAATAGGTCGTCTGGTCGCATAGAACTTGTCATCGCCTTTACCTAAATCGAATTCATTTTTGACGACATGAAATCTAAGTCCCGATTTTTTATAGGTGAAATCAAAGTTTCCTGCCGCTTGATCTGTTGCATCTCGAAGATAGGTGAGGTCGCTGCGATTTCTGAATGTTTCAAAGGCGTAATTTCTAGCACCAATGGAATTTAAAATTCCCGAGTGAATCAATCCAAAAAAACCCAAAGAAAAATTAACCAGCAATACAAAAATTGCTAATATCGGAACGATCTCTAGTACCGCATTTCCTTTTTGTGAGAGGCGCCGCTGTTTTAACATGCGTTGTCCTCCCAAGGAATAGGTACATTTCCGGATTTCTTAAATCTGGTAAAACGATTTTCAAAGTTACCGTTATCAAAAAGTGCATCTTTGCGAAGTTCCATATATTTGTAACACTCTTGCTGAGACGGTTCTCGAATCAACAAGGCAGACAACTTCGTTTTAAAACCATCTCCATCGGGAGTGATATTTCCAAGTAAAGGAAGGCGCATTTCCAAGATGTTTGCCGCAAGATTCATGCGAACCCCTTGGTGGGTTCCCCGGCCTGAACCTTGAGCGACTGGATAATCTTTCTCAAAGTTATCGCCGCTTCCTGAGCGAATTTCCAGATCAGAGGATTTAGAAATCTTGAACCAACCATTGGTGAACAGTGGTGCAATTTCAGAATTTCCCATCAACTCGTCGTATTTAAGTTGTGCCTGTTTTTTTTGTGAAGCCGCATCGTAGTTGCCCGCGGCATGGGCCCGTGAAGCAGAGAAAGTAACGTATTGAGCAACTTCCACGGTTGATAAGGTAAACGTCAAAGCAAATGTGACCAACGTCATCCCAAAAGCGATGATGATCGCGAAAAGAAATTCAGTTGTAACAAAGCCACGTTGATTCAACATTTTTAATCTGTCGGTTTATACGACAGACTCCTATTAATTGAGTTCGGATGTTTTCCACTTCCACATCCAGACCAAACTCCGCATTCAATCATTCCAGAAAGAGTGTTCCAGGGTTTTCCCACCAGGTTTTGCACAGCCTGGTTGTCCCGAAGGTATTTACTGACCGCCAATGAGATGGAAACTGTCACGGCCATCAACAAAACCAATTCCACAACTCCTTGGCCTTTTTGATTTCTTAAAGGACTCATGTTGTCCTCCAAGCTAAGGCAGTTGCAAAACCAAAAAACAAAGCCACGGTAAAAGGAATTTTATGAGTCACCTCATTGGAAACTTTTGTTCGAGCTAAAATTGATTTCAAATTTTTAAGAAATTGAAGACCTTGCTTCTTAAGTACGACCTGGAAAATCCCAAGCAATGAGCCCCAAATAAAAGAAGCACAAATAGCTAAAAGAACCTGATCCCAAGGCAACAACAATGAAACCACTAGAAATAGTTTAACGTCGCCGCCGCCCAAAACTTTTAAAAGATAAATTGGCAACACAATCACGGTCGCCATCAAAAAGGACATCCCTGAATTCATCAGGGAAGCTGGTCCTTGAAATACCACTTGATAAATAATCACGGTGATTAAAGCACCGATCAAAAACTGATTGGAAACTTTTCTTGTACGCAAATCTTGCCAAACGGCTGCAGCAAGCAGTCCGAACGCCAAGCCTAAGTGTAAAAGTTCATTCCCATTCATACGCTATTCCCACTTCAACGGAGAGGTGCCGTTTCCAGCACTTTGGCCAAAACCATCTCCAGTGATAAGATGCTTTTCAACACGAGCCCCCAAGCGAGGGCCTGCGTTTGTAAATGACTTCTGGGGACCGCTGACAAGCGCCCCCATTGCTAAGAATACAAAAAGCGATAAAAGCAAAATGTACTCGACAGTCATATTGAATTATCCCTTAGTCGTTACCGACTGAGCCCATTTTGCCAGTGACTTCACCGACTTTGTCCATGATGGCGCCCTTGATTTTTGGACCAAATAGAACAAGAACTCCTGCAATGATTGCTAAAAGCAAAACATATTCTGCAGTTCCTTGACCGCTTTCATCTTTAAAAAAAGATTTCGCAAACTTTTTCATTTTCTTCATTGTTTCCCCCTGTTTAAACCGGTTAATCCGAAAAAGTATTGATGCGTGATTATCGCACCACTTCGAGTCACCTATCGGCTGTTATTGGAAAATTCCTGAGGGGTTTTAGGGGGTTTGGTCCAGGAAATCTGCGGAAAAGCAGACTCGACCAGTAAATAGACAGGTCCAGTTGCCTGACTAACAATCTATCGACAGTTGGGGAGTTTTAAGATGTGAATCTTTAGAGCAGGTGTCTCGTTATGAGACGAAAACATTTACTAAGAAAAAGACGACTACTGAACAAACAAACAATACAACGAGCTGTCGTGGCAACATGATGAAAACCTTTCCTAGTTTTTCATGACATAAATGTCGGGGTAATTTCGGCCTAAATCTTCCTGATCCATTCCGTATCCAACCACATAACGATCATCAATGGTTCGGCCAATATAATCTGGTCGAATTGAAAGTTCGCGACGAGCAGGTTTATCTAACAAAGTCACAATTTTTAAAGAAGCCGGCGAAGACGCCATCAAACGATTTCGCAAGAAGCTTAAAGTTCTTCCGGTATCGATGATTTCTTCTACGATCAAGACATGCTTTCCAGCGATATTGGTGCTGATGTCTTTTACGATCTTAATGGCCCCACCTTTTTCAACTGATTGAAGATGTACAAAGTCCACTTGCTGAGGAAGTTCCACTGCTCGAGCTAAATCTGCAGTGAAATGAATCGATCCGCGCAGTGGGCAAATGAAAATAATTTCTTTTCCGTCATAGTCAGATTCGATCTGTTTTGCCAAGGTCTGAACCATTTTGGCGATCTCATCTTTAGTGATGAAGGGAAGCATGTCTTCTTTAATTTGTTGTTGCTGTTTTTTAGCCATAAAAATCCAATTCTATTTCTATAAAGTCAGTGCCGTAATTCCTGCGGCATTTGCCATTTTCAAAAACTTCAAAGCTTCGGGATGTTGTGGATCACGAAGTAAAATATTCTCCCACTGCTCAGTCGCTTCGGCCAGATTATTCATGTTGTAATAGACAACACCTAACTTCAGTCGAGCTGGAATCAATTGAGGATATTCGCGAATCAAAGCTTTAAGATCCTTAATAGCTCGATGTGAATCGCCCAATTTGACGTGGCATTCGGCAATTCGCATTGATAGTTCGGCTTTTCGAGCTGTTAATTTCTGAGCCTTATAAAGTTGCTCTAAGGCCTCATTGAATTGTTTGTACTGAAAGTAAATATCAGCCAACTCTTCGTGCTTGCTGGCCAATTTTTCTTCGATGTAAGAATCCATTTTGCCAGTTTTTCGGTCCAAAAGCTTCTGAGCTTCTTCGAAAACCTGTTTTCCTTCATCGTAGCGGCCCAAATCATTTAAAATAATCGAAAGTCCTACACTGGCGTCAGTGTAAGTTGGATCAATTTCTAAAGCTCTTTTAAAAGTTTTAATCGCTTTATTAAACTGACCCTTGTCGTAGCAAATGGTTGCTAACATTTGATAGATTTCAGGGTTTTTAGAGTTCTGCAAAAGCATTTGATTTAACAAGGGCTCAGCCACTCGGTAGTTTCCACCGATAAAGGCTTCGCGAGCTTCATTTAGCATGTCTTCCATTAAGACTTCAGCCATTATTCCACTCCTTTTTTCGCAAACTCTAGCTCGGGTGAGCCAGCAAATTTGGACTCTAGATCGGACATGAATTTTTTTGCACGATCAGGATCACCAACTTTTTGAGCGCAAATATAAGCTCTTGATAATGCCTTGGCGTCGAAACCTAGGCCCGAATACTTTTTTAAAAGTCCTTCATATCTGGTCAATGAGCTTTCGTATTTTCCACGTTTGAAATAGAACTCGCCGATATAATCTTCTTTGCTAGCCAACATTTTTAAAGTGGCTTCTTTTTTCTCTTTAGATTCTTTGACGTAATCTGAATTTGGAAACTGAGAAATCACTTCATCAAAATACAAAATGGTCGAACCTGCTAAGCTCAAGTCGCGATCAATCGTTGGTGGCAACTGTGAATAGAAACTCATCGCCAAGCGGTATGTGACATAATCAATTTTTGGATGTTTTGGATGTAGATCTTTAAAACTTTGATAAGAAACTTGAGCTTCAGCAAAACTTTCTTGCTTGAAATAGACATCTGAAACGGCAAGTTCAGCCATGATTGCATATTTAGAATATGGAAATTTATTTTTAACGTCTTGATAGCGTTTGATCGCTTCATCATAACGTTCATCTTTGTCGTACTCGGCCGCAGAATTAAAAGCAGCCTCAGGCGCGTCCAACTTTTTTTCATCAGTTGAACAGCCGTTAAGTATCGAAATACTTGAAATAAATAGAATTGCTAAAAAAATGACTCGAAGCATCTTACACCCATAGCAAGTCTATTGGCCAGGGGCGGTCGAGTCAAATAAATGTTAACTTCGGAAATCAGTTAAATGCAGATAAATCGAGCGAGCGGAAACTTTCAAAACGCAGAAAATTGGAATGGAAATAATCATTCCCAAAATTCCCATGAATTGCGCTCCTGCGATGATGGTCAAAACCACCGTCACCGGATGCATATCGACGATTTTTGCGACAATAAACGGAGTGATAACAACAGTATCGACAATTTGGGCCACCGCGTAAATTAGAAGAAGCCATCCCAAAACCGAGGTTTCCCCACTGTTGGAAAAGTTAATGATCAAAGCCGGAAGAGCGCCGATAAAAGGCCCAAGATATGGAATAACGTTCAAAATCCCCGCAAAAATTGCCAGAAAAAGTGGATAGGGAAAACCCAAAAGTACCAATCCAAGCCAAATGATAAGGCCAACTAAAATAGATTGAATAAATCGAGCCCGAATAAATCCGCCGAGCTGTTCGCTGATCTGCCAATTTAAGTTCAGAGCCAATTCAAAAAGATTATTCGGAACTAAGTTCAAAATTCCCCGGGAAAAATCTCGACCATCTAAAAGCATAAAGAAAGCAAAAAATGGAGTCAGCAAAACGATGGCTAGCGATTGTGAAACATATTCGGGTAGTGATTTTAAAATTCCTTGTGCAACCGACATCATTTGCGGTTCGACTTTCCCTTTAAAATCATAGGGGTAAATGTCTGAAATAAATTTGCTGGCGCGAATTTCTAAGTTCGAGAAAAAATGAGTCGAAGCTTCGAAATACTTGGGCATATTTTCTTTTAAAGTTTCAACTTGGTCCATCAAGGCCGGGTAGAAAACCTGAATGGCCCCGATGAAAAATAATGTCGAAATCAAAAACGGAATAGTCGTTGCCCAAAGGCGGGAAAAGCCCTTTCGCTCTAGGAAATCCACAATAGGTGCCAACATGTAATAGGTCACAAAACCAAGCATAGAAGAAATCAAAACATTTTTAATTTGAGTGACTGTCAAAAATAGCAATAACAATGAGCCGATGAAAAAAATGAGCTTAATTCGACCTTCTTTTTCGATGGCTCTTGATGCGATACTCATGCGTGTTTATGACCTTTTTTGAGATCGGTGATTCGGGAGGTTGTTTGTTTAAGACGGACACCCAAAACTTCCCCTAAGCGCATTAATATTTTAACGCCAGCGGTGGGATTTCTTTCGATAATTTCCATCAAATCTGGTTTAAAAAAGCCTATCAAAACACATTCATCGTGAGCTTTTGCAGACGCGCTTCTTCGCCCTTCATGCTCAACCAAAGCGAGCTCACCAAAAAAATCTCCGGATTTAAGTTGGGTCACGTGGGAAGTGGTTGAAACAGAAGTTTCAGCCTGAAGCTCTTCGACATAAATATTCACAGTTCCAGAAACGATCAAATACATTCCAACACCAACTTCGCCTTGGCGAAAGACGTTTTCCCCGGGACGATAGCTTCTGGTGTTGACCACTTTTTGCAGCATATTCAACTGATTTGCTGATAGATCCTGAAACAGAACATTGTCTTTCAAAGTTTTTCGAATGACATTTTTATCGCTGTCTTTTTGAAAGATATTTTCCCAAATAAAATCTACCACAAATCACTCCCAGAGGTTTGCATCACATTGGTTTTAGGAATCCAGCCAGTCATGGCACCTGGATAAGTAATTTGAACCCAGTCTTTGTCGACTGAATTCAAAATGACTTCCAGGCCCGGATAAATATCAAATAAAGCAGCACTTCCCGCGGCAGGAGCAGAAAGGACCGAAACTTTGTCACTGATAATCGTTCCTCTAGGAATCTTTTGATCCAGTGATTTCATGATCGTCATGCTCACAACCACCGTTGAAATCAATAAAATGATAACCGGAATCAATGGAAAATGAGGCAGGGGCTTTTCTTCTTCGATCGCGACTCGTCTTTTTCCAACATAAGCTAAAAACAACCAACCCGTTGAGAAAACACAAAGGGCCGTCATAAATAAAAAACCGTTCATGGAAAATGGAACAACAACATTGGCCCGAATCGTTTCCCAATATCTGATTTCGTGGGGGATTTCTTTCACATCCAATTGAGGCAAGATAAAGCTCAATGCGGCCCTTGGAGTTGAAAAATCCGGGTCAAGATTTTGGGCTTTTCGCAATAAAGCGACGGCATCGCCCTTTTTTCCCAGGTTAAACTGGACCAAAGCCAAGTTGGTTAGGGCCTGGACGCTTTCGGGATTTTTTTTAAGTGCCGCATTAAATGAAAGACGAGCCTCGTCAAACTTCTTCTCCTGGTAGTTTTTGACCCCTGTTTGAAACGCGGTTTCAAAATTAACATCAGCTGGAGCGTCTTCTGAAAAGGAAGTTGCACATAGTCCACAGACTGAAAGTCCGATAGCACACTGAATTGAAAAGGTTTTGATAAAATTAAAAAGCTTCATTGTTCCAAAAGTCTAATCTTCTTCATTCTAGCTGTCTACGGTGTTAAACTCATGACTCAATACAACCACAAGGAAAGTTTATGGCTCAACTGATCGGACATCAAATTGAAACTTCAAAAGAAGTAAACTCGCTTATTCAACAATTGATCACAGAAGTTGGTCAGCTCAACGGGCAAATTAAAGCGGTACAACCCTCGCATCCAGAGCATGAAGCCAATGGAAAATCGATGATCGAGCGCAGTGGAAAAATTCGAGGCCGTCCATTGCACTATCCCTACGTTGGATCCGGCGCTGGAAATGGTTGTTATGTGGAACTTGAAGACGGTTCCGTGAAAATGGATTTGATCAACGGAATTGGAATTCACCTAATGGGACATGGAAACCAAAGAGTGATGGCCGCAACTGTTCGTGGTGCGATTCAAGATGTGACGAACTTGGGAAATTTGCAGCCCAATAAAGAGTACACATTGTTTCTTGAAAAGTTGGTGGGATTGGCGGCCAAAAACAGTCGTCTTAAATATGGTTGGCTTTCAACTTGTGGAACGATGGCAAATGAAAATGCCCTAAAACTTTCAAGACAAAAACACACCCCAGCTCGAATGGTGATGGCATTTAAAAACGCTTTTGCCGGTCGTTCAACAATGATGGCAGAGGTCACTGACAATCCAAGTTTTAAAGTTGGCTTACCCGAGTATCATGAGATTTTAAGAATTCCTTTTTATGATAAGAAAGATCCTCAAAGTTCTGAAAAATCTTTGCGAGCCCTTAAGGATCATGTGGCTAAACACGAAAAAAATATTTCCGTGTTTGGATTTGAACCGATGCTGGGAGAAGGCGGATACTTTGCCGCCCCTCGAGAATTTTTCGTGCCGATGTTGGAGTTTTGCAAAGAGCAAAAAATTGCTATCTGGATGGATGAGGTTCAGACCTTTGCAAGAACTGGTGAAATGTTTGCCTATGAAACCTTAAATCTTGGACAATATGTCGATATCTGCACAATTGCGAAAACTGCTCAAATTGGAGCGACCCTTTACACTGAAGAATACAATCCCCAGCCAGGTTTGATTGCGGGAACTTTTTCTGGTTCGACTGCGGCTTTGTCGGCAGGAACAGAAATTCTAACTATGCTTCAAGAGGGCTATTTGGGTAAAGACGGGCGAATCATGCAGATCCACCACAAGTTTGTGGGGATGCTAAATGAACTAAATCAAACGACCTGCAAGGGATTGTTGAATGATGCTGGCGGATTGGGATTGATGATCGCGGTGACTCCATATGGCGGTGAAAAAGAAAAAGTGGATGCATTGTTGAAGCGCTTATTCAACAACGGAATCGTTGCTTTCAATTGTGGCAAAGGTCCATTTCGAGTTCGCTTTTTAATTCCAGCAACAATTCAAGACCAAGACATTGAAGTTGCGAAAAAAATTATCGAAAAAAGTATTTTAGAATGAATTTTATCGAAACCTGCCGAAAAATGATCTCTTTTGATACCACACCTCAGTGTGGAACGTTGGATCT